>JAJRYZ010000300.1 GCA_024275515.1 Spirochaetota bacterium
GAATCCGATTCGGGATCCCCGTCTTGATCGGCCGACGAGACGACGCGCGAAACGGCGCGACAGACGCGCCGAAGGCGCCGCTCGCGACGAGAACCGTTCGGGCGCCACGGTGCGCCGGCGCCCCTCGGCGCCTCCGCATCGAGCGTCTTCCGCGCTAGTCGGTCCACCTCTCAAGATCTTCCCGCGCTTCCTCCAGATCCTCCTGTTGTCCCTTGGTTAACGACGGCATCGATTCGAACTCGTCGACTACCCGGCGGATAATCCGAAGCGCCTCCTCCCGATCGGAAACGTTCTCGATGTCGAGAACACCCTCATAGTAGAAGTTTCGTTCGAGCACGTCGGTCTTTTCGCGAAACTTGCGCGCCTTGCCGGCGTGTTCCTTTATCCGTTTCGACGCGCTCCAGTTTCGGACCCACAAGTGCCGCGCGAGCTCGGTATAGTAGGAGAGCTTTATCTCGTCCTCGACTCCCGCTTCGACCTCGGCGCGGTTCGCGTCGATTGCTTTTCTTCCCAGAGAAACCGCGTAGTTCGCGTTGCCGAAAGAGACGATCCCGCCGGGGAGTCGCTCGTATAGAATCCCGAGCACATAGAACGAGGCGGGGTGCTCGGGGTAGTAGGTAAGCGCCGTGTGTAACAGTTCTCGCATCGGTTTGGCCTTGAACAGCGAATTGAGAATCCCTTTGACCTCGCCCCACCGTCCGATGTTGGCCGACTTCCAGTAGTACGCCTCGTGATTGTGCGGATTGAGGGCGATCGACTCATCCGCGTACGATTCACCCTCCTGGAATCGCACCAGAAGCGCATTCACCTCGGCGCCTTCGGTCTCCTCGAGATTTCCCACCTCCAACGTAGCCCTCGCAAGCCGCCAATAGAGCTCGGCGCGTTCGTTCGCGTCGGCGGTGTTCCGCACCGCCTGCATGAGAAACTCATACCCTTCGCGATGCAGCTCTTTTTCGTAGAGCTCGTCGGCCCGATCGGTCGCGCTTTCGGCGATAAGGATCGATGCAACGAAAAAAAACACGAACGGAAGTAACAGACGTTTCATGGTTTCCCCCTGACCACCGAATCTTACGGGCCGGATCCTCGGGCTGTCAAGAATTCGCGAACGCCGCTTCCACCTTGCAGACGGCGCGAACGATATCGTCGACTTCCTCGTCTCCGAACTGCTCGTTCAGATGGAGGTTGAAATGCTCCTCGGTCGAAGCTATCGCATGGGGCGTCTCGAACGTCGGGTTCCGGTCGCCGTCGTAATCGCTGCAACTCCACGGGAACCCGCTTGTGCCGAAAGTCGCTCGGTTTTTGAACCACGGCATCTCGACGGGTATGTGGCGATAAGAAGGATTGACCGGGATCCCCTCGGCGCCGAGCGCTTCACAGAACTTGGCCTTGGAAACTCCGGCCGCCGCCTCATCGAAATGCAGCCGCATAAACCAGTAGACACCTTGCGCGCCGTCGATTTGTCTTCCGATCCGCACCCACTTCGACTCGCGATCAAGCGACTCCGCAAGAGCCTCGGCGAAGCTCCTTCGTCGGGCGATGATGTCCGGCAGCTTTGCGAGTTGAACCAGTCCGATCGCCGCCGCAAGATCGTTCAGATTGCAATTGAGCCCCGCGACGACGTTTCCCTCGGGCTCGTCGACGTTGAACGGTTTCCCCCTGTCGGCGAAGCGTTTCCCACGCCAATAGAGCTCTTCGTCGGTGGTGTAGAAGACGCCCCCCTGCGCGCCGGTAGCGTGGTGTTTGCCCGACATGGTCGAGAACGCCGCGACATGACCGATGGCGCCGACCTTTTTCCCGCGAAACGTAGCACCGTGCGCCTGCGCACAGTCCTCGACAACGTAGAGGTCGTGTCGGTCGGCGAGCTTCATAATCGCGTCCATGTCGGCGGGCTCTCCGGAGATGTGCGCGACGACGATCGCCCTGGTCCGGTCGGTAATCCGCTCCTCGATCGAGGCGGCGCCGATGTTATAGGTACCCGGATCCGCGTCGGCGCCGACGGGAACACACCCGACGAATACAACCGGCATGACCCCGCCGGGATCCGAAATCGGCGGGACGATAACTTCGGAGAGTGCGTCGAGCCCGAGAGCGCCGAGCGCGACAAAAAGGGCGTTGGTCCCGGAGTTCACGCCGTCGGCGTACCCTCCACCCATGTACTCGACAAAAGCCTTCTCATAGGCTATCTCCTGCGGGCCGTTGTATCCGAACGCCACCCCCGATTCGATCGCCGCATCGAACACCTCCATCGCCGCGCGCTTTTCCTCCTCACCGAAAAGTCCGCGGGAGGGCATCGGCTTCGTTCGCACCGGAGTTCCTCCGTGCAGTGCCAGCTTTTCGCTCATTCTCACTTTCCTCCGTCGTAGATGTGTGACTATCGATTGGGTAGAGCAATCCTCTCCCATTACCCGGTAGATCGATTCTATTCGGCAAACCACTCCGACAGGTTGGATCTGACGAAATCGTAGTCGTTCAGGTGCGGATACGCGCGATGCACGCGGTCGATCGCATCCAACTGTCCCTCGGAGAGATCGGCCCGATCGTCGAGACACCATCGACCGGCAAAAAGACCCTGACGGACCAGCATTTCGTGAATTCCGGGAATGCAGCCGGAAAAGTCATGTTGCGGGTCGAAGACCGCCGCGTTTGTATCGGTTATCTCGGCGCCGGTCGCGATGAGCGACAGAGGAACGTCAAGATCATTCTCGACGATCGCGTGTATCTGCTCGAGCAGCTCGACCGCGCGCTTGGTCCAGAAACCCCAGTGACCGAGCAATCCGCCCCGTATCCGCAGGACCGCCTCCGATCCTTCCCGCCGGAGTATGAATCTCGTGAGCAGATCCTGGACGATGGCGTCGTCATTGCCTGTATAGAGCATGACGTCGTCCTCCTTCCTCGCGTCGGCGACCGCACGAACGACATCGATGGTTCGGTATCGATTGAACGGAGCGATCTTGATTCCCAGCACGTTTTCGATTCGAGCGAACCGTCGCCAGAACTCGTACCTCAGAACCCGCCCCCCGACCGCAGGCTGAAGATAGAACCCGATAACCGGCATAACCGCGGCGACCGCCGAACAATGCTCGATCAAATCATCTTCGCTCGCGCCTGAAAGCGCCGCGAGGCTCAACAGACACGCGTGGTAACCGGCTCCGGCTGCGAACTCCGCTTCCTCGACCGCCTGTGCGGTAGGCCCCGTCACACCGGCGATTTGCAGCACTTCGACGCCCCGCCTTCGACTCCAACTCTCGATCTCCGCCGAGCAAAACTCGATCACCGGTCGATACAGAGCCACGTCGGGGTTGCGTATCTCGAACTGGGTCGAATGAACGCCCACGGCGACGCCGCCGACACCCGCGTCGACGTAGTAGCGCAGTAGCGCGCGTTGATGCGTCCGATCGAAGTTGCGCTGTTGATCCAGCGCGAGCGGCATCGCAGGAATGACCGTACCGCGCCGAAAGGTGCGAAGCACCGCGAATGGAATGTCGCCGATGGTTTTCATACCACCCCCTAGAAATCGCCGTCGGTCGATTCGAAATGGGTCGGTTTCCCAAGCGTGCGACCGCCGCGCCGAACCCAGTCCGCCGTCCACTCGATCATTCGACCGAGAGAGACCTTTGGATAGCCGAACAACGACAGCGCTTTCGTCGCGTTGCTCAAAAGCGCCCGACCGGCCGGTTCGCCCGAGTACTCGACCTTTTTCCCGAAGAGATCGCCGAACGCGTCGGCCGCCGCGCGGGTCGAAATCGTCTCGGGGCCGGTGATGTTCAACGGCACCGCAGGAGCGGCGACCAGATCGAACGCGCGCAGAATCTGATCGGTCGCGTCGCCCTGCCATATGGCGTTGAACGACGGCACGGAAATGTCAACCGGGCGACCCTCGTGTACCGCCCGCGCTATGTCGTACAACACACCGTAACGCAGGTCGATCGCGTAGTTGAGTCGGACCAGACACACCTCGGCGCCGTAGTTTTCGGAAGCGTACTCGAACACCCGCTCCCTTCCGAGACACGACTCGGCGTACTCGCCGACCGGTCCGACCGGGTCGGTTTCTCGGCAGCCTCCGCTTTCGACCGCCACGAACGGATACACGCACCCGGTCGAGAAAGCGACGATTTTCGCGTTCCGGAACCGGTAGGCGACGTGATAAGGAACCAGTGTATTCATCGCCCAGGTGAGCGATTCGCTTCCGCCGGTACCGAACTTTCGCCCGGCCATGAACACGACATACTCGGCGTCCGGCAACGCGTCGACCGCGTCGCGGTCGAGAAGATCGCACGCGATCGTCTCAACACCGCACTCCTCTATCCGCCTGCGACGCTCGGAGTCGCCGAACCGCGAAACACCGACGATACGGAGTTTCGCTCCGGCGCGTGCGGCGGCGCGTCGCGCCTGCCGTCCGAGTGTATGACCCATTTTCCCGCCTATCCCCAGTACGGCCATCGTGCCGCGATAACGAGACATCGCGTCAACGAGGGCCTCGCTCGGCGTGGACATGAACTCGTCGAGCGTCGACTCGGTTTCGAATCTGCGCGGAAACGACTCACCCGTCATAGCCCGCAACCGTATCATAACCGGCCGCGACCGGGAAGCGCCGAAGAGACCCTTTGCGACCCCCGGCGAACGACGCTCGTCGTCGCGCGAGCTCTCGTCGACCGATCCCGTCCGAGACGGTATAGTATGCGTACAGGAGGATCGATCATGGCAAAGCTGCAATTCGGCGCCGCGATTCGCGATATTACTCCGATCCAACCGGTCATGCTTCACGGATACGCGGCAAGAACACGAAAATCGTGCGGTGTGTCCGAACCGCTTCGGCTCGGGGCTCTTGCCGTTTCCGACGGCTCGACGACGCTGCTGTTCATCACCATCGACACGACCGGTATTCATTCAAGCGAGGCCACGGCCCTCGCCGTCGCCGCCGAGGAGGCGACCGGCGTAAGACGATCGAACGTCATCGTCGCCGCCTCACACACGCATTTCGCCCCGCAGATGAGCCTCGGCGTTTTCACTTCGCCCGAGATAGGCATGTACCGGCCCGAATCGAGCGTCACGACGCGGATCACCAACGCGGCGGTGTCGGCTGCGAAGGAAAGCGTTGCAGCCCTGACCGACGTCACAGTCGAGCAGCTCCGAGTCGACGTTCCTGCCGT
Source organism: Spirochaetota bacterium (assembly GCA_024275515.1). GTDB lineage: Bacteria > Spirochaetota > Spirochaetia > ARS1246 > ARS1246 > JAJRYZ01. The sequence continues at coordinate 5,151 of JAJRYZ010000300.1, forward strand.
CGCGTTCAACCGGCGCACTATTCGCGCCGACGGTTCGGTCGAGACCAACTTCCGCTATCCGGAACGTCCCGAACGGTTCACGTTCGCGCCCGTCGACGCCGAGCTGACCGCGCTTCGGTTCACGACGCCGGCGGGAACCGGCGCGCTATTGGTGAATTTCGGCTGCCACCCGGTAGCCGGCGGCTACGATCAGGAAGCGAGTTTCTACCGTGTTTCGTCGGACTATGTCTACTATCTGCGTCGCGTCGTCGAGGAGGCGTGGGGCCTGCCGGTGTTCTTCACGCTCGGCGCCGCCGGCGACGTCGTCCCGAGGGACAGATACCGAGAGAGCCGCCGTCGAATCGGTCGGATACTCGGAGAATCGATAGTGCTGGCGGACCGCATGTTCACCCCCGTCGAAGGCGAGGTCTTCTCACGCTTTTTTGAAATGCCCGTCGACACGATCCTCTCCTTCCACCCCGCCGAGGCGAAGACGGATTACGAGCGAGAGCGTGAGGCGAGCCTCGCGCGGCGCGAGGCCACGCCCGGGTTTGCCGACGCCCTGCTCGGCCGATTCAGAAGCGAGCTTTATCCGGAAAACCGGTTCGCCGTTCCGGTTCAGCTCGCGCGGGTCGGGCCGATCTCTTTCGCCGCGCTGCCTTTCGAGGTGCTCTCCGAGTTCGCCCGCAGGTTGAAGACCGACGTTCCGCGCAGCGTTCTCGTTTCGTGCGCGGGAGGATATCAAGGGTACCTTCCGTTCGAATACGAGTACGCACGCGGCGGATACGAAGCGAGCGACCGCTCGACTCACTTCGCCCCCGGGACCGCCGACGCTCTTTACGAAAGGATCACTTCGGAGCTGGCGTCGCTTTAGCGTTACGGACGCCGCGGCGGCGCTTTAGCGTTTCTTAGTTGGGCACGCGGAAGAACGATTCTCAATTCGGCGACCCGAATTGAGAATCGTTTCTTTTAGGTGTGTTGAAAAAAGTGCCAGTTTCCGACATCCTCCGGATCGCCCCGGTCGTCGGCGAGCAACTCGGCATGATACCGGCACACTTTTTTTACGGCTTCCGCGTATTCGTCGATTGCTTCGTGGCGGTTCTTTTTGAACCACGGTATCGAGTAGAGCCGCTTGATCATCCGTTCGGTGACGGGGAGACTCCCGGGCGGTTGCCGCACGTCGCGGTCGGTATTCGCGATTCGCGTCGGTTTACCGTGACCGTACACGTCGCAGGTGTTGAGAAGCGGATGCAGATGCAACGGCTTGTTCGCCCCCGGAGAAATACCGCACCCTTCGGCGCTCACGGCCCGGCAGAACCGTGTGAGCGAGAGCCCCCCGAGCTCTTCGGGGACGTATTTCCCGCGAGCGGCGTACCACCCGGCCATCGTCGAGTTCTCGCTCTTCGGCGGTCTGTGCGACCGTATCCCGGGAGTGCCTTCGAGGCAATCCCAGAAGTAGTTCATCGCGTCGTCTATTTCCTTCATCCGCTCGGGATAACGACGCAGTTGAACGCGACCGACCGCGGCGCTCATCTGATGCATTCGATACTTGTAGCCGCCGAGCGGTAGCCCGATGTACTCCCTGAGATAATCGGTCTCGATCTCTTCATTGAACCGCGAATAGTGGCCAAAGGCGATCGCGCGCTCGTAGACCTCGCGGTCGTCGGTCAGGAGCATTCCCGCCTCGCCGATCGGAAGCGACTTGCCGCTCATCAACGAAAACGCCGCCACTTTGCCGAAGTTGCCGACGCGCTTTCCCTTGTACAGCCCGCCGTGCGCGTGCGAAACGTCCTCGATAACGGGCACGTTGTGCTTGTCGGCGACCTTCATGATCGCGTCCATATCGGCGGGGTAGCCGACGTAGTGTACGACCATAATCGCTTTCGTCCGGTCGGTGATTTTTCGTTCGACGTCGGTCGCGTCGATATCGAGACTTTCCTCCTCGACGTCGGCAAAGACGATCGTCGCTCCGAGAGAAAACGCCTGCAACGCGCTTGCCCAGTACGTCAGGCTCGGGGCGATGATCTCGTCTCCCACCCCGACTTTGCAGCCGTACATCGCGCTCTGCAGCGCGGCCGTGCCGCTCGAAAAGCCGAGGGCGTACATCCTGCCCTGCCATTTCGCGTAGTCGGCTTCGAAAGCCTTTGTGACGTCCATTCCCGACATTGCCCCGCGACGAAGCACGTCGAGCACGGCCGCCTCGTCTTCGGCCGTAATGATCGGCCAGGTGAATAGATCGTTCGGCTCGCTCGTAACGGCCTTCGGGCCGCCGAGCAGTGCAAGCTTTGATGACATGAAAACCTCCGATGTAGTTGCGTTATTTTGACATGATCGCCGCGGTCCGGCGGAACCACGACAACCGTCGTCGACGATTCGATCTCGGCGAATCAACGAAACGAAACATGATCCGCCCCCGACGCGAGGACCTCGGCGCGGGCCGCCGCGTACCACTCCGGTTGCCGCGGAAACCGGTCGAAACCGCTAAACGGCGCGAGCAGAGAACCGTCCCGGGCGACGCCCGCGCTTTCAAGCATCCGATAGTCCTCGAGTCCCTCGGCGAATGCTTCCCACCGAAGAGAGTCGATCGGACCCTTTTCGCCCGGATAGACGGCGAACGTGTCGCCGTAGGCCCAACCCGGCCACGCGCCGCCGTCGGTGACGAGGAACGGACTGATAAGGTCGCGCGTCTGCGAGCGATACCAGTAGTTGTACCCCCAGTGCAGAAAACCCTTTATCGTCGCGCCGTACCGGTAGAGCAGCCAGCCGAGCGCCCGAATCACGGGCAAAGGCGTGTCGAGAAGACGGTTCACGTACGGTCCGCGCGGATTGCAGCAGTAGTAGGTAAAGCACTCGATTCCCCGTTCGATGTATTCGCCGACCGCACGGACGACGGGAACCGGAATATCGGTCAGGCCTTCGCTCCCGTAGGATATCTCGCTCACCGCATCCATCGTCCTCATCCAGGGGGCAAGCTCGGAGATCAGAGCCCGCGCGCGACGATACTGCAGGCGATGCTCCTCGCCGTGCGGCTCGTCGGAGATGTGGAAAAAAGAGCGCGCTTCGATTCCCTCTCGCTGCAGGAATGCGTGAAACCGAGGAAGAAAAGCTTCGAGAAATCGTCGGTATTCACTCGACAGCGCGTCGGCGTCGGGAAGAAGCGGCGTTTCATCGCGTCCCTGACCCCGGTAGAGCGCGATCGCGCGCCCCGCGCCCCACTGGCTGAACAGGTGCGGCCACTCGAATTTATCGAATCCGACCTTCCGCCCGAGTCCGATGTAGCGCGCAACGTCGGAAAAATCGAAACGGAACTCGCCGGCGTCGACTCCGATGTCGAGAAGTTGCGCGGGTCGTCTGACGCCGTCGGTCGGCGCGGTGAACAGCGGGACGTAGAGCGTATCGACGCCGTGATCGAGGAGATCGGCCATGTATGACGGCACGATCGACCAATACCCTTCGTCGAACGGGGCGAGTCGGTACCAATCGAGGATCGCGTCCGCGTAGAACCAGTGCACGACGGAAAGTCCGCATCGGGGTGCAAGAACGAGCGGGTGAACTCGAACCCGGATCGGCAGAAGCGCCGCCGGCGCTCCCCCGACCGTCACCGTCACCGCCGCTTCGCGGACGCCCGGCGCCGCCTCCCTCTCGGCGTCGAAACGAATCAGGTAGACGAGCGTCTCGCGGCAGCCGATCGGCGCAGCGGTCTCGTCGAAAAGCGGATCGGGAACCATGACCGGGGCGGGCCCGTAGTCGCAGGCATTATCGGGCGCGGTGTGGGTGTTGTAGTGCGGAAGCGGCACACAACCCACTCGACGCGTCCGGACTCGGAGGCCTTCGGGCGCCTCGACCCGGATATCCACTTCGATCGGATCCGTCCCCGCAAGCCTCTGCACGGCCACCTGACACGCCCGTCTGCCGCCTCGCGCGAGATCGAGCGTGAAAACCCCGGACGCGGCGCCGGGAAACCGTGTGACGCGTGTCTCGGCCGACACGAGTCGCGCTTCGATAACGCTCATAACGCCGAGCCGCTCGCGAGCAGGCGATCGAGATACGCGATCGTCGCACGGATGTCGGCGTCCTGCTCGCTTCCGCTGATCTCACGCTCGATGATGTACGTACCTTCGTACCCGAGGCCTTCGAGTTTCGTTACGAACCGCGGGAAATCGACCGCGCCGGCGCCGACCCGGACCTCTTCGCCGAGCTTCATCGGATCGGTCGGATAAAACCCGTCTTTGGCGTGAACGCTCTTTACATGGCTTCCGAAGACGTCGAGAGCGTCGCACGGATTCGCCTTTCCGTAGAGAATAAGATTCGCAGGATCGAGGTTAAGACCCAGGTTCGACGCGCCCACGGCCTCGATCAGTCGAAGCATGGTCACGGGTGTCTCCTGACCGGTCTCGAACCAGAACTCGATTCCCCGCCGGGCGTACGATTCGGCGAGTCCGCCGACGGTGTCGACGACTTCGGCGAACAGCGGGTCGCCCGCGTTCTCCGGAATGAATCCGAGATGAGTCACCACCGCCGGGAGTCCTGCGGCCTCGGCGAACTCCCCTGCTTTCTCCAGCGCAATCACTCGTTCTCTCCGATATCGCGCCGGGACGATGCCGAGCGTCGTCGGTCCGTCGACGAAATCCCACACCTTCGGTCCGGGCCATCCGCCCCAGAGCGAAGTTATCCGGATTCCCCGTTCCGAGGCCGACCGGGTCAAACGATCGGCCGTCGATCGGGTGAGCAGCGCTTGGTCCCAGCAGTTGATCTGGCAAACCGAGAGACCGAAATCGGCGACACGATCGAGAGCGTCGCGATCCGCGGCCATGGGAACGATCACTCCGATACGCTTCGACATCAACGCCCTCCTTCCTCGCCGCTCGTATAGCTTGTAAGCGGACTCACGATCATATAGTAAACATTCGATGCATTCCACAGTGTAAACCCGGATGCTTTCGACTCGGCCACGCCGTCGAGTTGACGTCTCAGATACTCGTCGTACTCGGCCTCTTCGTATCTCCTCTCGGCGCCGATCAAAAAAGCCTGTACATACGGTCGAATAACCGCCGCGCCGCCGACGAGCTCGGCGGCGCGGTCGGCGCCGAACTTGTAGATGACCTCGGCGCGATAGAAGTAGGCGAGCTCTTCCAGGAACGATCTCGGATAATGGGACGGGTAGAACATCGGCGAAACCACGTCGACCCAGCGGGACAGTATCGGGAGGCTCTGGCCGATCCAGTTTCCCATCCGATACCAGCCGTTGAATCCGAAAACGTCTACCCCGATCGGAATGTCGACCGCCTCCCGCGCGAGCCTGAGCAGCGATTCGAGCGCGTCGCTCTTGGTCATCCCCTCGCGCCGAAAACGGTAGACGATCGCGGACGTGTCGCCGTCGGAGGGAAAGCGAACGTAGTCGAACTGGATCTCGTCGACTCCCCGCCGCTCGAGCTCTTCGGCCACCGCGACGTTGTACCGCCAGACGTCCTCCGCGTACGGATCGACCCAGAACTCCCTCTGTTCGTGACGCACGAGCTCTCCGTCGGCGGATCGCACCGGAATCAGATTGCCCCAAGGCGCCTCGGAGGCGCCGTCCCATACCGCATAGGCGCCGTCACGAAAACGGTACAGCCGCGGGTCCTGGAATACGACGATCCGCCCTATCAGATAGACTCCCGCATCATGCGCGCGTTTGACGAGCGCGTCGAGCGAGAACCGTTCGCGAACCGCGTCCATCTTCCTGGGAAGGTCGAGATCGGTGTCGTAGGTGATGTAACCGGCGTCGTCTTTCATGTCGACGACCATACTGTTCATTCCGTGCGTCTCGAGCAGATCGAGATGCGCTTCGAGACGGTCGCCCGACGCAAAGGCCGCGTTGACGTAGATTCCGTAGCGATTCTCCGCCGCACGTTTTCGCTCGGCGCGGCCGGCCGCGTCGAATCCGCTCGGCCTCTCAACCGTCATCGGCGCGACCTCCGGCGTCTCGTCGATACGCCAGGGGCCGGCGGGAGAAGGAGCGGCATACGCCTCTCCTCCCCGGACGACAACTAACTCTTCATCGACGTCGGCCGCGCTTCTGAAGTAGAGCTCCTCGATGCTCCCCTTCCCGGGCGCGTCGATCGGCCGCCAGCTTTCTCCTTCGTCGTCGGACAAAAACATTCCGCCGCCGAAACCGGCGGCAAGGACCACCAGTCGCGGATTCAGGGCCGACGCGGCCACCGCGCGGATTTCCTCGTAGAACCCCGCGCCCAGGTAGAGAAACGACAGCGATTCCTCCAACGACAGCCAGACATCGCCCCCGTCGTCGGTGCGGAACAGGCCGTTGAAGGAAGTACCGAGGTACAGAACGTCGGGACGGCCCGGGACGATCGCAACCGCGGTAAAAACGTCTACGGGTTTCACGGGTTCGTCGGTCGGCGCCCTCCGCCATTCGCGCCCGAAGTCGTCCGAAATGAAAAGAGCGGAGTCGGTCACAACGGCGACCCGTCGCGGATCCCGATGATCGAGCGAAAGCGAGTTGACGTCGCGAAGCTCGCGACCGTCGAACGGATAGACCACCTTGAGCGGCAGCCCGTCGTTGCGGTCGCTCCAGGTGACGCCGCCGTCGTCCGAATAGCGAACCCCGATGCCCGGTGCGACCGCGTAAACTCCCCGCCCGCGCGGACCGACCGGGCGGTAGAGCGGCGAGGCGACCGCCCGAAACGAGTTGCAGAAGGAAAGAGCGACGAAAAGGAAAAGTGCGCTGCGCCTCACTCGCCGGCATCCCCCGCGATCGAACGAGTAACGACGACGTCGACACCCGAGGCGCGGTAATCGCTCACGATCGCGTCGCCGCGCTTTGCGGGAAGCTCGATCCTCAGTCGGTACAGGTCGTCGAGGAGCGAGTCGATGAGCCCCTTCGGTAGCGGACGGTTCGTCTTCACGGGCACCCGAACGGAGGCCGGTTCCGCGGCCGCGACCGTCGCCGTTACGACCCTTCGCGGCGAGAGCACCTCCTCGACACCGTACTCTTCGCCGCGCAAACACTTGTTGCCGGAAATCCGCACCGTCTCTCCGTCGCCGTCCCACTCGGCGGTCAAGCGACAACCGAGCGGGCACGCGATGCATACCATTTTCCTCGTCACGGCGTGCGCTCGCTCATCGAATATGCATCTCCACCGTTTCCCCCTCTTCCACCTCGGGATCGAGCGTGAATCGGATCATCTCCGAAGGCTGGACATGTTGAAGCCTTCGGTTGATCAGCTCGCGATCTCCCGCACGCATGATAAGCCGAGCGTTGTTCTTGACGATCATCGAGCGCGCGTAGAGCGTATTCTCCCTTCCCGGGAACACCGCTTCCGGCATGACGTAGCGCACGTTCGCGCCGGTTATCACGGGAACCTGCGCGCGCTCGGCGTTCCCCTCGATATAGTCTGCGGCATACTCGGCGCATCGCTCGGCCTCCTCGGAAGCGTAGTCGGCCAAATCGTGCACATGAAGGACGTTTCCGCACGCGAATACGCCCGGAACGTTCGTCATCAACGACGCGCCGACGTGCGGCCCGCCGGTCTCGGGGTTCAGCACGACGCCCGCTTTCTTGGAGAGCTCGTTATCGGGTATGAGCCCGACCGACAACAGCAGCGTGTCGCACTCCAGAAGAAACGTCCGGTCGGCGTCGGGCTTCCCGTCGGAGAGCGGCGAGATCTCGACCGCTTCGACGCGGTCGCGTCCGTGGATCTTGCTTACTACATGAGCCAAATGAAGCGGAATGTCGAAATCGTTGAGACACTGGACGATGTTGCGGGTAAGCCCGGACGGGTACGGTTGAATCTCCACCACGCCGAGCACTTCGGCGCCGACCCACTTCATACGGCGAGCCATAATCAGCCCGATATCGCCCGACCCGACGATGACGATGCGTTCACCGGGAATGTACCCTTCGACATTGACCAGCCGCTGGGCGAGCCCCGCGGTATAGACACCGGACGGACGCGTTCCCGGAATACCGATATTCCCGCGGTTGCGCTCTCTGCAGCCCATCGCGAGAACGACTGCGGACACGTCGAATCGCAAAAGCCCGTCGGTCGGGCAGTAGGCGAACACGGAGCGCCCCTCGGCTCCCTCCCGCCGGCCGATATTGATGACCGTCACGCCGGTACGAATATCGACCGACGCGTTCGATTCGAGCTTTTCAGCAAAAAGCTCGGCATATTCGGGACCCGCAAGCTCGTCGCCGAAGTAATGCAATCCGAAACCGTTGTGGATGCACTGGTTGAGAATACCGCCGGGGGAGCTCTCGCGCTCGAGAACGACGACGGAATGCCCCCGCTCGGCAAGCCGCGCGGCGGCGGCCATTCCCGCCGCACCCGCGCCGATAACCGCCGCGTCGTAGCTTTCGACGTTCATGGCGCCGCCCTTCCCGATCGGTCGCCGACGGTCAGATCGCCGATGCGACTCGCCAGAACGTAGCTTCCCCGTCCCCGTTTGGTGATCGCATCGATCGGCAAACCCGTCTCTTCGGCGATTATTTTGAGGATTCGGAAAGTGCAGAACCCGCCCTGACATCGACCCATCTGCGCGCGGGTATAGAACTTGATACCGTCGAGTGTCGTGTGGCCGCTTCGAATCGCGGCGACGATCTCGGCCTTCGATACCTCTTCGCACCTGCAAACGATCTCCCCGTAACTCGGGTCCCGGCGTATCAGCTTATCGGCCGCCTCGTAGCCGACAAGGCGGATGCGCGGCAGCTCGTCGAGGTCGGGATCGTACTCGGGCGACTCGACGAGCTCGAGACCGTCGCGCTTGAGGAGGTCTTTGACGTATTCGCCGATGGCCGGCGACGCGGTGAGTCCTGGAGACTGTATGCCGGCGACGTGAATGAGTCGCGGCTGCAGATTCGATACCGCTATGTAGAAATCGTTCCCTTCCATCGTCGGCCTCAGACCCGCGAAGGAAGTGATAATATCGCGCTCGGAGACCGACGGAACGAGCCTGCGGGCGTTGTAGAAGACCCGCTCGAAGTTCTCGGCGGTCGTCGCGAGGTCGTCTTTGGAATCGACCTCCATCGCCGTCGGCCCGATCATGGTCGTCCCCTCAACGGTCGGAATAACGAGCATCCCCTTCGACACCGGCGAAGGAACCGGGAACACGACCCTGCTCGTGTACGCGGCGGCGTTTCGGTCCATCAAAAACTCTTCGCCCTTCCGTGGCACGATGACGAAACGCTCGGCGTCGAAAAGTTCCGATACTCGGTCGGCGTACAACCCGGCCGCGTTGACGACCCAGCGAGCGCGGATTCCGCCGCCTCGGGAGTAAAGATGATAGTACTTCCCGCGGCGCTCGCACCGATCGACTTCGAAATCGGTCCGCAGCCGTACTCCGTTCTTTACCGCGCTTTCGACGAGCGAGAATACGAATCGGTACGGTTCGACGATCCCTCCCCCGGGCGCGTGGAGTCCGCCGACCACGTCGGGGTTGAGCTTCGGCTCGAGATGAAGCATCCGGCTGCGACTGCACAGCTCTATGCCGATGGAGCCGTTCTCCACTCCTTGGGCGTAGAGCTTCTCAACGGTTTTCATCTCCTCTTCGCTCATCGCGGCAACGAGAATGCCGCATCGCCGGAATGCGAAGTGCAGCTCACGCCGTAGCTGATCGAACATTCTGTTTCCCTGGATCTCAAGACGAGCTTTCAGGGTGCGCAGAGGATGATGGAACCCGGCGTGTACGATTCCCGAGTTCGCTTTCGAAACGCCGAAAGAAACATCGCACTCCTTTTCGAGCAGCACGACGTCGACCCTGTAGGCCGAGAGTCTGCGGGCGATCGAGGCGCCGACGACTCCCGCGCCGATAACCGCGACGTCGTAAGTCTCCACCGACGAGCCGATCATCCGTGCTCCACCCAGTCGAACGACCTCCGAACCGCCTTGCGCCAATAGCGAATTCGCTCGTTCCGCTCTGCGCGATTCATCGCCGCTTCCCACCTTCTCTCTTCGACCCAATGACGTTCGAGCTCTTCCTTCGACGCCCAGAAGCCCGACGCGAGCCCCGCCGCATACGCCGCACCCAAAGCGGTCGTCTCCTGAATCCTCGGTCGGACGACGGGAACTCCGAGGATATCCGACTGGAACTGCATAAGCATTTCGTTTCCCACCATGCCCCCGTCCACCTTGAGCGAATCTATCATGACGCCCGAGTCTTTCTGCATCGCCTCGACGATGTCGAGAGTCTGAAAGGCCGTCGACTCGAGCACCGCGCGCGCGATATGCGCCGCAGACGCGTAGCCGGTGAGCCCGGCGATTATTCCCCGCGCGTCGGGCCGCCAGTGTGGAGCGAAAAGTCCCGAAAAAGCCGGAACGAAGTAGACGCCTCCGGAATCGGGGACGCCCGACGCGAGAACCTCGATATCGGACGACCGGTCGATGAGTCCGAGGTTGTCGCGAAGCCACCGGACCAGGGCGCCGGCGACCGCAATCGAGCCTTCAAGGGCGTAGCGCACCGGGCCGTCGGCCTCCTGGTACGCAACGGTCGTAAGCAATCCACATCGCGAACGAACCGTCCGCGAACCGGTGTTCATCAAAAGGAAACATCCGGTCCCGTAGGTGTTTTTCGAGCTTCCCGCCTCGAAACACGCCTGTCCGAACAGCGCGGCCTGCTGGTCGCCCAAAACGGCCCGGATAGGGACCTCGGCGCCCACCGGGCCGTCGGATCTGGTGGCGCCGAACCCGGATTCGACGATCGAAGGCCGAATACCGGGCAGCGTCGATCGCGGTACGCCGATCAGATCGAGGATCTCCTCGTTCCATTCGAGCGAATCGAGATCCATCAACAACGTGCGCGAAGCGTTGGTCACGTCGGTCAGATGGACTCCTCCGTCGACGCCGCCGGTCAGATTCCACAGCAGCCAGGAATCGATCGTCCCGAAGGCGCACCTGCCGCGCTCGGTCGCCTCGGCGACCTCCGGGCAATTGTCGATAAGCCATCGCATCTTGGGACCCGAAAAATAGGTCGCCAACGGCAGCCCGGTGGTTTCGCGCAATCGGTCGATTCCCGATTCGCCCGAGAGCTCGCCGATCAGGTCGTAGGTGCGCGTGTCCTGCCAGACGATCGCGTTGTGCAGAGGCTCACCGGTGAGGCGGTCCCACGCGACGGTCGTCTCGCGTTGATTCGTGATCCCGATCGAATCGATCTGCTCACCTCGGATTCCCGCACGATCGATCGTTTGCCGAACGACCGCCGCCGTCCGGTCCCATATCTCCCGCGGATCGTGTTCGACCCACCCCGGCTTGGGATAGACCTGACGATGCTCGAGTTGATGGGAAGTGACCGGGGTCCCGCGTCCGTCGAAAAGAATGAAGCGCGTGCTGGTCGTGCCCTGATCGATTGCACCGATGTAGCGCGGTTCGCTCCTACTCATGGGGGAGTATTACCACCTTACCGACATCCTCGCCGCCTCGTTCGATAAGCTCGACGCCTCGTTCGAACTCATCGAGGGGTAACCGGTGCGAAATCAACCGCGTCACGTTGACGGCGCCGGTTCGCAGAAGCGCGATCGCTTGAAACGAGTTTCGAAGAGACGTGTACGACGAGACGATCGTCAAGCCTTTTCGAAATATCAAAAAAGGTTCGATCCGCATTCGTTCTCCGCTCGGCGCCACGCCGAAAAAGAGTATGGTCCCGCCGTAGCGGACATACTCGATCGCCCGCTCGAGCACGGGTATCGAACCGGTGGCGTCTATGACGAGGTCGTACGAATCGGTATCCAGCCCGTCGAAATCCCGGACGAGCCGATCCGCGCCCATTCGACCGGCGAGATCGAGCCGCGACTCGTTTCGCTCGAGCACGGTAGCCGACGAGATTCCTCGCAGCCGGGCGGTTTGAAGAAGCAGCAACCCGATCGGTCCCGCGCCGAGGATGAGAACTCTGTCTCCCAGCCGCACCCGAGCTCTCTCTATTCCGTGGAGCACACAGGAGAGCGGCTCCATGAAGCAGGCGATTTCCGCGGCGAATCCCGCCGTTGAGAAGACGTTCCGCTGCGGCGCGACGACGTATTCGGCCATGCTGCCCGGAACGGTTACCCCGATCCCTCGCCATCGCCTGCAAAAATTCTCGCGGTGTTCGAGACACGCGCGACAGTATCCACAGGAGATGTTCGGTTCGAACGCCACCTCGTCGCCGGGGCGGAACTCCGACACCTCCGGCCCGACCGCCTCGACGACTCCGGCGCTTTCATGTCCGGGAACGATCGGATACTCGCCGAGGTACTCGCCGCGGTAGATGTGAACGTCGGTACCGCACACTCCGCTCGCTTGTACACGTATCAGTACCTCGTCGGGGCCGCATGTCGGAATCGGCACATCGAGTAATCTGACGGTTCCCGGTCGTTCAACGGTCAGCGCTTTCATATTTCATCCATGTTTACTCCCGGCTCCGCTCCCGATAAAGGGACGGCATCGAACGCGGACCGACGCCGAGCCGGTCGACCTCGGCGCCCGCGCCGCCATACTACCGGATTTAGCGGCGAATGGGGAAGGATTCGGTCTCGGTTTCGATCCTGACGGCTTCGACGAAGCGGCCGATTCGCGAAGGGTCCCGTTGCACGGTTTCGACGTCTTTCAGGCACACATCGTATCTGCACCCATTCGCATCGAAAAGTCCGCGCGCCGATCGAACCGCACGACGGACCCGTTCATCGTCGTAGCCGTAGGCGACCATGTCGGCAGGACTCGGCCGCCATGAACAGATATAGTCACTCCCGATCTGCTCGGCGCAGAGCTTGACGTCGGCAAAAGGACTGACGGCGATTCGCCTGAGATTCGGGATCCTTCTGAGCACATCGATCTTTCTGGAAAGATCCTCACAACAACCGTAGGCGATCATCGCGAACTTTTCAGCGATCGGCATTTGAAAAGAAACCATAAACTCGTCGAACATCGCCGGCGAAACCGCCCCCGTCTCCTGCGACGCGAAAAACCCCCACAGTTTCGACCGTTCTACCGGCTCGCCGTCGGGCGTCGGATCGGCCAGGCTCGTCGCGTAGGGCATCGATTGATTCTCGTGATCCGCGAGCCGCCAGTCCCCGGCCGCTTCCGCCTCCGCCTGCGCCTTGAGAACGCCGTCGCGCATAAAGCCGAGGAGCCTTTTCAACCCGTCGGGCTCGTCGACCATATCCCAAAGCATCTGCTCGATACCGCGCAGATAGCCGAGGTCGGTCGAAAGATCGGCATGCCAACCGGTCCAGAACGGCGTGCGGCGAACGTGTACCGCAAGCGCGTCTCCGACCGCTTCCCGGACGCACTCAAGCCTTCGGGTCGTTTCCACCTCGTCGATTTCGTGACGCGGTACAACCAACCGGTCGACCTCGTCGAGCGTCGAAAGCGCGGCGGCAATGGTAAAAGCTCCGGAGCTCTCGTCCTGCGCGGACCTTCCCATGGGGACACCCCAAGCGCCCGCCTCGGGCAGCCGCTTCGCCGCATCGACGGTAATCCACGGTTCGATGACGTAATCGTCGTCGAGCGTCGCCTGAAACACCATGCGACGCAAGAATCTCTCGCAGGAACGCAGCAGAGGATCTTCGCACTCGAGAAGCGGATCGATCGTCTCGCGGTCGGCGACGGCGCGGATGTAGATGGGCACGCCGACGTCGTCAAACTCATTGTGCCTTCTCCACCTTTCGCGCCGAAGCTCGTTCGCCTCATCCGCCGCGATTTCCGCGACCCTTCGGGCAAGATCTCCGACGATTCTTCGGTCCCGACTCATCGCGAGTGCTCCTTCACCCGGGCGTACTCCCGGGCCACGATTCGTTCCATCTCTTCATAACCACGCTCCATCGATTCGAGCAGCGTGAACTGCGCGCGGGCGCGTATCAGATTGTGATCCGGCGAACGGATCTTGAAGTAACGATCTCCGTCGAGATAATCGGTAAAAAACCGAATACCGATGGTGAACGTCATCACGAGTCCGGCGAACGCCAGATTCCCGACTTCAACGGGGGTGAGAAACTCGGCCGCCTGCGAAAGATACCCTTGCGTGTACGCCCTGAACAGGTCGAGGTCGATTCGTATCTTCGAACCGTCCGCTTCATCCTCGAGCGCCGTGTTGGTGACGGTGCGGACGCTGTCGCCGAAATCGTAGAGCACGAACCCCGGCATGACCGTGTCGAGGTCTATCACGCACACCGCCTCGTCGGTTCGCGCGTCGAGGAGGACGTTGTTGAACTTCGTGTCGTTGTGCGTGGTGCGAACGACAAGCGCTCCGTCGCGACCGAGACGTATGAACCGCCCCATCTCCCACACGCGACTACGAACCCACTCGATCTCGGGGCCGACGTCGTTCGCTCGCGCCGCCCTGTCCGCCTTCACCGCCTCCTCGAAGGCGGACACGCGCAATTCGACGTCATGAAATCGGGGAATCGTTTCGTCAAGCGGCGGGCCGGGCAGATCGGTCAACATGCGCTGAAACTCACCGAACGCTCTACCGCCCTCGTGCGCCCGGGGCGAGCTTTCGACGATGTCGTACCCCACCGTCTCTTCGATGAATCGGTAGAGTCGCCACGTGTTTCCGTCCTCGTCGACAAGTCGGAACTCGCCTTCGCGCGTCGGGAAAAGCGAAAGGGCGTTTCGCTCGGGGTCGCGTCCGGCTTCGAGTACTTTCTCCCGTAAATGGACGGTGACGCGCCGGACGTTCTCCATCAAAAGATCGGGTCGTTTGAATACGTGGTGATTGACTCGCTGCAGAATATGGCGTTTCGCTTTTCGGCCGCTCATGACGACGAGAAAAGTGTCGTTTATGTGTCCGTTGCCGTACGGAACGGCCGACTCGAAGCGACCTTCGACGTCGAAACGACTCATTATCGAACGAAGATCATATTTCGCCATGGTGTCGCGAGATAGTAGCCTGTTTCCCGCGAATAAATCCAGTGCGACGCGTCGCCTTCACGTCGCGCACCGACCTATCGTGCCGTCTGCGAATCCGAGCACAAGCGCGCCGCACACCGGCCGGGCGGCGGTAATCACGGTCGGCGCGACGAAGACGCGACGCGGGACGCCTTTGCGGGAGACCCGGAGCACGCGGGAAGTTCCGACGATCAGGAGATCATCGTCAACGGGAAAAATTCCCTGAGCGGGAAACCCGATATCGAACTCCCACACGTCTTCCCCCGCCGGACCGATCGCGGTCAACCGGTAACCCTCGGAACCGGCGACGATGAGCGGACCACCTCCGGGCGCCGGCACGACGGCGAGGGCGGTGATTTCACCGCCCGTTGAGCGGCTCCACAGCTCCTCGAAGCCGAGCGGCAGCCCCGGTCCCCGCCCGGGGCCGCCTTCCTCGACAAGTTCGAACGCGCGGACGACCGCGTCGGAGGCGCCGCACACGATTTCGTCGCGACCGTCTCCGTCCAGATCGACCGTCACGACCGGAAACACCCTCGGCGCCCACCGTCCCACGTAGCGGCCGGCGAGAAGCTCTCCGGCGAAAGAGATCGCATGCAGATAGTAGTACTCGTTCGACTGGACGATCACTCCCGTTTTTCCCCCATCTCGCACGCCCGTTTCAAGCGCCAGCGCCGTGTGGGCATAGCAGCGCGTGCGCCACAGTTCGGCGCCGTTCGAATCGAGGCAGACGACCCACCAGGAAGCGGTGGCGGTGAGAATCTCCTCGACTCCGTCGCCGTTTACGTCCGCCCCACGCAGGAGCTTGGCCCGGCCGATTGTCGCAAGCTCGCCGTTGGGACACCGGTAAGTCCATCGTTCGTCTCCCGCCGCCGCGAAGCACCGGACCATGCGGTCGTCGTGCGCCGAGACGACGTCGACGAGCGCTCCGCCGGAATCGACCCGCAGCAGAAGATCGTTGACGGCGCCTCCGGGGCGAACAATCCACCGAGGGCGCAGTTCGGGATCAAACAGATGAACCGCTCCGTCGGCGGTCCCGCAGACGACGGCGTTCCCGGTTGCGCGAATCGCGGTCACCGCGCTTCCCGGTCCCGCGCGTCTTTCGACGCGTAGCGCCGCGGGTCTGCGCCTCGCCTGCACCGCGGCGTCGCCCGTGACGCGCCCGACCTGTTCGCTCTTGTCGACGCCCCCGCGCCGGACGGCGCGACCCCCGACCGTCGAGGACCCGCGCGTTTCGCACGTCTCCGGGAACTCCGGCGCCCGAATCCCGGCAACTCGAAATGCATGACGCCCCGCCCCGACGCGACGACGGCGCACGACCCGCCCGCCGTTCTCGATCGTGACGTGCGCGGCGCCGGATGAGCATACCGTCACACGCTCCTTCGACCAGTCCACTTCGACGCTCACCGGCGCGTCGGACGACAGAGCCAGGTCGCCGAACCTGACCGCCGCGGCATCGGCGACCACCCAGACGCCGCGCTCCTCGAGCAGATACATCCGTCCCGTCGTCACGATGTCCGGCCGAACGAGAGACCCGAATCCGGCGACGGCTCGCGCCGCAGGCGTCCGGATCCGGACCGACCGACCCCGCGAATCGACCCGAAACCCCTCTCGTTCGCCGTCCCTCGACGTCGCGATAAGAGTGGCCCACAGCACTTCGCGCGTCCCGGACGGGCCGATTATCCTTCGCTGCTCGAAGTGCCTGACGACCGGGTCGGCATAGGGATACCCGTCCCAGACGGGAAACCGTCCGCAAAAATAGCGCTTCTCGTCACGGAGAGCCCCCTCCGGTTGGTTCGTCGCCTGGACGGCGCAGACTCCGCGCTGAGAGACGACCAACCCCTCTTCGGTCGGGCGCGCCTCGCCAAGCCAACGCCAGGAGAGCCTGAGATCGTACTCGCCGGCCACGTCGGCGGTAACGGAATCGAGCACGAGAAAGTAGCCGTGCTTGCGTCGAACGATGCATCTCGTCCAGTCGACTCCGCCGTAGCCAGGGAGCGTGAGTATCCCGAGCATCGTCGAACCCAGATCGGCGACCGCATCGAGCCGGCACAGCGGCGGCATGTCCGCCAGGCGGCCGTTGCGAACGACGAGAAGCCCGTTGTGGTATCGAGCGGTGCTTTCGGCGTTGTACCCGCCGTCGGCGAGCCACACCCGTCCACGATCGCTTAAGCGGACGATCGCGTTCGCATCCTGATGGCCGTGCCGACCGCCTGCGAATCCGTCCCACAAGAGGTACGCCGAGTCGGTTCGGAGTCCCTCGCGAAAGGCGATCTTATCGACGCTCCTCGACCACCCGACGCCGCTCCCCAAACGCTCGGCGTCGTAGACTTTTCGGTCCAACGGCGCGAGTAGCGTCATCCCGACGTGATCCCGCGGCGCAACGGGTTCGATGTCGGCAGCGAAAGCGGGAGAAGAGAGTTCGCTTCTCAGACGCACAAGATCGCTTACCGCCTGCGTGTAGCGGGTCCGCGCGGCGTTCGAACGCTTCAACATCCAGCGGTATCTTCCGTCTCCGCGCAGAGCCGCCGCCGCTTCCCAGTAAAGCTCGGTAAACCCGATCGGAGGGGTTCCCTCGCGCCCGGACCATCCACCGCCGTCGCCGTGATTGACCAACGCGGCCATCGGATCCCTGTGAACAAAAGCGCGCTCGGCGAAACTCCCGATATCGATCGAATCGAGGTACGAAGAGTCCGGCGCGTTGAGCCCGTAGATGAGCACGTGAAGCGGGGTGATCGCCCCGTATCCACCCGCCTCATCCCAACTGCGCCCCGCGCCGAGCATGCCGTCGAAACACCGGCGCGCGAGATACAGCCACTCCTCGGCCTCGGGCCTGTGGTAATATTTACGAAAATAGAGTCCACCGAAAAGACAGGCGAGCGCGTTGAACGTCTGATGGTTCCAGCGCACCTGTCCTTCCGGCAGGTTTTCCCGACGCATATAGCTTATCCGAGCCGCACGCGCCGTGATGTCGAAGACCCGATTCGTCAACGACAGCCTGAGCCGGTCGTCGAAAGCGTCCGATTCTTCGAGCAGATCCCACTGCTGGATAAGTTGCCACCCCCAGAACTCGGCCCGCCCGGTGCTTTTTCCCGCGGTATCGCCGATTATCTCGTCGAGCCGGCGACTTACGCCGTCGCGCCATCCTTCGGCCCATCCTCGGTCGCCCGAAAGGCAGTACATGTAGCCCGCGCCGAGGATGGGATCGATCGCCGCGCTCGGCCGCCCGTTGACGAGAATGTCGTCCACCGCGTGGTCGATCCGCGCGCCGAGGTCCTTCGGCGCCTCTTTCGGCACGCAGTCGGAAACCACGTCGATGATGTGCCCCTGCATCGGAGAGTTCTCGACGAGCTCGACGAACCGCGCGACGGCGGCCGAAACGCCTGAATCGGTGGATCCTGCAAGGGCGATGAAGTTGCGCCCGTCGCCGTTGGGATTATGGACGCTCCGCACGACCCGTCCGCCGTCGCCCGGGTAGAGGCGATCGGCAAAGACGTACCGCCGACCGTAGAGGTCGCGCATGCACGACGAATCGACCGTGTTTCCCAGGACGACTGCGGCGCGACACTCGGCCGGGAGTCGCGGAACTCGAGGCGGTGGTAGGCCCGCGGCTCCCGAACGCTTTTCGGTTATCACCAGCGGTCGCACTCCCGAGATGCCGCGCAGACAATCGCACACTCGCTCGACGCCGACCGCGTAGCTGTGCCCTTCAGGCGCGACGACCGCGACACGACCGGCGGCGAGGTCGGTTGAAAGATGCATCTTCTTCAGTACGCGTATCTCGTTCATCGATCGTCCCTCCCGAGCGAACGAACGACGAGATCGCTCCACACCGCGTGCGTTCGAAACGTCCGAAAAGCGAGATACCCGCCGGGAAGCGGTTCCTGATCCACCGCTTCGAGCGGTTCCTCGCCGTCCACCGCCAGACTCAGCCGGCCGGCGACCGCGGATATCGTCACATGGTAGACCTCGCCCTCCCGGCACCTGTAACCGTAGCGCTCGGCGAGCAGCCGGAAGCCGGGACACCGGCGTATCCTGAACCGTGCCGTCGGCAAACCGTCGGGCGCCGGCGACGATTCGCCGTGCCTGTCGTTTAGAAAGGTAAAGATATAGCCCGGTAGCTCGTGATACCGGGAATACGCTCCGTCGGCGCGCTCCCCACGCGTCGCGTACAGGTCGAATCCCGCCGGCCCGGCGAATCCGAGAAAGAAATTCAGATTGTTCGCATCGATAGACGACTCAACGACCCGGGCGTCGAACTCAACTGAGATATCAGGCGGAAACCGCCGCTTGCACCAGACGGTGCACACATGGCCCTTACCGGGTTCGCCCGAATCGGCAAGGACGTGCAATCCTTCCTTCGCGTCGGTCCACACCGCCTCTCCCCCTTCGACCCACCACTCGTCGAGTCCGCGGCGAAACCGTTCTTCGAAAAGTATCTCTTGCATATCGTCCGCTTCCCGTCGCGCCGAATAGCCTCGGCCGGCCGCGTCTCTCGCGCGCGATTCGCTCCGGTCGAGAAGGCGTCGTCCGCACACACCAAAATGGGGACGCCCCGCGTGCGGGCCGTCCCCATCATACATCGATCCGGGCCGAATACTAGTCCAGCTTGTAGACTATGTTTCCTTTCCGGAGCTCCTCGACGATCGGCGCTTTGTCGAGCTCTTCGAGATATTCGCGGCCGCCGGCGTTGAGCCATTTCTGCACGTAGCTGTCCCATTCGGCTTCGATATCGATCTCGCCGATAATGGCCCGCGTCTCAAACTCGTCGGTCATCGTCTGCAACGTTTCTCCGACTCGCTTGTTGACCTCAACGAGGTTGGTTTCGTTGAAGATATCGTCCTTGTACTTCCTCATCGCGATCGCGTCGCCCTTCGGCGTCCAGAGGTAGTTGGTGAGGAAATCGTAGTACTTCTCATGGAAGAGATAGATGCACCGGGTCTTCGTGTAGACCGGCGGATAGCCGGTGAACCAGGAACCCTGCTTCGGATAACCCTCGGGAATGTCCTCCGGCTGTCGGCCCTTCGCCTGCGAGGCGAACGGTTCGCCGACCCAGTCGAAATGGACGCCTTCTTTCCCGTAGCGCATCGTTACCCAGTCTTCGTCGCTGCCGTAGTACATCCAGTCGAGAATCGCCATGATTTTGGCCAGTTTGCGATCGTCGACTTGCGAACCGATATACACCTGATAACCCTGCATCGAGGTCACCTGACGGTAGTACGATTCGCCGCGGGTCCCCCTCGGACCGGTCGGGCCGGGAGAGATGACCAACTGCACTCCGTTCGCCACGTCGTCGAGGGTCGCGAGATTGACCGGAGGTCTGTTCAGGTTGTCGTCGTCGCGACTGGCATAGTTCGTCTGTGCCGGCATCATCGCTGCCGGATGCGATCCGCCCGTCTTTTCCCACGCCTTCCTGAGATCCTGAGTCGCATACTCTTTATCGATAAGCCCTTTAGCCCACCAGCGTTGCGCGGTAATGAGAAAGTCCTTGAAGTTTCTCGATATCCGCCAATCGACGAGCTCGCCGTCCTGCAACCAGTTTCCCGCGTCGCGGCGGTTCAACTCGAAAGCGCCGGTAAGAACGCTCCACATCCACCACGTGCCGGAGCCGGTCCACGGAATCGTGTCGTCTTTGCCGTTTCCGTCCGGATCGCCATCTTTGAACAGCTCAAGCAGATGCTCCCAATCGTCGAGATAAATGTCCTCGTCGTACCAGAAGCTTCTTCCGATGTTGTCCATCGGAATCTTGACCTCGTCCCACTTAGGCAGATCGAAACCGACATTGTCGGCCCAGTCCTTGCGAAAACCGATCGACCAGGTGCACACCTCGGTATTGGCCGCGAGGCCCATGATGGCGATGTGCGAATCCTCGACGTCGGGCGCCTTGTTGATAAGCCAGCCTATCGGATACTGGTTGAGCATCCGCGTGTAGTTCGGCATATTCTTCTTGATCGTGTCGAAGGTAAAAGAGCGAATAATGCCGTCGTCGTAAAGCGCCCACCGGTCGACCCAGTAATTGCCGACGTCGGGAAACTCGCCGGTCGCGATCATCAAATCCACCTTTTCGCGGCCGTCGTTCGCGCCTAACCCGTTCGGGACGATATCGACGTTGAACTTCTCCTCGATGATATCCATGGCGTAGGTCGTGTCTTCACCGCTTTTGATGCGACCCTCCCACGTGATCGTCATCCGTTCTTCGCTCGCGGCGGTGCCTTCGCCCTGTCCTCCGGCGCTTACGCTCAGCGGAAGCAGCAGGATCGCGGCGAATGCAACAACGGCAACGTAGCGAATCCGTTTCCTGAGTTCCATGTTGAACCCTCCTCGTGTGATTGTTCGATACCGTACCAGCATAAAGGCCGGCCATCCGACCGTCAACGAAAAAACTCGGCTTTTAGCTACCCTTTGAGCGATCCGATGAAGATTCCTTTGATGAAGTAACGCTGAATGAACGGGTAGACCAGGATGATCGGCCCTATCGTCAGAACGGTCACCGCCGCCTGCACCGCGTACGACGGCATGACGTCGTCGGTGAGCCCGGCGAAACGTTCCATGTTCTCGGTCATTTCGACCACTTCGTTCATGAGTCGCCGAAGATAGAGCTGAAGCACCTGCTTGGAAAAGTCGGTCACGTATATCAACGCGTCGAACCACGCGTTCCAGTGCGCCACCGCGGCCCACAACGCCACCGTCGCCAGAATAGGTTTCGAGAGAGGCACGATGATGCGTATGAGGATCTGCAAATAGCTGGCGCCGTCGACCAACGCCGCTTCCTCGTACGCTTCATCGATCGTCATGATGAAATTCCGCACGATGATGATGTAGAACGCATTCGTCATCATAGGAAGAATATAGATAATGCGATTATTGATGAGCCCGAGCTTCCGAACCAGCATATACGTCGGGATGAGTCCGCCGCTGAAGAACATCGTGATGAGGTAGAAGATCGTGATGATATTCCGCCCCGGAAGTCGCTTTTTCGCGAGCGGGTAGGCGCCCAACAGCGTGAAGGTCACGATCGTCGCGGTTCCCACCACCGTTCTGACGATAGTGTTCACATAGGCCTGTGTGATGTTGCCGTAGGTGGAGAAAGCTAACTTGTAAGCGATGATGTGCCACTCGCTGATCCACAGATGAAACCCCAACGACATCGATTGTCTGTGCCCGGCGAAGGAAGTCAGTATCGTTATCCAGAACGGATAGAAAAAAGTAATCGCGACGAGCATCATGAACGTCACGTTCGTCACGTCGAAAAAGAAGGAGCCGAAGGACCGTTTTCCGAACTGTGTACTGTAGTCGCGTCTTTCGATCATTTCGCTCCCTCCCTACCAGATTCCGTAGTCGCTGAATTGCCGAATGACCTTGTTCGTCCCGAAAAGCAGAAGAAAACCGATCACGTTCTTGAAGAGTCCGGCCGCGGTAGCAAAACCGTACTGCCTGTCGAGTAGTCCCACGCGGTAGACGTAGGTGTCGATGATGTCGGCCACTTCATAGACGGCCGGATTGTAGAGGTTGAAGATTTGATCGAATCCGGCGTTTAAAATATGTCCGAGACGAAGAATGAAGAGGATGGTCATAACCGGAACGAGCGACGGGAGCGTTATGTGGATCGCCATGCGCCATCGTCCGGCGCCGTCGACGGTGGCCGACTCGTACAACGACGGGTCGATGCCGGCGAGCGCGGCCAGATAGATGATCGACCCCCACCCCACCGATTGCCATATTCCCGTCACGATCAGAATCGGTCTGAAAGCGGTCCGGCTCATGAGAAACATCGGCGCTTCTTTGTCGGTAAAAGAGTAGATAAGACCGACAAGCCCCCTCGACGGCGAAAGTATCTCGATGAGAATCCCCGACAGGACGACCCACGACATGAAATGCGGGAGATAGGAGATCGACTGCACAAACTTTTTGAACGTGAGGTTTCGCAGCTCGTTGAGCAGGATCGCGAAAATGATCGGCGCGGGAAAACCGAAAACGATCCGGTAGACGCTGATGATGACGGTGTTACGTAGGATGCGGTACACGTAGGGCGTAGAGAACAGGCGAACGAAATGGTAGAAGTTGTTCCACGGGCTTCTGAGTATTCCCAACCGAAAGCTGTAATCCTTGAACGCAATCAGCA
>JAJRYZ010000301.1 GCA_024275515.1 Spirochaetota bacterium
CGTCCTTCCACGCGCAGTCGTACGCCGGAGCGAATCCGATTCCGCGGTTCTTCGCCACCAGCGTGCGTATCGACTCGACAAACATCGATTCCGGATAGCTCGGCATCTTCAGCCCTTCCATCGATCGGCGGAATCGTTTCGCGTTTTCGTCGGGGCGGAAGAGTTTGAGCGAGCCGTCCGGCTGAGGGAACGCTTTCAGCCCTTCGAAGCAGCCCAACCCGTACTGGCTGGTATAGTTGACCAGCGGCAACTCCGGGAATGAGTTGCGTCGAGCTCTCAGCTTCTCAAGCTCAACGGGAGGCAGAGTCGATTCTTCGGAGGGCCCAAGATGGGGTTTCTCATCGAACGTTTCCTCCCACGCGCCGTCGGAGTACTTCGCCTTGTAGACCCACGGATATACCGAAAGTGTAAATGCCATGCCTCAGCTCCCGGGGTATTCTACGGTTCGCCGCTGCACCGGTCAAGAACGCCCGAAGAGCGAAGCGTCATTCGGACGTCGGAACTGCGCGGTCGATCTGGCGCCTCGCCCCGATCTCGGGTACGGTAGGACGGGGAGGACAATGTGATAGACACCGTTTTCGTGCTCGCCGGCGGATCCGGAACCAGACTATGGCCTGCGTCGCGGCGATCGAGGCCGAAGCAGTTTTTGCCGATTCGTGACGGGGCGACGCTTCTCGAGCTCAGCCTCGCCCGAGCCGCGGCGTTGTCGGAAAGCGGCGAGATTTACGTTATTACGATTCGCGAACAAGTCGACCTCACCGTCGAGACATGCGTTGGCTCGGCGATCGACTCCGATCGCATAGCGCTGATTCCCGAGCCGTGCGCAAGGAACACGGCGCCGGCGATCTCCGTTGCCGCGAGACTGCTCGAACTCCAGGGGAGAACGGACGAGCGTATCCTGGTGCTTGCCGCGGACCATATGATCGAACCCCAAGGCGCCTTCGCGAGCGACGTTTCGGTCGCCGCCGGGCTCGCGGATGCGGGGTATCTGGTTACTTTCGGAATACCTCCGGTGCGTGCCGACACGGGATTCGGTTATATCGAGGCGGGCGAGCGCGTCGGCGGCGGTATGAAGGTGGTGTCCTTCAAGGAAAAGCCCGATCGACCGACCGCCGAGCGGTATCTTCGTACAGGAAGGTACTTCTGGAACTCCGGGATGTTTGCTTTTACCGTCGGCACTTTTCTCGACGAGTTGCGAAGCGGCGATCCCCGAGTTTTCGACGCGATCGCCGGGCTTGACGATATCGGTGTCGAGAGGCGACTTTCGGGTATACGGACCGTTTTGGGGGAGGAAGCTTTGCGCCCGGTTTACGAATCGGCGCCGAGTATTTCGGTGGATTGCGCGGTCATGGAGCACAGCCCCAACGTGGCCGTGGTACCGGCGTCGTTTTCCTGGAACGACGTCGGCAGTTGGGACGAGTTCGCCGCGATCTCTCAATCCCGCGCGAGCCGAGTGTATTCGGCCGACTGCGACAACAACTACGTCATCTCCGATATCCCGGTCGCGCTGTGCGGTGTTCGCGATCTGATCGTCGTCGAGAAAGACGGCGTTCTGCTGATCTGTCGGCGGGGGCGATCGCAGGAGGTGAGAACGGTCGTGGAACTGATCGAAGAACGGGGCGACGTCGAACTCCTGTAGATCGGCGGCTCTCGACTATTTCATCCTGCTGATTTGACGGTTGAGAACGATGATCAGCTCGGCGCCGAAGGCCCTGCCCATCAAACGGCCGCCCTCCGGCTCGAATTGCGCGTAGGCGTCCTGCTCGGTCGATACCAGAAGCTCCAACCGCTCCTTTCTTTCCGCTATGGACGCAAGTATGTCGCGCGTCTTGTATCGCTCCTCGGCCGCGAACGCGAGCGTGGAACGGACGACGGAGAACTCTTTCGCTTGATCCTCGAAAAGCTTCGCCATTCTTGTGATGTCGTACCTTTTCAACGGGTTGGTCGGCACAACTTCCCGCGCGGCTTCCCGTTCGTCCTCTCTGAGAAGCTCGCGATATTGATCGCGGACTTTTGCGGTGATTTCGTCGAAGGTATGTTTGAAGTTTGCGAGAAACGCCTTCTGCTTCTCAGGAAGTATGTTCGGCGCAAGCTTTCGCATATTCGCCAGCTCGCGTTTGTATATATTTACCTGCATAAAGATGTTCTTGACGCTTGGGTGCTGCTTGAGTTGCGGATTGTTCTTTATACGCTCCCGGATCTCCTCGACGATCTCTTTGAACCCCATTTCCGGCTCTTCGGTCACGTGTTCGTCGCCGTCGTGGTGCTCGCCACCGCGAACCGGAACCGCGCCGGTCGCGAGCAGCCGCTGAACCAGCGTGACGTAGAGCACGTGCGAGAACCGTCTCGCGTGATCGGCAAGCTCGTCGAACTTCTTTGCGTCGTACCTGAGCGAGTCGAGGTACGCGAAAAGCGACCGGAGGCTGTGCTGTTTGTACTCGGTAACGCCCTGCTCGACCGAGGTGCGAAGATCCGTCACGACGGCGCCGAGCTCGTCCACGGTAAACGCGAACACGTCTTCGAGCTCGTATATGTCGTCGTAGCATTCCTTGAGCTCGAACCAGTCCCCGCGTATTCGTCTGTTCAGTTCCTCGTTCGACACCGCCAAAATATATCGCACCCCCCGTTGCGAATCAATTTGATCGCCCGCGCAACGCGCGCCGGCGGCCGCCGGAACCCGCCCGCGGCTCGCCGACGTATCGATCCGGGGGGCGCGGCGCGAAGCCGTCGTCCCGCTCAACGCCCGATATGTGGGAGGGTTCTCCGTCGGACACGCTATATGTAGCGGATGCCGGCC
>JAJRYZ010000302.1 GCA_024275515.1 Spirochaetota bacterium
CGCAGAATCGCCGACAGGCTCGGCCTGCCGTCTCCCTACAGAGTCATCAGAATCGAAGACATCGCGACCGAAGAAGAGATCGAGACGGCGATTCGTTCGAGGACCTACACGGGGCAACACGTCATTCCCGTTCCGGCCATCGAAGTCGCCCGCAACTATCCTCATATCCTCTACGATACGGTCAAAGTTTTCCTTAAGCGCGGCAGATTCGTGTTCTCCAAAAAAGCGAGGGCCTACGAAAAGTCGGTGGTGCGGCCCGCGTTCGGCGCCAAGGGCAAAGTCTCGATGTCCGAGGCGGCGCTTGCCCAGATGGTGATGCATTGCGCGGACGAGTTCGATCCTACGTTCCGTGTTCGCAAAGTCTCGGTAAAAAACGACGGCGAAAGCTACGAGCTCGGAGTGTTTCTCGAAGTTCCGTTCGGCGTCCCCCTCGCAGGAAGTCTGCACTCGTTCCAGAACTACGTCATCGACAGCATCCAGCGCTACACCGGAATAATTGTTCGACGGGTCGACCTAAGCGTCGACACTCTTTCCACGACAAGCTAACTTTTTTCCCTCAAAGAAAAAAGCGTTTGACAGGTATCTGGTAACGCCGTAAGATTTTTCGCGGAGGCAGTGATGAAATACAAAGCTATGATAATCATATTGATCGTCGCCGTTACCGGCGGCGTCTTTGCTCAATCCGGAGCGTTCCAGGAAGCGAGCAGCGACAACTATCGGGTTTTTTCGGAGGTGAGCGTGACGCATGCCCAGGAAACCGCCGACATACTCGAAGCTTTTCTCGAACTGTACAACGAATACCTTCATTTCGACATCTACGCGCTTCCGGCCAAGCTGCGCGTGCGGATATTCGCCGACAAAACCAATTTCGATAATTACCTGGCCGCGTTGATACCGCAGAAGCGTGATTCTTTCGTGTTCCTCCAATACAAGGATGTCGCAAAAAGTGAGCTTCTCGGCTTCTACATGGACGACGAATCGTTCCGCCGCGCCCTCGCGCACCACGCTGTGGTGCAGTTTCTCAAGGCCTACGTGCCTAATCCGCCGCTGTGGCTGCAAAAAGGACTCGCGGTCTATTTTGAAAAAATTCAATACGTGCCCGAGTCGCGAAAGGCGACCTTCTCGGACAACCTCGCGTGGGTCAAAACGATGAAGAGCCTCGCCTCCGATCCGTAGGCGTCCGGTCTCATACCGCTCGCAGATCTGTTGACGATCGACGTAGAAAAGGCCAACGAAAACATCGAGGCGTTCTACGCCGAGTCGTGGGCGCTTGTGTCTTTTCTGATCGATTCTAACGTCAAAGAGTACAATCGAATGATGTGGGATTCGCTTTCTGCGCTCGACCCTCAAGCGACGATGGCGGAAAACTCAAAAAAAATCCGCGCGGAGGTCTTTTCCTGGGTCACCGACGAGCAATTTTACACCGACTTTCAAACGTACCTCGCGTCGGTGAAGACTTTTCCCGAGCTCGTCCGTGACGGCATGGCCTACTACTCCGACGGAAAGTACGACGAGGCCGAATCGGCGTTTCTCAAAGCGATCGATCGCAACGCGGCGCACGATATTCCGTACTACTATCTCGGCCTTATCAACTACGCGCGCGGCGAATACACCTTGGCCGAGTACTACTATCTCACGTCGCAGCAGATGGGAGGCGATTTGGGTCTAACCTACTACGCGCTCGGCGTAAACGCGTACGCGGACAACCGATTCGACGACGCCAAGAACTACCTCCGCAAAGCGAATGAGGCCGATCCGTTCGTCTACGGAAAGAAAAGCCAGTCTCTGCTCAGCAAGATTGAGGGGTAGCCGGCGGGCGGCAGGAGGGCGCCGAGAAGCCGGAGGGTCGGGCGCGTTCGGCGGTTCAGCGCCGTTGTTTTCGCCTTCTTCGTTTGGGCAACCTGCAGCCGTGACGCCGCATAAGCCCGCGCACCGCGCGTTCGACTTCGGCGTTCGGCGGCGTGAGAGGGGAGACGACCGCCTTGCACTGACGAAACAGCTCCCGGGCGTACAGGTCCGGGTCGAGGTCGACGTTCGGGTCCAGCTCGATGAACGGTTCGCATAGCGCGGCAAGCATCGACGAGCGGTCGGCGAGACCTTCATCCGCAACCGCCGAGTCGACTCGCTCCAGCCGGCCGGTAAGCTCCGCTTCGTAACGCGCGTCCCATTTTCGATCGATCTCGGGCAACAGATACGCGAGCAACCCCAACTCCCGAGCGTACCGCAGGAACTGCGCCGAAGCGCCGCAGGAGAGGATCTTGAACAGCTCCTCGGTGAGGCGAGATACCGGACAGTCCGCGAGTCGGGCCCCGAGTCGGCGAACTCCTCGCGCCACGCGCCCCGGAACATCGAATCCGGTCGTCGCCGCGTAGCGCAACGCACGGATCATTCGCACCGGATCTTCCTGGAAGGAGAACTCGGCGGGTTTGAGGAGCCGAATCCGCCGATCGATAATGTCCTGATATCCGCCGACATAGTCGATGATCCGTTCGGTGGACGGATCGTAGTACAGAGCGTTCATAGAGAAATCGCGTCGGCGTACATCCTCCGCCATCGTGCCGAAGACATTGCCCTGCTGCTCGGAATCGCCGCGAAAAGTGCAAACCTCGAGCGTCTTGTCGTGAACGTATACATGAACGAGCTGGAATCTCCGGCCGATAATGCGCGAACGGCGGAAGAGCCGACGGACCGCGCGTGGATGCGCGTCGGTAACGATGTCATAGTCGTTGGGCTCTTTCCCGAGCAACAAATCCCGCACCGCTCCGCCGACGATGTACGCTTCGTAGCCGCCACGCTCCAGCCGACGCGTAACACTCAGCGCTTCATGTGCGATCCTGCCGCGCGTAATGCCGTGCTCCTCCCCCGTGTAGATCTGAGCGAGCCGCTTTCGCCCGCCGTCTTCCGTCGTTTGATACCGTACTAGCAATGATCGTACCTTAAGCGGCGCATGATTGTAGGCCCATTGTCCCAATTGTCCCCGCCGCGTCAAGTATAGGTTGAACAAGAGCCCGTTGCGCGTCATAGTAGCCGTATATGAGCGAGCGCATAGAACCGCGAGTGCTGAAAGGTTTTCGAGATACGCTTCCGACGGCGGAGTTGTTGCGCCGCGAGCTCGAACGTCGGCTGGAAACAACGTTCCGGCTCTTCGGGTTCGTCCCGATCGACACGCCCGTCCTTGAATACTCGGAGATTCTTCTAGGGAAAGGCGGAGGCGACACCGACAAACAAGTGTACCGTTTCACCGACCACGGCGGGCGCGACGTTGCAATGCGGTTCGATCTCACGGTACCTTTCGCTCGCTTTCTCGCCACTCATGGACACGAGTTACCTTTCCCGTTTCGAAGATACCATATCTCGAAAGTATGGCGAGGCGAAAACACACAACGCGGCCGCTATCGGGAGTTCTTCCAGTGCGATTTCGACATCGTCGGCGCAGACGACGCGGCGGCCGATTTCGAGATCATTGCCGTCATCGATGAAGCGTTGACCGCGCTCGGGGTCGATGATTTTACGATTCGGATAGCGCATCGGGGGCTTTTCAACAGATATCTCGACCGCCTCGGCGTTCGCGACAGATCCACCGAAATTCTGCGTGTCGTCGACAAGCTGCGCAAGATCGGCGAGGAGAGCGTGAAGGAGTCGATTACGAAGATCGTCGGCCGGAAGACCGCGGACGCCGTCGTCGAATACGTCCGACCCGAATCCGACTTCGACCGCACGCTGTCAAAGATCGAGGAGTTGTGCGGCGGAGAAAACGAAGACTCGCACCGCATGATGCATATTCGACGGCGCCTCCGGGCGCTGGAGCTGGAGGAACGCGTCGTCTTCGATCCGTCGATTACGCGCGGGCTCGACTACTACACCGGAGTCGTATTCGAAACCTTCCTCACCGGCCTCGAGTCTTTCGGCTCGGTCTGCTCCGGAGGCAGGTACAACGATCTCGCTTCGTTGTACACCGACCGTCACTATCCCGGCGTCGGCGCCTCGATCGGTCTCGATCGGTTGATCGCCGCACTCGGCGAAACGAAGGTCGCGCTGCAGCCTCCGGCGGTGCCGAGTGTCGCAATCCTGAGTCTTGATGAATCGCTCGCTTCGCATTACGACCGAATCGCGCGTTCGCTCAGACGCAACGGGATCTCGTGCGTGGTCTTCTTCGAAAAGAAGAGGCTTGCCGCGCAATTCGACCGGGCGGAAAAACTCGGCGCGCATGTTGCGATCATCTGCGGAGAGGACGAATACCGAGCGGGCAAGATTAACCTCAGACGGCTTACCACACGAGAGAGTTTCAACGAGTTGACGGTAGACGAAGCCATAACCCGAATACGGATGCTGATAGATGGACCCGCGCGACCTTCCGATTCATAAGCATCGCGAGCGCATTCTCGACGCGATCGGCTCTCATCAGGTGATCGTCGTCGAGAGCCCCACCGGATCGGGCAAGACGACGCAGCTGCCGTTGATTCTGTACGAGGCCGGCGTCGACACGACGGGCGTCATCGGCGTCACTCAGCCGCGGAGGATCGCCGCAGTTTCGGTCTCCGAGTATATCGCCCGACAGATTGGGTCGGACATTCCGGGAATCGTCGGGTATAAGATGCGCTTCGACGACAAAACCGTTCCGGAGACGCGAATCAAGGTAATGACCGACGGTATCCTTCTGCAGGAGCTCAAGGCCGACCCGTTGCTGAGCTCCTACGGTACGATCATGGTCGATGAGGCGCACGAGCGCAGCCTGAACATCGACTTCGTGCTGGGGCTCCTCAAGCGCATTCTTCGTGATCGCAGCGATTTTCGCGTTATCGTCTCCTCCGCCACGATCAACGCGGACGTATTCTCGGAGTATTTCGACGAATGCCCGGTGGTTCGGATAGACGCCGAACCTTTCCCGGTCGACACCCGCTATCTGCCCCTTTCCGAGAAGCCGAGCGACGAGGAGTTATTGTCACGGATCGGATCGATCATCGACGAGATAGCTTCCTCCGACGCCGCCGGCGACGTGCTGATCTTTCTTACCGGCGAGCAGCAGATAAAAACGTGTATCGCGCAAATCCAGGGTTCCCGTTCGGGCCGACGCCTGCAGGTGCTTCCGTTGTATGGACGCCTCGCGAAGGAAGAGCAGGACCAGGTTTTCCTTCCTCCGCCGGGCGGAACGCGCAAGATAGTAGTCGCCACCAACATCGCCGAGACGAGCATCACCATCGACGGTATTCGATGGGTCATCGATTCGGGGCTCGCGAAGATAAACTACTACAATCCGAAAACCTTCACGGCGTCGCTCGTCGAAACACCCATCTCCCGCGCCTCGTGCAATCAACGCAAAGGACGCGCCGGGAGAACGGCGCCGGGAGTCTGTTACAGGCTCTACTCGCGAAAGAGCTACCAAGCGCGCCCGTTGTACACGACCGAGGAGATCTACCGAACCGATCTTTCGGAAGTCGTTCTGCGCATGTCGGAGCTTGGCATCTACGATTTCGAGACTTTCGATTTCCTCTCGCCGCCCGATTTGAAAGACGTGCGGGGAGCGATAGAAACGCTTACCTATCTCGACGCGATCAACGACGATCGCTCGCTTTCGACCGTCGGCGCGATGATGGCGCGTTTTCCTATGCTTCCGCGTCAGTCGCGGATTATCGTCGAAGCGATCATGAAATATCCGCAGGTCATCGGCGAATCGATCGTCGCCGCCTCCTTCCTGTCGGCGAACTCGCCCTTTCTGCTTCCGCAGGGAGAAGAGATCGAGGCGAGAAACCGTCACCACCGCTTTCGATCGGACCAGGGCGATTTCGTCTCCTATCTCCGTCTGCTTTCGGCGTATCGCTCCGCTTCGCACCGTGAGAGCTTCTGCAAAAGCCATTACCTCGATCCGCGCGTGATGGCGGAAATCGACAACATCGCCTATCAATTGTCGGAGATCGTCTCGGAGATGGGGATTCCGCTTGAAAGCGGAGGATCAACGAAAGATTATCTCTGCGCGGTCGCCAAGGGCCTTATCCAATTCGTGTGTACGCGCGACGGGAACCGGATGTACCGCAGCTCAACGGCCGAGAGGATCTACATTCACCCCGGGTCGGTCATGTTCCGGACAAACCCGCCGTACATCGTTGCGGGTGAAATCGTCCAGACTTCGCGCACCTTCGCCCGGTCGGTGTCTCCGCTGGAGCCGTCATGGCTTCCCGACATATCACCGCGTCTCGCCGGCGTTTCCCGAAGGACGGCGGCCCCGGCCCGCAACCGAAAGCCCGATCGGGACACGACGTGGCACATCCAAATCGGTCCGGAGATCTTCGAATTAAGGCCGTTCAAAGGCAGAAAAAAAATAGCGGTGCTTCCGTGGGAACGCTTCGCTCCGTTGCTCAGGAGCGGGCTTATCCCCGGATGGGTTCCCGGAAAGGACCTGCGCGCGGTAATCGAGTACCGGGGTTATGAAGTGTGCTATGGATACAGACTGCGGAAGACGATGCGCATTCTAGAACTTGTCGACCTCGATCGCGATTTTCTTTCCGACGGTATCGAGACGACCGACATGAGCTACCCGGAAGACGCCGAAGCGCTCCGGAACGCGCTTTCCCGCATCGGGCGAATTGCTCCGATCGGCAAAGGCAAAAAAACCGGATTCGTTACGCTCCACACCGACGGCGAAAAGTTCCGGCAGAAGGTCCACCGCGCCGTCGGTCACGCCGCCGCCGAGTCGCTTTCGGCGGTGGAGCAGATCGCCGACATGGAACTCGACGAAAAGACCCACGAAGCCGCCAATCAGGCATACCGAAGACTGCTGGATCTACTCGATCGATGATTCATCTTCCAGCACCGTTCGCACGATCTCATCCGGGACGACCTCGACGAGCGTATTCGCGATATCGCGCTGCAGGACGAATCTCACTTCTCCGCCTCGTCGCTTCTTATCGCTCCTCATAGCCCTCAACACCGCTCCTACGTCAAAGGTTACGCCCCGGAGTGGAAAAGAGTAGGCGCTCAGCACACGCCACACGCGTCGCGCGTAGCTCCGGCAGGTAAGACCCAGAAGCAGCCCGAGCTTCATCGCTTTGCCGATTCCCCAAGCCACGGCCTCCCCGTGCGTCAGAACGGCAAATCCCGTCGCAGCCTCCAACGCATGACCAAAGGTGTGGCCGAGATTCAAATGAGCGCGACACCCCGTTTCCCTCGGATCGGCCTCGACTATCCGGCCTTTAACGCGAATCGAGCGGGACACGATGCTTTCGACGACCCCGAGGTCCCGCGCCAGTACGCTCTCGACCGAGCTTTCGAACAGCCGCAAAAGATCGGGGTCGCCGAGCAGTCCGTGCTTGATTCCTTCGGCAAGCCCGCTGCGAAACTCTCTGTCGCCGAGCGTACCGAGCGTATCGACGGCTATGAGGAGCCGCTCGGCGGGGTAGAACGTACCGATGAGGTTTTTGATACCGCGATGGTCGATTCCCGTCTTTCCACCGATCGAAGCGTCGATCATCGCCAGCAGCGTTGTGGGCGCAAGCGTCAATCGACAGCCGCGCATATAGAGCGATGCGGCAAACGCGGCCATGTCACAGATAACACCGCCGCCGAGCCCGAAAAAGGTGTCGTCGCGCGCCATTCCCTCCGCAAGAGCGGAGTTGATGATCGCTTCGATCGATGTCCAGCGCTTGTGCGCCTCCCCCGGGGGGATTTCGACGATCACGCCGCGGCCTTCGACTTCGACTTCGACGGCATAGACGCGGGTATTTGCGTCGCAAATGATCAGTGTTTTTCCGGGGCCGGCTTCACTAAAATACGCCGAGGATTCACAGAAGTGAATGGTCGTTCGCGCCGAGCCGAAATCGAGCGCATCCATCAACGCGCGGACGCCATCGGTGCTATCGCGGCGCCGTCGGCGTCGTTGAACGAGCGCACGATCCGCCGGATGAACGGATCGGCGATCGAATAGATGCGTCTATTGCCGTGAATCTCCGAATGAACGATCCCTTTCTCTTTCAAGACGGCGAGATGCTGCGAGACGACCGGTTGCGATTGGCGCAAGCATTGCCACAGTTCGGTGACGCACGAATCCTGTCGCTCGATGAGGCACAGTATTTTCAACCTCAAAGGATGACCGCACACTTTCAGACGTTCCGCGTAGCTCTCGATGAGCGCGTCTGAGCAACATAGCTCGTTTGCCATATTCCACAGGCTACACCTTTTCCGGAGGCGCAGCAATAACGGTCGCAATTCCCGATCCGGACCGACGCGTTGAATCGACTCCGGCGCGCCGCTATACTGATCCGCTCTATGGTCTATCTGGACTGGGCCGCGGCGGCGCCTCGAGACCGCGACATTTGGGACGAAGCGCGCGCCGTCGACAACGAAGCGTTCGCCAACCCTTCATCCCCCCACCGCCTAGGAAGAAGAGCCGCGGACCGCATCGAGGAGGCCCACGCGCGAACAGCCGCCACCGTGGGAGTCCGTTCCGATGAGATCGTTTTTACCTCCGGCGCCACCGAGTCGAACAACATGGTCATATCCTCGCTCCTCATTCGGGAAACGCGGGGGAACGTCGTCGCCTCCGCAATCGAGCACGCCTCGGTGTTTGAACCGTGCAAATTGCTTGAGCGGTGCGGGTTCCCGCTCCGACTCGTGAAATGCGGACGGGACGGGAGGATCGACCCGGACTCCGTTGTCCGAAAGGTCGACTCGGAGACGCTCCTGCTGACGATCATGCACGTCAACAACGAGACCGGTTCGATTCAACCGCTCGCCGATATCGTCTCTGCGGTTCGCGCCTGCAGGCGCTCCGGCCGCAGAATACACATACACGCCGACCTCGTACAGTCGACCGGCCGCATCCACAACCCTCTTCCGAAGGTCGACCTCGACTCGGCGTCGATAAGCGGTCACAAACTCGGCGCGCCGAGAGGCTGCGGCGTTCTCGTTCTGCGTCGAACAATCGAGGCGATCTACCGCGGGGGGGGACACGAATCCGGTCGGAGGCCCGGGACGCACAATCTGTTTGCCGTTTGGGCAACGATGCGTGCTCTCGAAAAAACCGTGCCGGCGGGCGTCTCGTCCGGCGCGCGGGCGGCGCACGACGCCTTACTCCGAGAGCTCGCTCATGTGCCGGGTTGCGTCGTCATTCCCGACACGGCGCATCGCTCACCCTACATCTGCTCGCTTTCTCTTCCGCCGATCCCGGGAGAAGTCATTGTTCGTCTGCTCGACGAGGAAGGCTACACGATTTCGACCGGGGCGGCGTGCGCGACCAATCGGCGACGAGACAATCGCGTGCTTCGTGCAATGGGCTACGACGAGCGCCTCGCCGGCTCCGCGGTGCGCGTTTCGTGGGGGCCGGACATCACCGTCGATACGGTTGTCGGTTTCGCGCGAGCCGTCGCGCGAGTTTTTTCGGCCGTGAAGCATCGGACGTTCCGATGATCGAATTTCTCATCCGAGTGGGAGAGCTCACTCTCAAGGGAGAAAACCGCGCGTCTTTTGAAAAACAGCTCGCCTGGAACATCAAACGACCGCTGAGGGATACCGATTGTTCGGTCCGCCTCAGGCGCGGGAGGTTTTTTCTGACCGTTGCCGAGCCCCACGAGAGACGTGCGGAACGGGTGTTGCGGACCACCTGCGGCATCGTCGGTTTCGCCCGAGATCGATGCGTCGACAAGCGGCTTGACCTGATCGCGGATGCCGCAATCGATCTCGCGCGCGAGGCGGGGGCGGCCGAGAAGCGGCTCCGATTCAGAATTCGATCGAGACGCACCGACAAGTCTTTTCCATTGAGCTCTCACCGGATCGAGGAGACGGTCGGCGCGGCGGTGACGAAGGAGTTTCCGCTGCTGTCGGTGAACCTCTCCGACCCCGAACTCGTGATTCACATCGAGATCCGCGACGCCGCCTATCTCTACGGAAACGATACCCCCGGTCCGTCGGGGCTGCCGGTCGGTTGCGCGGGTCGCGGCGTGTTGCTTCTCTCCGGAGGCATCGACTCTCCGGTGGCCGGGTTTTTCATGACAAAGCGCGGACTGAAGCTCGACGCGGTATACTTCGACACCTATCCCTACACGTCGATCGAAGCCCGGGAGAAGGTCGAAACGCTTGCGGGCATTCTCGCCGATTACAACGTCGGATTAACACTGTACACGGTCCCTTTCACCGACATCGCGCTCCACATTCGGGCGACGGTCGACGAAGCGTACACGACGCTGTTGATACGGGCATGCATGATGGAGATAGCATCGCTGATCGCCCGTCGGCGCAGGGCTCTCGCGCTCGTTACCGGCGAATCGCTGAGTCAGGTGGCGAGCCAGACGGTAGAAAGCCTCAGGTTCACCGATGCGCACGCCGCATTTCCCGTGTATCGGCCGCTTATCGGGTTCGACAAGCAGGAAACGATCACATGGGCGCGTCGAATCGGCACCTACGAGACGTCGATTCGCCCTTATGAGGACTGCTGTACGGTCTTTACGCCGACCGCGCCGAAGATTCGTCCGGAGCTCCGGTCGACCGAACGAATGTTCTCCGGACTCTCGGCGGGGCGCCTATTCGAAAACGCTCTCGAAAACACGTGCACTCGCTGGTTCGAACCCCACCGCCGCGATCTATGACGAGGTCTTGCTCTTCTGCTTCGCGTCTCCGGCCGCGCCTTTCGAATCGCTTGAGGCCGATTCGGATTTCGACGATCCGTTGCCCGACCGACTGTCGCCGTCACCGGCGCCGTCCGGCGCCTTGTCGGAACCGTCCTTACCGGCGCCGGAAGCGGCCGCCGCACGGCTGTCGGTGGAGTAGAACCCGCTACCCTTGAAAATGATCCCGGCGCCTCCGCCGATCAGACGCTGTACTCGTCCCGAACACTCGGGGCATTCGGTAAGCGGCTCTTCGGACATGCTCTGAAACGCATCGAACCTGTGACCACATGCATTGCATTCGTATTCGTAGGTTGGCATCGTTGATACTCCAATAGCCGATAATATAGACACAGCCGGACGGTTCGGCAACCGCTCCCACGATTCTCTATCCGGAATCGTCGCGCCTTTCGGGCAGCCCCGTGTCGATTCTGACCGGAACGCCTCGCTCGGCGAGGCGGCGCTTGATCTCAGCGATCGTATAGTCTCCGTAGTGAACCATCGACGCTATCAGCGCCGCATCGGCGTGGCCGACGGTAAGAACATCGTAGAGATGCTCCGGCCTCCCCGCGCCGCCCGACGCTACCACCGGCACTCCGACCGCGTCTGAGATCATTCGCGTGATCTCGAGCTCGTAACCTTCTCTGGTGCCGTCGGCATCCATCGAATTGAGCACGATCTCCCCGACCCCGCGTTTTTCGGCCTCGATCGCCCACTCGAGCGCGTCGAGCTCGGTACGGATCCGTCCGCCGCTCGTGTACACCCGATAGCCGTTTCGCATTTTTTCGTCGCGCGCGGCGTCCATTCCGAGGACGATACATTGACTGCCGAACGCGGCCGCTCCCTGATCGATGATCTCGGGACGGCGGACCGCCTGGGAGTTGATGCTGACCTTCTCCGCACCCGCGAGGATGACGTCGCGCATCTCGTCGAGCGAACCGATCCCGCCTCCAACCGAAAACGGTATGAAGACCTTTTCGGCCACGCGTCGGACGACGTCGATCATGATGCTTCTGCGCTCGGCGGACGCGGTAATGTCGTAAAAGACAAGCTCGTCGACGCCGCCGGCGTAGTAGGCTGCGGCCATCTCGACCGGGTCTCCGATGTCGACGTTTCCTTTGAACCGCACGCCCTTGGTTGTCTTCCCGTCCCTGACGTCGAGACACACGATGATTCTTTTCTCAAGCATCGTTTCCCCGTATCGTGTTCTCCAGAAGCCTGAGGCCGTAAGGCCCCGATTTTTCCGGATGGAACTGGAACGCCACGACGTTTTCGCTCGCCAAAGCCGCGGCGAACCGCGCCGAATACTCGGTCGTGCCGACGGTGTCCGGCGCCGTGTCCGGATCCACATAGTACGAATGGACGAAATAGAACGACCTGCCGTCGGGAATTCCGTGAAACAAAGTGGTATCCGCGACGTAGCGCACCTGATTCCAGCCCATGTGAGGGACCTTCATCCGCGCAACGGCGGGGAACCGGACCACGCGGCCGCGCAGAAGTCCCAGACAATCGGTGTCGCCTTCGTCGGAGTGCTCTACGAAAACCTGGCACCCCAAGCAGATACCGATAAGACGCTTTCCCGCTTTCGCGTGCGACAGAATGACCTGATCAAGACCGCGTTCGCGGAGCGTCCGCATGGCCGAAGACGCCTCGCCCACCCCGGGAACTATCAAGACATCGCACACGACGAGTCGTTCGACGTCGTTGGAGACGACGTGGTCGAACGAAAGGTAATCGAGCGCGGTTTCGACGCTTCGCAGATTGCCGGCGTCGTAGTCCACGATGCCCACCTTCATTTCACTCGCCCCCGCCGCCGGCGCCTGCCGCGTTCGCAACGATTTCGGAGAGTTGTTCTCGCGTGACGACCACCTCGCTTACCCGAACCACGCTTCCCTCGCGCACGACGACGCCGGCCGAGTCGCCGGCGCGTAGAATGAATTCGACCGCGACGGCGATAAGCTTCGCCTGCAACGTCTGCGCCGCGACGAGGTCGGCCGCAAGCGTGTATCCGTCGCCGGCTCTCGCGAGCTCCACCCTGAGCGAGTCGGGTGCTACTTGCCGCGCGATTTTCGGCGGTATCTTCCGGTCTTCGAGGAACAGACCGACAAGATCGCCGTCGAGGACGACGGCTGCAAAAACGGTCGGCGCATCGAGCGCCGACGGAAGCAGCGGCGCGACGTCGGACCCGGCCACGGGGCGGTCGCCGCGCATCGGTTCGGATTCGTTTGTCGCGACCATCACGGTTCGCGCCGGAAAACCGAAGGCGAGCCGACCGTCGTCGACCAGGTACCATCCGCCGGGTTCGTGAGGTCGCCGAATCCGCCCGGAGACGAGCGCCGCGACCCTCGCACGACCGACGGGGAAACGCCCGGCGAGGACGAGGCGATATTCAGGCGGTGCGCCGGCCGACGTGCCGATCGACACGAATACCGTCTCGGCCGATTCAAGAAAAACGGAGGCCCCCTGCATCCGCTCCAAAAGGTCGTTGAAGACCTCGGGTCGTTCCGCGAGAATCTCTTCGACGAAGGCGACTTCGGCGCCGACGAAAAGGTCGTGGTCGTAATCGAGGAATGCGGTCGGCGACACGTCGACCGTCCGCGGAACCGTCGCGCACGCGGTAAGCGCGAGCGCAAAGGAGCAGAGCACGGTCAACGCGGCCGCTGCTCCGCGCCGGCTACACTTTTTCAAGAGATATCGAACAGGTTTCATTTCCGCACTCTGCGCTCACCGCGTCTTTTTCCCGCCCCCATTGCCACGATTCCGCGAGCGTCTCATCGAGCAGGTGGTCTTCGAAGGCTTCGATCGCCCGGCGAACACGTTCGTTTCCGTCGATGGAAAGCTTTATTCGGTCGGTGACATCGAGGTCGCGGGTTTTTCTGAGATTCTGCACGCTTCGTACGATATCGCGTACGACTCCTTCGTTGTACAGCTCGTCGGTAATCTCCGGATCGAGCGCAACGGTCAGCGAACCCTCGTTCAGGACCCGCAGATTGTCCTTTTCGTTTCGCTCGACGATCACGCTTGCCGAATCGATGTCGACCGTCCGCGTCCCGATATCGAGCGAAAGCGTCGCTCCTTCGAGAAGCGACTGGATCTCTTCAGGCTCAAGCGACGCGATCCGTTCGG
The DNA here is from genome assembly GCA_024275515.1 of Spirochaetota bacterium. GTDB lineage: Bacteria > Spirochaetota > Spirochaetia > ARS1246 > ARS1246 > JAJRYZ01. The sequence goes on from JAJRYZ010000302.1 coordinate 13,719, forward strand.
CGGCGGCCTTCATATCCCGCCCCAGTCGGCGACCGAGGACCCGGAAGTTCGCCTTGGCTCTGTAGGAAACGAGGTCTTCCTCGTATTCACGGAATACGACGTTCTTAACGTTGAGCTCGTCCTTGATCAGGTTCTCCATCTCGAGGAGAACGGCCCGCTCCCGCTGATCCTTGGTCACCAGATGGATCGCTTTAAGTGGTTGCCTGGTTTTGATCGAATGAATCGACCGAAGCGCCCGACCGATCGACACCGTTTTGCGAACCACCGCCATCTTGTACTCGAGCTCCTCGTCGCGTTCGCCGCGGTTGGCGGCCGGATAGTCGGCGAGATGCACGGATTCGGGCATGTCGGCGGTTCTGAGATTCCGGTAAATGGCCTCGGTGATAAACGGAATGAACGGCGCGGCCACGTGCACCACTTTCATAAGGACCGAGAAGAGGGTTTCGTACGCGTGGTGTTTGTCCGCGTCGTTTTCCGATCGCCAAAACCTCCTGCGGGAACGGCGGATATACCAATTGGTCAGCAGATCGATAAACTCTTTTATCGGCTCTATCGCTCGCTGCAACTCGTAGGCGTCGAGCCCGTGCCTTACCGATTCGACGAGTTTCTCGGCCTCCGACAGTATCCACCTGTCGAGCGGATTATGCGGATTCTCCGGAGCTCCCGTCGGTGTTATTCGGTCGATATTTGCGTAGGTAACGAAAAAACTGTACGCGTTCCACAACGGAATGAGCGTTCCTTTGAGCACGTCGCGGACGCCGTCGTCGGAGTATCGCAGGTCTTCGGCGCGCACGACCGCCGAATCCATGAGAAAGAGTCTGAGAGCGTCGGCGCCGAAATTCGCGATGACCTCGCCCGGGTCGGCGTAGTTTTTGGCCGACTTCGCCATTTTCTTGCCGTCTTCGGCGAGGACGATTCCGTTGACGACCACCTGCTTGAAGGCCGGTTTGTCGAAGAGCGCGGCGGCCAGAACGGTCAGCGTGTAAAACCAGCCCCTCGTCTGGTCGAGCCCTTCCGCGATGAAATCGGAGGGAAAATGAGCTTCAAACCACTCCTTCTTCTCGAACGGATAGTGGTTCTGCCCGTACGGCATCGCCCCGGACTCGAACCAGCAGTCGAGCACTTCCGGCACGCGCCGCATCGCCGCGCCGCATTTGCAGCCGATCTCCACCTCATCGACATAGTGCTTGTGGAGATCGTCGGGATAGACTCCCGACCTCTCCGCCAGCTCCTCCCGGGATCCGATGCAGATCATTTCGCCACACTTTTCGCATCGCCAGATCGGAATCGGATTCCCCCAGTACCGGTTACGGGAAATCGCCCAGTCGCGCGCATTCTCCAGCCAGTTTCCGAATCTGCCCATCTTGAGATGCTCGGGCACCCACGATACGCGACGGTTCGCCGAGAGCATTTTGTCCTTGATTTTCCGAATACTGACGAACCACGATGAGACGGCCCGATAGATCAGCGGAGAACTGCACCGCCAGCAGTGCGGATAGCTGTGATAGTAGGACTCTCGTCGGACGAGTTTTCCTTCTCTTTTCAGCCTTTCGATGACGCCTTTGTCGGCATCCTTTACGAAAAGTCCCTCGAAATCACCGATCTCGGACGTAAAACGGCATTCCTCGTCGACGGGGCAAACGGTCGGGATACCCGTCTCCCGAAGCAGCTCGTAGTCCTCCTCTCCGAATCCCGGCGCGACGTGGACGACGCCGGTTCCGTCCTCGGTGCTCACGTAATCCGCGACGAACGTTCGAAACGCTCCCTTTGCGATAAGGCGGTCGAAATAGGTGAAGAGAGGTTCGTAGAAAACGCCGTCCAGGTCGCGGCCGTGATACTCTTCGATGATCTCATACTCGGCAGAATCGCCGTAGTAGTGGTCGAGCCTCGCCCGCGCGATGATATACTTCTCACCCGAATCGGCTACCTTGACGTACTCGATGTCCGCGCCGAGGGCGAGAGCGAGGTTCGACGGAAGAGTCCATGGAGTCGTCGTCCACGCGAGAAAAAAGGTGTCCTTCTCATCGCGAAGCCTGAACTTGACGGTGATGGCCGGATCGTGAACGTGCTCGTAGCCGCCGAGACTCAACTCGTGGTTGGAGAGAACCGTCGAGCACCGCGGGCAATACGGTAGTATATAATAGCCTTGATAGACGAGCCCGCGATCCCACAGTTGACGCACAACCCACCAGATCGTCTCCATATAGTCGGGATCCATAGTCTTATAGTCGTTTTCGAAGTCGACCCAGCGTCCGAGCCGCGTGATAATCGTCTCCCACTCCTTGGTATAGCGAAGCACGATCGAACGACACGCCTCGTTGAACTCGGCGATGCCGTACGCTTCGATTTCGCGTTTCCCCGAGATGCCCAGTTCCTTCTCCATCTCGTACTCGACCGGCAGCCCGTGACAATCCCATCCGAAACGTCGCTCGACCTGTTTACCTCGCATCGTTTGGTAGCGGGGAATGACATCCTTTATGATACCCGGGACGAAGTTACCGAAATGAGGAAGACCTGTCGCGAAGGGAGGCCCGTCGTAGAAGACGAACTCCTCGCACCCTTCACGATTGCTGACCGACCTCTCAAAAACGGCTTCCCGCTTCCAAAAATCGAGTATCGACTCTTCGAGCCGCGCAAAATCTACTTTCGGTTCGACCGGGGTATACAACACACTCTCCTTTGTACCGGCGCGACGGTGACGCCACATCAGACATTCTCAATATTACCGTGAGGTGTCAAGCGCGACGGCAGTGAACGGCTCGCCCGACGAAACCGCGGCATTCCCGCCTTATCAGCACGGCGAGATCGGCCGGCCGAGAGCGGCCACTCTCCGAACGATTCGTTCGGCCACATCGAACTGCGACAACTCGTTCGCGTAGATGATCATATCGGCGAACTCGAACCGATCGATGTCGATGTCGTAGAGCCGCAGATACCTCGCGCGGTCCCGCAGATCGCGCTTTTCGGTGGCGGCAAGCACTTCGGAGTACTCTCCGCCTTCGCGCGCACGTATTCGTTCGGCGCGCACCGCCAGGTCGGCATGGAGATAGACGCGAAGGTCGGCGTCTTCGATCAGCCAAATGGCCAACCGCGATCCAAGCACGCAATTCCCCTCCGAAGCGAGGCGAAGCTGCCGCCGATCGACGAGCCGGTCGTACGAGTCGTCCTTCTCGGCGAGTCGACACACTTCCTCGAAACTGACGCCGCGTTCTTCGGCGATCGTATGAAAGGTGTAGTTGATAAGCCGCAGGCCGAGCCGCTCGGCCACGAGTCTGCTGACGGTCGAATTGCCGCACCCGCTTTTCCCCGATATCGCGATCGTGAGGCGGGCGCGAGGCGGGCGGGTGTGTTCAGACATTCCCCATCCAGATATTCCGCATCCGACGACTCCGAATCATCCCGGTAATCGGGGCGCCGGGTCATTCGATGTTCCGCAGTTGCTCCCTCATTTTCTCGATAGCGTCTTTTGCCTCGACGACTCTTTCGTTTATCTCATAGATAGGACTCTTGGATCCGATCGTATTGATCTCCCTGTTGAGTTCCTGGCACAGGAAATCGAGCTTTTTTCCGATCGGTTCCGACGAGAGAAGCGCCGTGTCGAAAGCGTCGAGATGCCCATGCAGACGGCTAATCTCCTCGTCGATGCTGAACTTTACCAAAAGCGCGCCGATTTCAGCAAGCATCCTGTCTTCGTCGATCCGTGTCCCGAGCACTTCGTCGAAGCGCTCCCGCACCTGGTCCCGGATGAGTTGACCAAGTCGCCGTGCCTCTCGTTCAAAAAGGCTCAACACCGAGCCGACCGTTTCCCGATGCGTGGCGAGAGCGGCGGCGGTTGATTCTCCTTCGCGAAGCCGCTCGGCGTCAAGCTCGCAGAGAGCGCGCACGAGTTCCGGTTCGATCCGGCGCCACGCCTCGTCCACATCGATCCGATGCTCGCTTCGGATGTGCTCGTCATAGCGAAGAATATGCGAAAGATGAATCGGCTCGGCGACTCCGGCGCGCTGCTTCAGCGCTCGGAGCGACTCGACCAACGCGTCGACGGCGATCGGATCGAACTCGAACAGCGGCCCTTGCGCGAGCGAACGATAGCGGATCGTGCATTCGACCTTTCCGCGGCGAATAGTTCCACCGATGTGACCGCGCACGACCGACTCCTTCGGAGAAAGCGAGCCGGGCAGCGTCACGTTGATATCCAGATATCGGTTATTGTAGCACTTGATCTCGACCATCAGGTAGTGTTCGTCCGTCTGTATTTCGCGCCGCGCGAATCCGGTCATGCTTTTCATACGTTCCTGCCTTCGAGCAGCATGCGTCCGAGTTTCCAATTATCGCCGGCGCCCAGGGTAAGAAAAAGGTCTCCCGGAGAAAGAGCGTCAACGAGGAATCGAAAGGCGTCCTGATAGTCGTCGAAATAGAAAACGTTGTCTCTGCGGTCTGAGACCGCTTTATACAGATCGAACCCGCTCACTCGTCCGGACGTCTCGCGCGCGGAAGAATAGACCGGATGCAGGATGAGCATATCGGCCCGGTCGAACGCGGCGACGAACTCGTCGAACAACGCCGCGGTTCGGCTGTAGGTGTGCGGCATGAAATCCACTACCACCCTTCGAGCGGGATAGAAATCACGGAGTCCGGCAATCGTTTTTCGAACGGCCGTCGGGTGGTGCCCGTAGTCGTCCATGACAAGCACGCCGTTTCGCTCTCCAACGACTTCGCTCCGTCGGGTCGTACCCCGAAAGGCGACCAGTCGGTCGAGGCACACCGCGAGGTCGTTTTCGGTAAACTCTCCATGGTCGTCGACGCAGAGCGACGAGGCGAGCGCGATCGAAGCCGTGGCGTTGAGCACGTTGTGATCACCGGGAACGCGAAGCTCGACGTCGGTCCCCCGCTCTCCCAATCGGAACTCGATCGCGCCGCTTCTGCGCCGGACCTCGCGAACGAGGAAGGCCCCTTCGGCGGTCGCTCCATACGGCACGCAACGGATATCGCGTCTTCGATCCCGCACGACCGAAGCGACCCTCGCGGCGCCGGCGTCGTCCCGACAGTAGATGAGTTCTCCTCCGGTGGGAAGCAGCTCGGCGTACGACAGGAAAGCGTCGATTACGTCTTCGAGATCGCCGAAATAGTCGGGATGATCGAACTCGACGCTCGTCATGACGATTCGCGTCGGTCTAAAAGAAAGAAAATGACGACGGTACTCGTCGCTTTCGGCCACGAAATAGATGTCACCCGCGTGAAACACGGGGTGTCCTCCGAAATCGGCAACGCCGGCGGCGACGAGCACCGATACATCGAGACCGAGCGCGGCGAGCAACGTTCCGGTCATGGCGGTGGTCGTCGATTTTCCGTGGGTACCGGTGATCCCCGCCGATACGCACCCGCGCGACAGGGCGCCGACCGCCTCGCTGTATTCGAGCATCGGGATCCCGAGCCTCGCGGCATGGAGAAGCTCGACGTTCGTCGAAGGACGGTAGGCGCCCGAATAGATCACCCACTCGGCGTCGTTCGGAACGTTTCCCGCATCGAAGCCTTCGGCAAAAGCGATCCGTGCTTCACGCAGAACGCGGTCGGTGGGGAAGATTTCGGCGGTATCGCTTCCGGAAACGCGGGCGCCCTTGAGCACACACAACTCGGCGAGCGCCGACATGCCGGCGCCCTTGATTCCGACGAAGTGAAGCCGCCTTCGGCGAAGGTCGCGGGGGAACGGTTCTACCACGGCCCGCGCCGTCCGTCGAGGTCGACGACGATCCATGCCGACGGGTCGGCCTGGTCCGAGGCGATCATGCCGAGCGGCACATCCTCGGTCGTCTCGGCGATCACTTGCGACCCTTTTTCGGTGTCGATCCTCGCTCCGGTTCCGTCGACCAAAACGGCCGACACCGAGTGGCTATACTCGCTTGAAACGAGAAGCACCGAATCGATCCCTGCATAGTGCAGCAGCGTGGCATAGACGAGGCCGCGGGAGTCGCAGTCACCGCTCTCGCGCAGCGCCGCCTCGTAGGGATTGAGCAGATCGGCGAGCGTGCCCGTCCTCGTGTACTCCCAGCTCTGAACCCATGCGAGCAGCATCTCCGCCACTTCACGGTCGTCGCGCCGGGCGGCAAAAGCGGCGAATTGCGTACCCAGCACGCCGAAGCGCGCGTAGCCGTCGCGGTAGATCATGCGATAGAAGCGCCTCCATGCGTCGACGTTCGTTCCGTCGGAGCGCGAAAGCAACCTCGCTTCGCGCTCGACTACCAGCTGAGCGATCTCGAACTGGCCGGTGTCCACGTCGAACCGAGTCGAGAAGTCTCCGATATCGATAATCGCGGTGGCGTCCTCTCCGTCGTCGACAAGCATGAATTGACTCACGGGACCCGGAACGGTCAACTCGTCGTCGGAGAGAGCGACCGAATCGATCGCCGAGAGAATCTCGTCCCGGCGTTCCCCTCCTTCGGGGCCGTAGCCGATTATGACGACGTCCGCGCCGGAAGCGCGGGCACAGAAGGCGTAGCCTGCTACCGGCGCGCCGGCCGCGTCGAACGATATCGATGCGAACACCGCTTCCCGACCGGCGTACGCGTAGGGTACCCGGTCTCCCGCGGCGTCAAGACTCGACGCCACCATGTCGTAGAGGTCGATCAACGAAACCGAATCGTTCGATACGAACCGGAACACCTGAACGAACGTGTCGCGACTTGCATTGGTAAAGGAGAACGACTCGTTTCGTTCCTCCCCGAACGCGGCCCAGCCTTCCGGAAGATCGAAGGAGATTCCGTCGGGTCCTCGATACTCGACGGCGAAAAGGAAACCCGGCAGCGCCAGAATCAACAACGTCGCGCGGAATCGGTTCATTGATGCGCACCTCAATCAACAGGTAAGGAGCGTCGCCGAGGCGTGGCGCTCCATTTGATATATCGGCGCGAAACGGTCCGGCGACGAGCGATGAGTTGAATTTCGGCAGGATCTCGCCGCGCACTGTTCGGGCAACCGACCGACGACGCACGGCTGCACGCCGAAGAATCGAGTGCCGGACCGTTAGTTGGCCGACGGAACGCCGAGCAGCTCCCGGTCGATCACTTCTTTCAGGACATCCTTGGGAAGAGCACCGGCGGCCATCTGCGGCTTGCCCTTTTTGGGGATAAACAACAAACTCGGAATGCTCTGGATACCGAACGCCGCCGCGAGCTCCTGCTCGGCTTCGGTATCGATCTTGTAAAAATCGACCTTGCCGTCGTACTCCGACGACAGTTCTTCGATGACGGGCGCAACCATTTTGCACGGCCCGCACCAGTCGGCGTAGAAATCGATCACCGCCGGCAGCTCTCCGCGGAAACTCCATTCGTCTTTGTTTTCGTAGTCGAATACTTTCTCGATAAAGGTCTCTTTCGTCAGTGTTTCACTCATGCTTTCCTCCTCATGTAATATATGAAAACTACTATATTAAGCTCGCCTCGTCAACCGAAAACCTGTGGCCCGCTTGGCCGTAGCCGTGATAGAATTTCTCCCGTTATGCAGATCTATTTCCCGGGAAACAGCTATCGCACACCGGCTTTCGTTCCTCGGCACCCGCTCGACGTTCTCGCCTTCGGCACCCGCTGGGGCCTTTATTCGGGTCTCGTCGGCGCCGTTCTCGAAGCCCGTCACGCCGCCCTCGACGGCGTCTACGACGATGAGTTCTGGGCACGCAGCTCCTTCCGCGTCATGCGACTCATCGAGCGGTGCGGCGGAAGGTTCGAAATCGACGGTTTCGACAATATCCGCCGGCTCAACGGCCCGGCCGTCTTCGTTTCCAATCATATGAGCACGCTTGAGACTCAAGTCTTACCGGTTCTGATCGCACCGATACGAAAGGTGACGTTCGTGGTCAAGGAGCAATTGACCCGGGGACCGCTTTTCGGCCCGATCATGCGGTCGCGGGATCCGGTCACCGTCGGGCGGGAACACCCGGGACGGGACCTGATGCGAGTGCTCGATGGAGGCGCCGAGCGAATACGCCGCGGGATCTCGGTCGTCGTTTTTCCGCAGAGTACGCGAGTGACCCGCTTCGACCCGGATAGATTCAACTCGCTCGGCGCCAAGCTTGCGCACCGGGCGCGGGTCCCCGTGCTTCCGGTTGCACTGAAAACCGATTTCTGGGAGAATGGCAGGCTTCTGAGGGGTTTCGGTCCCATCAAGAAGCATCGAACCATCTATTTTTCGTTCGGTCCGTCGCTGCCGGCGGAAGACGGGACGAAGAGGGTGCATCGGCGTACTATCGACTTCATACAACGGCGACTCTCGGAGTGGGAGTAGCCGCAGGAGGCTTGGATGGATTTTTCGTGGACTTTTTTTGTCGATCTCGGCGCCATCTCGCTTGCGCTCCTCATCGCTACTTTTCTTCGGGCGCGAATCCGATTCTTCCAGAAATTCCTTATCCCAAACGCGTTGACCGCGGGGTTTCTGCTGCTTTTCTTCTATAACTACGCTGCTCCCGTCCTCGGACTCTCTTCCGCGAGCCTCGGCGAACTGGTCTATCACCTTCTGAGCGTCTCTTTTATCGCGATGACGCTGCGAAAAACCCCCGCCCGCAGACGCTCCGACAGCATCTTCGCTACGTCGGTCGGCGTACTCTCGCAGTATGCACTCCAGGCGACGATCGGTCTTCTGGTGACTTTTTTTCTTGTAACGACGATACTCCCGGACCTTTTTCCCGCCTTCGGTTGGCTTCTTCCGCTCGGTTTCGTGCTGGGACCGGGACAGGCGTTCGCTATCGGTCAGGGGTGGGAGAGCTTCGGATTCGAGGGGGCGGGAACGCTCGGACTCTCCTTTGCGGCCATCGGGTTTCTGTGGGCGTGTTTCGGCGGAGTATTCTTGATCAACTACGGCATACGGCGCGGGTGGGTCTCGCCGTCGGAGATCGGCTTTCTCAACAGAAAGGGCGCCCGCACCGGCGTCTATCCCCGAACCGGGGAACTGCCCGTAGGAGCACGGTTGACCACCGAATCGGAAGCGATCGACTCGATGTCGTTCAATATCGCGATGGTTTTCGGGGCCTACCTCCTCACCTACCTCTTTCTCAAGCTGATGACCTTCTTGCTCTCCTTCGCCGGAGACCTAGGCACCGAGCTGGCGACCAATCTGTGGGGAATCGGGTTCGTTTTCGCGGCCATTACCGCCATGATCGTGAAGAAGGTGCTCGGACGGGTCGGCGTCGACTATGTGCTGGATAACGGTTCGCTCACGCGTATCTCCGGAACCGCAGTCGACATTATGGTCGCCGCGTCGATCGGCGCGATTTCTCTCGTCGTGGTGTCGCAGTACTGGCTTCCGATTCTGATCCTGTGCGCGCTCGGCGGGCTGATAACGATCGTTACCGTACCGTGGATCGCCTCGAGGTTGTTTCGCGATCATCGATTCCAACGGATGCTTATCATCTACGGGGCAAGCACGGGAACGATGCCGACCGGCCTCGCGTTGCTCCGCGTCATCGATCCGTACTTCGAGACGCCCGCGGCGACGGACTACATGTACTCGACTGCGTACACATTCCTTTTGGCGATTCCATTCATCCTGTCGATAAACCTACCGGCCTACAGCGTGACGACCGGAAAGCCGATCTATTTCTGGCTCGCTCTCGGCGTCAGTCTCGCCTACCTGCTTTTTGTGTTGATTGCGTACAAAGTCATCTCGAGACGGCGCGCGTTGCGGAGACCCGGGGCCATCTGGCTCGCCCGCGAGGACAAGAGCTCGGCATAGCGGCAAACGGGAGCGGCATAGTCAACTCCGCCGCGAGCCGCTGAAACGGACCACGAGATGGACCTGCGCGACTCCGGCGCCGGTGTTTTCGATCGCGTGTTCGATATCGCAGTGATAGCTCACGAAATCTCCGGCGGACAACTCCGAAACGTTGTCTCCGGCGGTGACGCGAACCGAACCGGTGAAGACGGTAAGATACTCTTCGGTTCGGGGGAAGTGCGGCGCCGATCGAAGCGATCCGCCGACCTCGAAGGTGAGAAGGTACATTTCGAGATCTTCCACCATCGATATCGGCGAGAGCACCTTCATGTGCAGTCCCTCCTCGTCGGTCTCGATAGTGGTTATCTCGTCGTGCCGGGCGACGCTGAATCGCCGCCGCTGCGCCCCGCCGGCGAGGAGCTCGTTTATCTCCACCTTGAGCCCCTGAGCGATCTTCCACACGGTCGCGACGGTCGGGTTGACTTTATCCGACTCTATCTGCGACAGCATCGCCTTGGAGACTCCGCTCTTCTCCGACAGCACATCAAGGGTAAGTCCCTGTTCTTTTCGGATTCGCTGCATGTTTCCCCCGATCTGCGGGGGCTCAATCGGTTTCATTTCGCCTACATCCCCGTGCCGGCGCTGCGTCGCCGAGCGGGCCTCGCGTCCGTCGCCGCGGCGCCGGCCGGTTTCGCTCGAGCGCGCGACCCTCTTCGGAGTCCACTTTGACACATCGGCGCGAGTTTTATATATTGAATGAACATTTGATATAGTATACTCTGGCCGAGTACACGTGTCAAGGTAAGGAATCGCCGGATGAAACGCATACTGCTGACGGTATCGCTCGGACAACTCGGATCGGAGCTTGCCGCGGCGCTCAGGCGCCGGTATGGAACGGACAACGTCGTAATCACCGACATCCGAGACGATGTGAACCGGGAGCTGGTGGAGTCGGGACCTTTCCATCTGCTCGACTGCAGAAACTCGACGGAACTGGCGGAGCTGGTCCGAAAGCATCGAACAGACACGATCTATCATCTCGCGGCGCTTCTTTCGGCCACCGCCGAAACCGACCCACAGCACGCGTGGGACATTAACATGAACGGATTGGTGTCGGTGCTCGAAGTCGCCCGCGAAACGGAGTGCGCGGTTTTTACTCCCAGTTCGATCGGCGCTTTCGGACCCAATACGCCGAAGGATTACACCCCCCAGGATACGATTCAACGACCGACGTCGATGTACGGCGTCACCAAGGTCGCCGGAGAGCTTCTGTGCGACTACTATTTCAAACGGTACGGAGTCGACACCCGGGGGGTGCGTTACCCGGGGATCATCTCCAACGTCACCCCTCCCGGAGGCGGCACCACCGACTACGCCGTGGATATCTACTATGCGGCGGTCCGCACGCACTCCTATATCTGTTTCCTTGACGGCGGGACGTATCTCGACATGATCTATATGCCCGACGCCATAAAAGCCGCGATCGACGTCATGGAAGCGAATCCGGATCGGCTGCGTCACCGGAACGCCTTCAACGTGTCGGCGATGAGTTTCTGCCCGGAAGATCTGGCCGCCTATATCCGACGCTACATTCCCGATTTCGAGATATCCTACGAGATCGATCCGGTCCGCCAGGCCATCGCCAACTCGTGGCCGAACAGTCTGGAGGATTACGCCGCGCGGGTAGAATGGGGATGGGAACCCGACTACGACCTCGATGCGATGACGCGAGAGATGTTGCGGGTGCTCACCGAGCGGGCCGATCGCGGAGCGCTCGTGTAGAACGAAGGAGGAACCGATGGACCGTGCAATGCTGAACGAGATCGCCGAGACGATCGCCGCCCTCGAGACCGAGGGGCTGTTCAAGCGTGAAAGGATCATAACCACGCCCCAGGGGGCGACGATCGGCCTACCCGGAGGGAAACGGGTCCTCAACTTCTGCTCGAACAACTATCTCGGGCTCGCCTCCGACCCGGAAGTCGCCGATGCCGCAAAGCGCGCGATCGACCGATGGGGCTACGGCCTGTCGTCGGTGCGTTTCATCTGCGGCACGCAAGAGATCCATAAAGAACTCGAACGCGCCGTAACTCGCTTTCTCGGAACCGAAGACACGATCCTCTACGCCGCCTGTTTCGACGCCAACGGCGGCGTTTTCGAACCGCTTCTGGGATCCGACGACGCGATCGTCTCCGACGAGCTCAACCATGCGTCGATTATCGACGGGGTCCGGCTGTGCAAGGCGCAGCGGTTTCGATACGCGCATTCGGACATGGCCGATCTCGAAACGAAGCTCACCGAAGCGGCCGCGGCGCGGCGTCGAATCGTCTGCACCGACGGGGTGTTTTCGATGGACGGCGACATCGCCAGGCTCGCCGAGATCTGCGACCTCGCCGACGCGCACAAGGCGATCGTGATGGTCGACGACTGCCACGCCACCGGATACCTCGGCGCCCGCGGTCGCGGCACGGCCGAATTGTGTGGAGTCGAGGGAAGAGTCGACATCGTCACCACCACTTTCGGCAAAGCCCTCGGAGGCGCCTCGGGCGGTTGCACATCCGGGAGACGCGAAATAATCGAGATGCTGCGGCAACGCTCGCGCCCCTACCTGTTCTCCAACACCCTCGCCCCGGCGATCGCGGGCGCCACGCTGCGCGCCATCGAGCTTGTCGGGGAGCGCCCCGAGCTTCGCGAACGGGTGATGCGGAACGCCCGGAGGTTCAAGGGCGCGATGAAATCGGCGGGTTTCGACATCGTAGCCGGGGAAACCGCGATCGTCCCGGTCATGCTCTACGACGAACGACGGGCGGTGGAAATGGCCGATCGTCTTCTCGACGAAGGGATCTACGTGATCGGCTTCGCCTACCCCGTCGTTCCGAAGGGACGAGCGCGGATTCGCGTGCAACTTTCCGCCGCGCATACCGACGGCGACATAGACGCCGCAGCGGACGCGTTTCGACGGGTCGGACGCGACCTTGGAGTCGTCGACTGATCGCCGGGCGGCGCGCTCAATGCGCGTCGAGCCAGTTGTTTCCGATGCCGCATTCGACGACTATCGGAACGTCGAGCGGCAACGCCCGCTCCATGATGTCTCCGACCAAAGCGGGGACGACGTCCGCTTCATCGCGATGCAAATCAAACACCAGTTCGTCGTGCACCTGAAGCAGCATCCGACTTCGAAACCCCTCACGGTCGAACCTGTCGAGGATCTTCACCATCGCGATCTTGATCATGTCCGCAGCCGACCCTTGAATCGGCGAGTTTATCGCGTTCCGCTCGGCGGCGCTTCGGATTGTGGCGTTTCGCGATGTGATGTCTCGCAGATAGCGACGCCGTCCGGTCACCGTCTCCACGTACCCGTGCTCACGCGCAAACTCGATCGTATGCTCCTGCCATGCCTTGAGCGCGGGGTAGCGAGCGAAGTAGTTGGCGATAAGCTGCGCCGCCTCCGTCCTGGTAAGCTCCGAACGTTCCGACAATCCGAACGCCGATATCCCGTACAGGATTCCGAAGTTCACGGTCTTCGCGTGCCGGCGCATGTCGGCCGTCACCTCTTCGGCGCCGACGTCGAAGAGAAGCATCGCGGTCGAGGTGTGAATATCGAGATCGTCCTCGAACGCGCGGATCATCGCGCGCTCTCCGCTCAGCGCCGCCGCGATCCGCAATTCGATCTGCGAATAGTCGGCCGCAAGCAACAGGTACTCTTCACCTCCGGCGACAAAGGCCTTACGAATCTCGCGCCCCTGATCACTTCGAACGGGAATGTTCTGCAGATTCGGATCGTGCGACTGCATTCTGCCGGTTGCGGTCACCGCTTGCTCATAGCTCGTGTGAATCCTTCCGGTTCGGGGAAAGATCGCCCCGGGAAGCATATCGACATAGGTGGATTTGAGCTTCGTCAACATACGATAGTCGAGTATCTTCCGCGCGATCTCGTATCGTCCGGCCAGTCGAACGAGCACCTGCTCGTTGGTCGTATACTGACCGGTCTTTTTTGTGCGTTTCGGTTTCGGTTGCAGCCCCAGACGATCGAACAGTACCTCCCCCAACTGCTTCGGCGAGTTGAGATTGAAAGATTCGCCGGCAAGCGACTCTATTCGCGAAGCGATTTCGGCGATCTGCGTGGCGAGCGACTCCGACAAGTCGGAGAGCGCCGCGGTGTCCACTCTGATGCCCGCGTACTCCATCTCGACCAGCACGGGAACGAGCGGACACTCGACCTCGTAGAAAACCCTGCGCTGACCGCGCTCCTCAACGAGCGGTTCGAGCTTACCCCATAACTGCAGCGTGACGTCGGCGTCCTCCACGGCGTACTCGACGAGCCGATCCGTGTCGACCTCGCGCATGCTCTTCTGCTCGTCGCCTTTCGGACCGATCAGCTCTTCGATCGGAACCGGCCGATACCCGAGAAGCGATTCGGCAAGCGAGTCCATCGTCCTTCGCTCTTCGGGGAGACAGAGATAGGCTGCAAGCATGGTGTCGACCACCGGACCCGCGACGCGAATACCGTGCCAACGGAGAACGAGCATGTCGAACTTGAGGTTGTGGCCTACCTTTCTAATCGATTCGCTTTCGAAGAACGGGCGCAATTCGTCGAGAGCCGAACGATAGTCGTCGGTGGGAAAAAGAACGAAATGCCCTGAACGAAACGACCAAGAAAAAGCGATACCGACTATCTCGGCGGTCTTCTCGTCGAGTCCGGTGGTTTCGATGTCGAAACAGACGGTCGACTGCCGCATCAATTCCTCGATGAAACGCGCCCGGTCGCTCGTCGTTTCAACGAGACCGTATCGATGCTCCACCGAGGCGAGGTGCGCATTCTCGGTCCGTGCGGTCGAGTCCGAGCCGAACCCGCCGCCGAAAAGCCGCTCGCCGACGCTCGCGAACTCGAGTTCGGAGAAGAGCTCCTTCATCGCGGACTCGTCCCACTCACGTCGCGCGAGGTCTTCGACCGAGTGGGTCACCGGGACGTCGGTCACGATGGTCACCAACCGCTTCGACAGCTCGGCTTGTTCACGGTGCGCCTCGATGCGCTCACGTTGTTTTCCCGCGAGGTCGTCCAGATGTGCGTAGACCCCCTCTACCGAGCCGTACGCGGCGATGAGTTTTTGTGCCGTCTTTTTCCCGATGCCGGGAACTCCCGGAACGTTGTCGCTCGAGTCTCCCATCAGCGCGAGAATGTCGATGACCTGTCGGGGGTCCTTTACACCCCATTCGCTGCAGACGGCGGGGGGATCGAGCAGTTCGACTCCTCCGCTTCTCGCGGGGCGCGCCATGAGCGACCGGTCGGTGACGAGTTGCGCGTAATCCTTGTCGGGGGTTACCATGAGCGTCGTGTATCCGTTCTCATCGGCGCGCTTCGACAATGTGCCGATGACGTCGTCGGCCTCCCAGCCCGGGTATCGCAGCACAGGAACATGAAAGGCCTCGCACAGCCGATCGAGATACGGCAGCGAGACGGCGAGATCTTCGGGCATCTTCTCCCGAGTCTGCTTGTAAGGGGGGTATTCCTTGTGCCGGTGAGTCGGCTCCGCCGTATCGAACGCGACCGCGACGGCGTCGGGCTTTTCGGTCGCGAGGATATCCAGAAGCACATTGGTGAACACGAAAACGGCCGAGGTGTTCAATTTGTAGGAAGTGATCCGGGGGTTGCGGATGAGCGCGAAGAATCCCCGGTAGGCGAGAGCCATGCCGTCGATCAAAACCAATTTGCCGGGCGATTCCACCGTCGGCCTCCCTGTCGTCGCTGAGAATGACTGTATCGTCTAAGGATGTGGATATGCAAGGATCGCGCGGTGCTAGTGACTCTCAGGGTAGCGTTTGCGGACCTGCATCAACTGCGGTAAAACCTCGAAAAATATATCGACCAGGTCGGGATCGAACTGGGTTCCGGCGCACTTTCGGATCTCCCCGACGACGTCGTCCTCGGTCCACGCGGGCTTGTACACACGCCTGGAAAGCAGAGCGTCGAACACGTCGGCTATCGCAACGATTCGCCCGAAAAGAGGAATCTCCTCGCCTTTGCGCGGGTCTTTCCGCATCTGCGCCAAGAGCGTGTCGAGATCATCGATGTCCAGATCGACAAACCCGGGATACCCGCTGCCGTCCCAACACTCGTGATGCGTCAGCGCGACCTCGGCCGCGATGTCGTCGAACTCCGACTGCTTGTCGCGGAACAACTTGGCGCCCTGAATCGTATGCGTTTCCATGGTCCGGCGCTCTTCGGCGTCGAAAGGCCCCGGCTTTTTTAAGATAACGTCGGAGATCGCCACCTTTCCCACGTCGTGGAGCATGGCGACCATTCGCAGGATATCTCGTGTGCGTTCGCGCTCTCTTTCGGGTATATCGGTATGATGGGCCCACCGTTCGTAGATCTCCACGGCGTAGCTACCGACGCGGTTTACGTGCGCGCCGGTCTCCCCCGGGTCGCGCATCTCGGCCATGCTGTTCATCCGGAGCAGGATCGCTCTTGTCATCTGCGCGCGCTGCAGAGCGATTGAAGCGTTTGCCGCGAAATGTTCCGCGAAAAGCTCGTCGGTCGCGTCGAACGTCCGAATCGAACCGTCTTCGGACAGCGGATTGATCAGCTGCAGCACCCCGAGATTGTCGCCGGTATTCGTAAGCAACGGGAAGGTCAACATAGAGACGGTCTTGTAACCGGTGATCTTGTCGTAAGACGGATCGAATCCGTAGACCGCGTCCTCCGGAATATCGTAGCAATCGGGGATATTGAGAATCTCGCCCGAATCGGCCGCGTATCCGGAAATCGAGTTTCGCGTGATTTCAACCGAGAAAAGCGAATAGATCAGCTTCTGCCCCGGTGCAAGCTGCTTCTGCTTGGTGTCGTTCTGCGAGTATTTGAAATCGAGCTTGTCGCCGTTTCTGATATAGATCGTGCCGGCATCGGCGCCGACGGCGCGTCGTGCTTCGAGGAGGATACGTTCGAGCAGGATATCGAGGTCCTGTATTTTGTTGAGCTGAGCGTCGATTTGTATGATCTGCTTGAGACGTTCAGCCTCGTCCCGCGTATTGTGTTTCAGAGCCGACTCCCTTGTGAAACTATCGGTAAAGCGAGGCGGAAAATCCACAAAAAAAGCGCCCGCCCGTCAACGCGTGGCGGCTGAAAGACGCCGGTCGGATTGTCTTCCGCGCTCGCTTTCGAATTGCTGGGGTTGACGACTTCGTTTCGATGGTTTATGGTCTCGATCGAGATGTAGGATTGCCGGCGTCAGCCGGTAAAAAGAAGGGGAAGCCGGTGAGAATCCGGCACTGTCCCGCAACTGTATTCCGTTGCCCCCTGGGTACTCGGTAAGTCAGATAACCTTCCTTACATCGTACGCTCAAAATGAACGCCTCGAGGAAGGTGGTTTGAGATGTTGCTGATATCACACGATACAACACTATCAGGCTGAATCCTTTCCCAACCACGGCGTCCTCACACTAACGCGCGAAAAGGTCGCGCACGGCAAAGGAGAGCCTATGAACAAACCCCTGCGTACATTATCTTTTCGGATCCCGCTCCGACTCGCCGCTCTCGTTTTGATACTTCTCATGGCACAGAACGCTATTCCTGAGGCGAGCCGTTTCCCCGTGACGATTGTAGATTCCGGGGGAAATGCCGTTCGGATCGCAACGGCTCCGCGAATCATCGTTTCTCTCTCGCCGTCTCTCACCGAGATTCTGTTTGCAGTGAATGCCGGTTCGGCGGTGAAAGGGGTCACAACGTACTGCAACTACCCGGAGGACGCAGTCAAGATAGAAAAGGTCGGTGGTTTTTCGGCCAAGACGATCAGTGTCGAGAAGATCGTTTCGCTCGAACCGGATCTCGTATTTGCAGATCTCTCCCGGCACGGTCCGATAATTGAAGCTCTTGAAGGATACGGCATCGCCGTCATATCGACGGACGCCACATCCATCGAGGACATATATGATGTAATCGAGATGGTCGGAACCGCAAGCGGAAACCGCGAGAAAGCGCTCACGCTCATCGGCAGTATGAAGTCTCGCGTCGCCCGGGTGGCCGAAATAACCGCCGGCATCGCCATGGAACGGCGCCCACGCGTATTCTGGGAGGTTTTTGACGATCCGCTCATGACGGCCGGACCGACTACTTTCATCGGTCGGCTTATCGAGCTGGCCGGTGGAGTGAACATTTTTTCCGACGTAACGGAGTCATGGCCGAGAATCAGCCATGAGGAGCTCCTTGAGAGAGATCCCGAAGTTCTCATGAGCTCGGACAGCCACGGAGAAAAATTCACGGTTGAGCGGATAAAGACCCGAACGGGATGGGAGGAGTTGAGTGCGGTTAAGAGCGGGAGGATATACCTGTTTGACGGCGACATCGTTTCCCGGCCGGGTCCAAGGATTGTCGACGCCATCGAGATGATTTCCGCGGCGCTTCACCCGGACCTCTATCAATAACGATATGCGTGTGGCTCGCCCCGACGGAGCGGTAAAATACCTGGCGCTGCTTCTGATACTCGTCGCCGCTCTGCTCATGAGCCTCGGCGCGGGGCCGGTCCACTTCAGCACGGCGGAAATCTTATCCGTGATTGCGCCTGGTTTTTCGGCAGCCGGTCGCCTTCCGCCCGTGTCGGCTGCAACTCGCGTGATCATCTTGGATCTCAGGCTGAGTCGGTCGGTCCTCGCGGCCGTAGTGGGCGCGGCACTGGCGCTGTCCGGCGCCGCTTTTCAAGGCCTCTTTAGAAATCCTCTCGCCGATCCCTTTGTCATCGGCGCGAGTTCCGGCGCGGCACTGGGTGCGGCGTTGGCGATTGCGCTGCGGGTGGTTGTTCCGGTGGTGGGGTTCTCAACCGTTCCGGCGGCGGCTTTCGCCGGGTCTCTTCTGTCGGTGCTGGTCGTCTACACGTTGAGTACCGCGGGAACGGGAAGACCACCCACCGTATCACTCCTCCTTGCCGGCACCGCTCTGAGCTCGCTTTTTTCCTCGGCGGTCTCCTTCATCATGGCGATGCGAGACGACGATTTGCATCAGATATTCTTCTGGTTGCTCGGCGGATTCGGCGGGAGCAATTGGAAAAACCTGATATCAATTCTCCCCTATGTAATTCCGGGCGTCGTGCTGCTGCTCCTGACGGCGCGACCATTGGATATCCTTTCTTTCGGCGAGGTTTCGGCCCAGACGATGGGAGTAAGCATCGGCGCCACGAGGATTCTAACCATTGCCGCCGCTTCGCTTACGACCGCGGCGGCCGTTGCGGTCAGCGGTATTATCGGGTTTATCGGTCTTCTCGCGCCCCACGCGGCACGCCTCGTATTCGGACCATCGCACAGAACTTTGATGCCCGCCGCGGCACTCGTCGGTGCGGTTCTCCTTGTGTTCGCGGACATGCTCGCCCGGACGGTGTTGTCGCCGGCGGAGCTGCCGGTCGGAATTCTCACCTCGATGCTCGGCGCGCCTTTTTTTCTCTTCCTGCTCCGGAGCAAACGTGATCGGCTGGGAGGAAGCCCGTGAGGCCGTTGCTCTGCTTGCGGAACGTCAACGCCGAGTACGGTAAGACGCGGGTCATCGACGGCGTATCGTTATCGGTTCGGCGCGGAGAGATCCTATCGCTCATCGGACCGAACGGAGCCGGGAAGACGACACTTTCGAAACTGATGTGCCGAGTGATGAGGCCGACGGCCGGCTCGGTCGAGTTGGACGGACGTGACGTATGGCAGATTCAAGCGAAGCATTACGCCCGACACGTCGCTCATGTCAGGCAGAGTGAAAAACTCGCTTGGTCGTTTACTGTGGAGCAGGTCGTTCTCATGGGCCGCTTTGCTCACCGCGGTTGGATGTCCGCCTACAAATCCGAGGATCACCGTGTGGTGGAAAAAACACTCGAAATGACCGGACTGCGTGAACTGAAGCATCGCACCGTTGACACACTCTCGGGCGGAGAAGCGCAGAGAACGATGCTCGCGAGGGCAATCGCACAGGATCCGCGGTTGCTCGTACTTGACGAGCCTGTCGCGCATCTTGACATCAAGCATCAGCTGCGGGTGTTGGACATGGTAAGGTGCTTCGCCTCCGACGGTCGTTCGGTGGTCGTATGCCTTCACGACCTTACGCTGACCGCCCTGTACGCCGATAGGGTCGCGCTTCTTTGCGACGGCGCGCTCCGGACCGAGGGGCGCCCCGAACAGGTGCTCAACAAAAAAGATCTCGAAGCGGTGTACGGTACGCCGGTGCAGATAAGTCGTTTCCCCGGCATCGGAAAATTGAAGATTTCAGCTATTCCCGAATGGGCGGAGCAAGACCCCGCGGGCGGAGAGAATTCGTGAGTGTACTGATAAGTGGTGGAGTCAAATCGGGCAAGAGCAACCACGCATTGCGGATCGCCCGCGAGTGGAACGGACGAAAGTATTTCCTGGCGACCGCGGTGGCTTTCGACGACGAGATGAAGGAGAAGATCGAAAAGCACCGGGAGGCTCGAGGCGCGCAATTCGAGACGATCGAGGAGCCGGTGCTCATCGACAAGCACGTTCACGACCGCCTGGTCCTCGATTGCGTAACGCTCTGGATGAACAATCTATTCTTTCAGGGGATTGAGCAGCGGTGGGAGGAGATCCTTAAGGACTTTCTCGACCGCATGTTTCACGACACCGTCATCGTCACCAACGAAACCGGTCTCGGCAACATTCCGGCCGATTCGGTAAGTCGACGGTACAACAACTCCCTCGGAAACGCGAACAAGATGATAGCGGAGATCGTGGATGAAGTGTATTTCATGGTCTCCGGCATTCCGGTGAAGATCAAGTAAGGAGTCGTATCACGTGGCCGTATTGTCCGTGCCGTCGTACGTAATACCGGGAACCTATGTGGAAAATATACGATTTCTTGAGAAAAACGAAGCGATCGACAATATCGAACTCTTGTTCTTCTCCTTTAATGAAGAGGCGAAATCGCTTCTCCGTGAAGAATTGGCGGGCATCCGGCACTACGCAGGGAGATTCTCCTATTCAGTTCACATGCCCGATCCCCTCAACGAAGAGCATCGAACGCTTCCGGAGATGTTGCGGCCGATTGCAGACAGATTCGTGGTGCATGCGCCGGCGCAGCATACCGGAGAGTTTGTGGAAAGAATAGGTCGATGGCAGGCTGACTACGGCGAGGTTTTTCACATCGAAAACGTCGCCGGACGCGAATTCGAAAAAGTCGTCGGAATACTTGCAGGGGCGCCGGTGTGCTGCGACACGGGGCATCTTCTTCTGGAAGAACGCATGCCGGCCGAATTTATTAACCATTATGAACAACGCATCGGAGAGATCCATCTTCACGGCATTTCGAACGGAAAGGATCATTATCCGTTGAATGGAGATGAACGGTGGTTCATCGAGATCGCCCCTTTTTTGGAGCGTTTTGCCGGCATCATGCATCTAGAAATATTCGATTACAAAAAAGTCGAGCCAATGATCGATCTCACCGGCCGCTTCCGGAGCGCGGACAACTTACAGGAGCAGTACTAATGATTAATACGAACATGGAAAAGATGCAGCGTCATCTCGACAATCTGACCAAACCCAAGGGTAGCCTCGGCGACCTGGAAGATTTCGCGCTGAAGCTTTCCGCTATTCAGGGGCGAGTTCCGCCGCGGATAGAGAAACGAATCAACCTTGTCTTTGCCGGCGATCACGGCGTCGCCGACGAAGGCGTATCACTTTACCCGAAGGAAGTGACGGCGCAGATGGTTCTCAATTTCCTCAAGGGAGGCGCCGCCGTCAATGTTTTGTCGAAGCATTGCGGATCCGACATACGAGTGGTGGACGCCGGCGTGGCTGCAGATATCGACCGCGACGGCGTCCTCGACATGAGAATCGGACCCGGCACACGGAACTTCGCCGAGGAGGAGGCGATGTCCGCGAAAGAGCTCGATTTGTGCCTCGATCGGGGTCGAGACCTTGCCTCGCAGGTTGTCCGAGAAGGCTTCGATCTAGTTTCAATCGGTGACATGGGAATCGCAAACACCACAACCGCCGCGGCGCTACTTGCAGCCAACGGTCTTGCCCTCGAGGAAGTCGTGGACAGGGGTACAGGGATCGATGATGAAACGCTTCGTCACAAACGAAGCGTTATCGCGGCGGCGTTGGACCGGCATGGGCCCTTCACCGACGTGTATGCATCGATGCGGTGTCTCGGCGGCTTTGAGATCTGCATGATGACGGGATTCGTTCTCGGACTGAGGGGAAAAGGAATCGCCTGCGTGATCGACGGCTTTCCGGTAACTTCGGCGGCCTTCCTGGCGTGGCGCATCGATCACGAAGTAACCGGGTTTCTCTTCGCCGGTCACAAGTCCAAGGTGAAAGGGCATGCCGTTGCTCTCGGAAAGATGGGGCTCAAGCCGATACTCGACCTCAACATGCGGCTCGGTGAGGGCACGGGCGCAGTCCTCGGCGGCTTCCTCGTTTCGATCGCGGCCAAGCTGTCCACCGAAATGGCGTCCTTTGATTCCGCGGGAGTGTCGAGGAGCGGAGGAGATGAAAAGGCTTACTAATTCTCTTCTTACGACTTTCGCCCTCGTAAGTCGCATACCGTTGAAATGCAGGATAGAGCCGGTCTACGAGTACACCGTTTTCTTTCTGCCCGTCATGGGGATAGTCGTCGGGGCTCTCGACTTGGTGGGTGGATTCGCAGCCCAGGTTCTGTTCGGAGACAGCTTCCTCGTCGCGGTCTCAATAGTGGTTTTCCAGTATGGCCTTTTCAACATCTTCCACTTCGACGGTTTACTCGACAGCGCGGACGCGTTACTCGTCTTTGGGGAACGCCGGAAACGGCTCGAAATTCTCAAGGACGTCAAGATCGGATCCTTCGCCCTGTTCGGCGGTATCGTCTACATGTGCACAAAGCTCTACGTGCTCTTTCGCGGCGTCGCGTTTCTGCGCACATACCCGGAACCCGCGATGGACGGCCTCGCCGCCGCGGTGTTGATGTTCTCTCACGCCGTCTCCGGCCGGGCCGCTGCGGCCTTTATCCCGTGCCTGGTTGCGCCGGCGCGACCCGACGGTCTCGGCGCCCTCCTCGGAGGCAGCAGCTTCGGACACGCGGCCGCCGGCACCATACTCGCCCTCCTCCCCGTTACCGTCCTGTGGGGGGCATCACCGCGAGCGGTCGATGTCGTCGGCTGGGTTCCGCTGCTGTCTTTTCTTTCGATTCCGGCGGCCGGTGCGGTTGCCGGAATCGCCTACAAAAAAAAGATCGGCGGGTATACCGGCGACGCTCTCGGATTGGCCGTCGAGCTTGGGGAACTGATCCATCTCATCCTCTTTTTTCTGTTGATGGGAGTGTGACATGAGCAGAGTGCACGGAGGGAACTTGCTCCACGTTGCTTCCGAATTCGGAATCCCGGTCGAATCGCTTGTGGACTACAGCGCCGGCATCAATCCTCTCGGCCCGCCTGCGTGGTTCCGGCAGGTGATCAGCCGGAACCTGGAAATGATCGCCCGCTATCCGGATCCACGAAATCTGAATTTCAGACACGCCGCGGCCGATTTCCACGGTGTGACCCCCGGGCAAGTCGTTGCGGGAAACGGCGCAAGCGAGCTCATTTTCGTGCTTCCCCGTCTCTTCGGAATCCGGCGGGCACTCATTCCCGTCCCCTCCTACGGCGACTACATGCACGCGTGCCACGCGGCCGGCGTCAAGGTCGAATCGGTGCATCTGCGGCCGGAGGACGACTTCCGGGTGGAATTCGATGCGGTGGAGTCACGCCTCCTCGATAACCGCGAGCGTAAGACGATGGTGTGGCTCGGACAGCCGAACAATCCTACCGGCATGACATTCGAGACCGATCGCTTCGCCGAGCTGTGCCGCAAGCACAGCGAATGCGTTTTCGTGGTGGACGAATCCTTCGCCGATTACGTGGAGGGATACGCAAGCATTATTTCACTCGGGCTCCCAAACGTTGTGGTGCTGAGAAGTCTCACGAAGTTTTACGGCGTGCCGGGTCTTCGGATCGGTTACGCCGTCTCAAACCCTGATATCGTCGGCGTCATAAACGACACGCTGCCCACGTGGTCGGTCAACGCACCGGCACAGACCTTCGCCGTCAAGGCTCTCGGCGACGTGGACTATCAGGTTCGCAGCAGAGAGTTCATGACCTCCGAGCGCCGCCGCTTCGCCTTGCATCTGGCGAAAATACCCGGGATAACGGTTTTCGAAAGCGAAGCGAGTTTTCTTCTTTTGAGAATCGCCGGAGTATCATCGGCGGACTTCCACCGGCGTCTGCTGGAAGTCGGATTCGTCGTCAGAACATGTGATGATTTTGCCGGCCTGGGCTCCGAGTATGTTCGTATCGCCGTCCGGACCGATAAAGAAAACGACCGTCTATGCGCGGCGATGCAGGAAGTGTTATCGCCGAAAGCTCGCGTCCGCTCGCGCAGAAAGCGGAAACGAGCCGCGCGACTTATGATTCAAGGTACCGCCTCGAATGCCGGCAAGAGCGTGGTGACGGCCGCCATGTGCCGGATACTTCTAAAAGAGGGCGTGCGGGTCGCGCCTTTCAAAGCCCAGAATATGTCGCTTAACTCCTATGTTACCGCAGACGGCGGGGAGATGGGCCGCGCCCAGGTCGTTCAAGCTCAGGCATGCCGAATCGATCCCGACGTACGGATGAATCCGGTGCTTCTGAAGCCTGGTTCGAACACCGGTTCACAAGTGATTCTCCGTGGAAAGCCGATCGGTTTCATGGAAGCCGGTGAATACTACGCTGATAAGACGAGACTGTTTAGAGAAGTAACTCGTTGCTTTGACGATCTGGCAGGCGAATATGACGCTGTCGTCATCGAAGGCGCCGGCAGTCCGGGGGAGGTCAATCTCAAAAAGAACGACATTGTGAATATGAGAATGGCGGCGTATGCCGAGGCGCCCGTTCTCCTCGTCGGAGACATCGATCGCGGGGGAGTGTTCGCTTCCTTCGTCGGCACTCTGGAAGTCCTGGAAGAGTGGGAACGGAAGCTGATCAGGGGATTTCTCATCAACAAATTCAGGGGAGACGTCGATCTGCTCGAACCGGCGATTGCCTACACCTTCGACCACACCGGCAAACCGACGCTCGGGATTATTCCGATGATTCGCGATCTGAGTATCCCCGACGAGGACTCGGTCGGCTTCAAGACGGCCCGGACTGCTCCCGACCATGAAATAACGGACGATTCGATAACGATCGGCCTCGTCGATCTCCCCCATATATCGAATTTCACCGATTTCGATCCGCTCGAGAACGAACCGGACGTCAATCTCAGAGTAGTGAGGCACACCGGCGAAATAGACGGGTGCGATGCGATCGTCATACCCGGTTCAAAGAATGTCTTTGCCGATTTGCGGTATTTGAAGGAAACAGGGATCGCATCGCGTATCGTCCGAGCCGCGGAGGCAAAGGAGTGTACGGTCATCGGGATCTGCGGCGGGTACCAGATGCTCGGGCGGTCGCTCTCCGATCCCCGGAACGTAGAATCCACCGACGGGACCGTATCCGGCCTCGGACTCCTCGCAGTCGATACGGTGCTCGGAAAAGACAAGATCCTGGGGCAAACCTCGGCGCGACATCTTGAAAGCGGCTTAAAGCTTCAAGGATACGAGATCCACCACGGAAGGACCGTCTGTGACGGCATGAAGCCCTGGATCGAACGATCGGATGCGGAGATCATCGGGGTTTCTCACCCGAACGTAGAGATCCACGGCACCTACCTGCACGGGGTCTTCGATGCCGACGAGTTCCGCCGATGGTTTCTCGACCGTCTTCGAGTACGAAAAGGGCTCGCCCCTCTAAAAGAAGTGATGTACGTGCACGACATCGAGCCTTCACTCGACAATCTTGCGGCAATCGTCAGAGACCACGTCGATCTTGGTGCGATCTTGAGAATCATGGGGCTTTGACGACGTGCCGACTCTTCTCCTCAGCCTGCTGATCGCCGTGGCGGCCGACACCGTTATCGGCGATCCGCAATGGCGTTTACATCCTGTACGACTTGCAGGCACGGTCGCCTCGTTTTTCGAACGGATGTACCGCGACGTCCTTTCCAATGAGTCGATCGCCGGAATCATCACGTGGTGGTCCGTGACGATCGTAACCATGTTCGCCGCAGCCGTGCCGCTGATCGTCGCGAAGTTCCTGGGAGACGCATTCTTCGTCGCGGTATCTGCGCTCTGCATCTATTTCTCCATCGCGCCCAGAGATCTGGCGAAACACGCCGTCGATGTCGCGCGCGCTCTACGGATGGGTGATATCGCCGAAGCAAGAAAACGGACCGGCCGCATGGTGAGCAGAGACGTCTCAAGAATCGGCCGCGACGGCCTAGTACGCGCCGTGATAGAGAGTACCGCCGAAAACGTAGTCGACGGAGCAACGGCGCCGCTCCTCTTCGCGGCGCTTTTCGGCCCTCTGGGCGCCGTATTCTACAGAACGGTGAACACGATGGATGCGATGTTCGGATACAAGAACGAACGGTACCTGCGGTTCGGGCGATTTGCTGCGAAGGCCGACGATGTCTGTGCGTGGCTGCCCGCGCGCATTACGGGACCGCTGCTCTGCTTGAGTGCCCCGCCGGCCGGAGGCAGTTTTTTCTCCGCGGTTCGAATGCTGCGACGAGATCGCAATAATCATGAAAGTCCGAACGCCGGCATCGCCGAATCGGCGGCGGCGGGGGCGATGGGCATCCGACTGGGAGGTCCCGGTTCGTATTTCGGAACCGTTGTGAACAAGCCGTATCTCGGCGATCCTCTCAGAGAGCCGACGGTGTCCGACATCCGGCGAATGATAGTCATGATGTACGGCGCAACGTTGCTCACCGCGGCGTTGTCCGCCGCCATGATTCTCCTAAAAACTCATATAGTAGAGGGGCTGTCGTGAAGGGATACGTACAGGTGTACACGGGCGAAGGCAAAGGAAAAACGACGGCGGCATTCGGCTTATGTCTTCGGGCAGCGGGCGCGGGACTGAAAGTCTACATCGGGCAGTTTCTGAAAAAGGGACGCTTCAACGAACACCGAAGTTTGGACAGATTGGACGACCTTATCACCGTCCGTCAATTCGGAATGCCCGGGTTCATTCTCGGTCACCCCACCGAAGAAGATGTCTCCGGGGCCGTGGCGGGCCTATCTGAGATCGAGGCCGCCATGAAGTGCGGAATCTATGATGTCATCATCATCGACGAGATCAACGTGGCCGTTCACTATGGGCTCGTTCCGCTTCCGCGGGTGTTGGATCTCATCCGGAACAAAGCGGAGGATGTCGAGCTTGTGCTGACCGGTAGATATGCCCCCCAAGAAATCATAGACATGGCCGATCTCGTTACCGAGATGCGCCTCGTTAAGCACTATCACGCGAACGGCGTATCTGCTCGCAAAGGAATAGAGCGTTAGGCGCCGAGAACTCTCATCATTCGGTATATCGACGGAACCTCCGGATGGCGCCCTGCGTATGCAGTCGGCGGCCGCTCCGGCGCCGATTTGCCGCGAGGATATAGGAAAGGCGGCGATCCGGCCGGCTATATCCATCTTCACTTCGGAAGCACTCCGGAGGCCGCCGCTGCCGCTTCGACCATCCGAAATACCGGTCCTGCGGCGCGATCTTCCGGGCCGAGGCTATCTCGCCGGGGCGCGCTTCGTGCGTGTTGTGATCGGCCTCGTGCTGTGCTACCATGCATCGTAGATTTCCCGGCCGTACGATCCGTACGAGAGTATCCGAAGTCGAACCTTTATCTTCGGAGATCGTTCTTTTTTTCGGTCGGCTCTATCAGGTTGGACAGGCATGATGAAACCCGGGTGCGTCATCGTCGCTATACTTTTGGTTCTCCCTCTGCCACTGTTCGCTCAGGGTGGTGACGTAACTGCCGAACTCTTCGATCACGTGCTCGACGGTCGTACCCTCGACCTGTTCCCGTTTCTTCCGAAGCTCCATCTCGTCCGCGGCATGACCGTTGACCGGCTCATGCTGCTGCTCTCGGCAGGAATAGTCTACGCCGCGTTCGCCATTACGTTCCGCCGACCCTCGCTCAAGCCGCGGGGTGCAGCGTCGGCCCTCGAAAGCCTGGTGCTTCTCGTCCGCGATGAAATGGTGTATCCGGTCATGGGCGAGGAGAAGGGGGACAAGTGGGTGCCTTTCTTCACCACCCTTTTTCTCTTTCTTCTCGTCATGAATTTCCTCGGGTTGATTCCGGCGTTCAAGACAGCGACCGGAAGCATCACCGTTACATCGGCACTCGCGCTGGTCGTCCTGGTGCTGATCTTCGTCACCGGCATCCGGAGTCTCGGGCTCGGCTCATTCTTCCGGAACCTGTACCCGAAGGGAACGGTGGTGCCGCTCGGGCTTTTCGTCGCGGTGCTGGAGTTCGTCGGCATTTTCATCCGTTCGGTGGTATTGAGCCTGCGGATATTCGCGAACATGTTCGCCGGGCACCTCGCGATTCTCTCGTTTCTGGTGCTCATGATCGTCCTGAATCCATTCTTCGCGGTGGTCTCGTTGCCCTTTGCGTTGTTTACCTACGCCCTTGAGGTGCTGGTGGCGCTAATCCAGGCGGTCGTCTTCACGTTGCTCAGCTGTATCTTTATCGACATGGCGGGAAGCGCCCACGAGGCGCCTGCCGAAGAGAAAAAGGAGAAGGAATAATATGGATCTGACCTCGTTGTCTCACGCGATCGCCGCCATCGCGGCCGGCCTCGGCGCCGCAGGCGGTGGTCTCGGTATCGGTCTCATCGGCGCCAAAGGACTCGAAGCGATCGCTCGGCAGCCGTCGGAAAAGAAGGACATCCGGACGAACATGATCCTGATGGCCGCGCTCGTCGAGGGGCTGGCCTTTTTCAGCGCCATCATCGCTCTTCTGGTTATCTTCATGAAGTAGGAAAAGGGTCGAGCTCAATGGCATTGTTCAAGATCGATCCCGGTCTGGCCATCTGGACCTGGATCACCTTCGGAGTCCTTCTGGTTCTGCTGCAACGGTACGTGTTCCCGTCGCTGCTGCGAAACATCAGAAACCGCGAAGCGACGATCGCACGGTCGGTCGACAACGCAATGAAAATCGAACGGCGTCTCCAGGAGATCGAGGAGGAGCGCGCGGAGGCGGTGCGACGGTCACGGGCCGAAGCGGAAGAGATCCTGCACCGGACGCGGGAGAAAGCCGAGGCGCTCAGACAGGAGCTCCTCGAGCAAGCCGAACGTGAGGCCGAGGACGTTCTGGTCCGCGCCCGCGCTACGATCGAGGAAGAACGGGCGGCGGCGGTCGACTCGATCCGCACCGAGCTGGCGAAGTTTGCCTGCGATACCGCCGAGACCATCATCGGTCGGTCGTTCACCTCCAACGAGGACCGCGAATGGTCGAAGGAGCTCGTCAACACGATATGAGCGGCATCGGGGTTGCGGTTCGGTACGCGACGGCATTACTCGAAGTAGCCGCCGAGCAGAGGCTGACCGCCTCGGTCGAGGCCGACATACGTTCGATGCGACGGATCCTCGCGGAGGTTCCGGGCGTACGGGAGTACTGTCTCCGTCTGCGACCCCGGCGCGAACTGGACATGACGCTGGTGGAAACGGCGTTCGTCCCTTACCTCGGCGAGTTGACCGCCAACACGCTTCGTACGGCGGTGCGGAACGGTCGTGTGGCGGCGCTGCCGTTCATCCCCGACGCCTTCGAGCGGGTTGCCGCACGGCGATCGGATACGGTCGCCGTAAGCCTCGAGACTGCACGGCCGGCGGACCCCGAGCTGCTTAGATCGGTCGAGGCGAGGATGAGCAGAAGGACCGGCAGGACAGTAGCGCTTCGCGCGCGCGTGGTTCCCGAGCTCCTCGGAGGGATGAGGATTACCTGGGAGAACCGCGTTCTCGATCTCTCCGCAGCCGGACGGGCGAAAAAACTGCGGTCGGTCCTCCTCTCGGAGTGAATCAGGAACTGATATGGAACAACACATACATCCGGGAGAAATCCTGGAAGCACTGAAGCGGAAGATCGCGGGCTTCGCCCCCGGCGCCGACGAGGAGGAGATCGGCACCGTCATCCAGGCGGGGGACGGGATCGCTCGGGCCTGGGGGCTCGATCGCATCATGTCCGGTGAACTCGTCACGATCGACACGGGCGAACGGATGGTCGACGGAATGGTGATGAACCTCGAGGAGGAGACCGTCGGTATCATCCTCTTCTCCGACTACGAGTTGGTTAACGAGGGGCAGACCGTCCGTCGGACCAATCGCGTCGCGGAAGTCCCGTCGGGGGAGGGTCTGCTCGGCCGGGTTGTCGATCCTCTCGGGAACCCGATCGACGGCGCCGGACCGGTGACCTCCTCGGCCCGTCGCCAGGTCGAGGTCAAAGGGCCCGGGATCGTCGCCCGCCGCAACGTGGTGGAGCCACTTCAGACCGGGATCAAGGCGATCGATGCGATGGTGCCGATCGGACGCGGACAACGAGAGCTGATCATCGGCGACCGGCGGACCGGGAAGACGACGATCGCCGTCGATACGATCATCAACCAACGGCAGGCGGCGGGAAGCGAGAAGGTCTACTGCTTTTACGTCGCCATCGGACAGAAGCGGTCCTCCGTCGTGCAACTGATCGAAACGCTGAAGAAGAACGGCGCTCTGGAGTACACGACGGTCGTCGCGGCGACCGCCTCGGACCCGGCCGCTCTGCAGTATCTCGCGCCCTACGCCGGGATGGCGATGGCGGAATACTTCCGCGACGACGGCCGTCACGCCCTCGTGATCTTCGACGATCTCACTAAGCACGCCCAGGCGTATCGCGAGCTCTCGCTTCTGCTGCGCCGATCCCCGGGTCGCGAGGCGTATCCGGGCGATGTGTTCTACCTCCACTCGCGTCTTCTCGAGCGCGCGGCGAAGATGAACGATGAGAACGGCTCAGGATCGCTCACCGCGCTTCCGATCGTCGAAACCCAGGAGGGAGACGTCTCGGCGTACATCCCGACAAACGTCATCTCCATCACCGACGGACAGATTTTCCTCGAGGCGGATCTGTTCAACTCGGGCCTCAGGCCCGCGATCAACGTGGGAATCTCCGTCTCCCGCGTCGGAGGCGACGCTCAGATCAAAGCGATGAAACAGACGGCGAGCTCGCTTCGGATCGATCTCGCCCAGTTCCGCGAGCTCGCGGCCTTCATGCAGTTCTCCTCCGATCTCGATCCGGCAACCCGCAAGCAGCTCGACCGCGGCGAACGCCTTACCGAGATTCTGAAGCAGCACCAGTACACGCCGATTGACGTGTATAAGCAGGTCATGATCCTTAAAGCCGGCACCTCGGGACGACTGGACAAGTACGCAACCGAGAAGCTCATGGCCTACCAGGCTGCGTTGTTCGAATACCTCGATACGAAAGGGCGCGAGTTCCTGGAGCAGCTTCGGGCCGCCGGGGGTTTCGACGAGACTCTCGAGGCCCGCGCAGCCGAGTTGTTCGACGCCTTCGAGGACGGCTTCGACCCGAACGCCGTCAGAAGCGATGTGGACTCGGGCTACACGGCGAAAATAGCGATGGCGCTCCGCGAGCGCAGATCGCCGATCAACCGCAATATGCTGAGACTCGTCGAACGGATCGCCTCACGAGACCTCGCCTCGCCTTCGCTGGAAACCGAGCTTGAGCACATCATCACCGGGAGCGACGACGAAGAGGCCGGCCGGTTCCGAAAGCTCATCGATAGCTGCCGGATCATCGACTACGACAAGTCGAGACGAATGGAGGATCTGTTCCGGGCGGCGTCGAAGCTCATGGCTCCGCGAATCGAGGGCATCGACGCGAACGGCATCTACGACAAGCTGCTCGACCGCGAGCACTCGAGCTCGACCGCTCTCAGCCCGTTTTTCGCGCTTCCGCATATCGTCGTGGACGGCGAAGAACAGTTCGAGATGCTGATCGTCCGCTCGGCCCGGGGCGTCGAGTTCGACAAGAACGCCCCCAACGTCCACGCGATCTTCTTCCTCGTCGGCTCCATCGATCAGCGCCACTTTCACTTGGTGGTGATCTCGTCGCTCGCGCAAATCGTCAATCACCCGTCCTTCGAGGACGGCTGGCTTAACGCGGCAACTCACGACCAGTTGCGTGCCCTGCTGCGCGACATCGATCGGAACAAGAGGAAGTAAGCGACCGACTCAATGGCCAACGTCAAGAACCTAAGCCGCCGCATCTCGTCGCTTCGCAATATGCAGAAAGTGATGAAGGCGATGAACATGATCGCCACGGTGAAACTCGGAAAGCTCTTCGCGCTGCAGGAGCCGTTGGGTCTGTTCGGCGTTTCGAGAGAACGCATCGTTTCCGATCTCATCGACGCTCTCGTCCACCGGTCGCACCCGGCCGTCGCCGGATACGAGGCAACGCATCGAATCCACGTGGTCGTTTTCACCGCCGACAAGGGTCTGTGCGGAGCGCATAACAGCTCGGTACAAAGGGCCACGGACGCACTCATCGATACGAACCGCCGAAACCGGATCGAAGCGGAGCTCACCTGTATCGGGTCGAAGGGCTCCGGATACTGCAGTCGCAAAGGGTACGAGATAGTGCACCGAAGCGAGATCGGCGAGCGGACGTTCGATCTGCGCGCGCTCCTGAACGTCACATCGAGCATCTACGATCGCTTCAGACGGGGTGCGGTCCAAGCGGTGTACGCGGTATACAACCGCTTCGTCTCGACGCTGCACCAGGAGACGATGTCCGCCCGGCTCGTCCCGCTTGCACCGCCCGACCGCGAGGAGCCCCGAGGGCAAACTCCGGACTTCAACTCGGAACCCGGAATCGAGGATCTCGCCGATCCTGCCGCCGAGCTCTGCCTCTACTTCGCGCTGCAGGAAGCCTTCGCGAACTCGCTTCTGAGCGAGCAGGCGGCGCGGATGACGGCAATGGAGAACGCGACGAACAACTCGGAGGATCTGATCAACCGGTACGTGACCATGCAGAATCGCGCGCGTCAGGACGCCATCACCCGGGAGATCATCGAGATCATCTCGGGGAAAGAAGCAATGGAAGAATGAGGAAACCATGAGCGAGCAACAAAGAACGGGAACGATCATCCAGGTCCTTGGCCCGGTGGTGGACGTCCGCTTCGAAGACGGCGACCCGCCGGCGACGTACACCGCCCTCACCGTCTCCAATCCGTCGATAGACGACACCGAGGGCAATCTCGTCCTCGAAATCACGCAGCACCTCGGCGAAGGGACCGTGCGCACCATCGCAATGGACTCCACCGACGGACTCTACCGCGGGATGAAGGCCGTCGACACCGGGAGCCCGATCACCGTGCCCGTGGGGAAGGAAACCCTCGGCAGGATCATGAACGTAATCGGCAGACCCGTGGACGAGGGACCGGAGATCGCCGGCTCGCTCCGCTACCCGATCCATCGTCCGGCCCCCCAGTTCTCGGCTCTCAAAACCTCCGACGAGATCCTCGTTACCGGGATCAAGGTGATCGATCTTCTCGCGCCCTACATGAAGGGCGGAAAGGTCGGTCTGTTCGGCGGCGCCGGAGTCGGAAAAACCGTGCTGATCATGGAGCTGATCAACAACGTAGCGAAGGTCCACGGCGGGTATTCGGTCTTCTGCGGCGTCGGCGAGCGCACCCGCGAGGGAACGCAGCTCTTCGGGGAAATGAAGGAGTCGGGAATCATCGATCGCACGTCGCTCATCTTCGGACAGATGAACGAACCACCGGGAGCAAGGGCGCGGGTGGCACTCTCGGCGTTGAGCGTAGCCGAATACTTCCGTGAAGAGATGAAGCAGGACGTGCTCCTTTTCATCGACAACATCTTCAGATTCGTTCAGGCGGGAGCGGAGGTCTCGGCGCTCCTCGGACGGATCCCTTCGGCCGTCGGATACCAGCCCACTCTCGCCACCGAGCTCGGGGAGCTGCAGGAACGGATAACCTCGACCCGTCAGGGATCGATCACTTCGGTGCAGGCGGTCTATGTCCCCGCGGACGATTTCACCGACCCGGCCCCGGCGACCACGTTCTCGCATCTCGATGCGACGACCAATCTGAGCCGGGCGATCGTCGAGATCGGGATCTATCCCGCCGTCGATCCTCTCGCCTCCTCATCGCGAATGATCTCCCCGGACATCATCGGAAACCACCACTACTCGGTTGCACGACGGGTGCAAGAGACGCTTCAGGTCTACAAGAACCTCCAGGACATCATCGCGATCATGGGGATGGATGAACTCTCCCCGGAAGACCGGAAGACCGTCGAACGGGCGCGGAAAATACAGCGGTTCCTCTCTCAGCCGTTTTTCGTGGCGGAGCACTTTACAGGCATCCCCGGCGTGTTCGTTTCCCTCGAAGACACCATACGATCATTCGAGGAGATCATCGACGGAAAACACGACGACCTTCCCGAGCAGGCGTTCTACATGGTCGGCGCCATCGAGGACGCCCGCGAGAAGGCACGAAAGCTGAAAAGCGCAACGGCGACGGGTACTGCGGCAAAAAGCGGATGAACACCTTCGAGCTCACCATCGCCGCCTACGACTCGATTCTTTACCGCGGAAACGCGACCATGCTGATCGTGTCGACTCCCGAAGGAGAGATCGGTATCGAGGCGCACCACGAACCGTTCCTCGCGATCCTGAAGGAGGACTCGGAACTTCGCTTTTCCACCGCCGACGGATCGACTCAAACGGCGCGCATCCGTCGGGGGCTGCTGAGCTTCCGGGAGAACCGCTGCATCCTCACCGTCGAAGCGGCGGATTCGGCGTACGTTCCCGGCGGCCGGCGGAACAATTGAAACTTAAGTTGCAGCAAGCATAACCAAAGTCACGTTCCGCAGCCCCAACGAAAGCAGAAACGAGCGGGCGAACTCTCTCAACGCCCTTTTTGGCCGGTAAAGGAATGTTGGCATCATTACTGCTACTGATTATATCGGTTTGACTGTGACACCGCGCAATCATGCGGAACCGGAATCACGGGCCGGCCGGCGGTGTCGAACGGCGGCGTGTACTGGCTTGGTTATCGAGTGATCATGTGCCGGAACTCCGGACGGAGTTGCGATCACGACCGAGGAGGCGCATCATTGGTAGAAGACGAGGAATATCAAACGAAATTCCCTCGACCCGCGGCGATGGGATGAGAGGGCGGCGATGCCCCCCCCACTTATTCATTGAACGGTGTGGATCGCGCCGTTGTGCATAAACGTGCATGGAGGTGTGCCATGAACGCTCCCGTGTCAATTGGAAGCGAATCGGAAAGCACGCAGCTTCCCAGCATAGATCTCAACAGCTACACTTTCACTATAAGGCCGGATTGCAATCTATCTCTTTCGGTTCTTTCTCGACGATTTCGGGGCAGCTTCGGGTACTATCTGCGACGCACATTCTGCGTCTCCCCCGGAAGCAGATCCTGTGGTGAATGCCGGTTGGCGCAGGAATGCGTCTACGGCTACCTGTTCGAATCCGTCGCCCCGCCCGGACGGCGCATTATGCGGCTCTATTCGACGGTACCACATCCTTTCACCTATGAAATCGATCTCGGCACGGATACGGGAACCATGGATATACGACTTGTACTGGTCGGCGCCTCGGTACAGTTCTTCCCTCATGTCTTTCTTGCGCTTCAGCGAATGGGAACGGAAGGGCTCGGCAAGGACATCGGCGGTTTCGGGATTGAACGAGTCAGTGACTGCACCGGTGCGGCGGTATACCGGAAGGAAAACGAAAGATTGGAACATAATCCCGTGACAATGTCGGTACCTGCCTACACACAGCGCGGTGCGAAAGGATTTAAAATCGATTTGACGACACCTCTGCGACTTCAACGCGACGGACGAGTATTGACACAGATCGACTTCCCCGCGTTCGCAACGTCGGTCGCGCGTCGCGCTACGCTGTTGAGCTATTTCTACTGCAGAAGAGAGATCACAAGCGACAATCGCACTCTCAAGAGGAGCGTAGCAGCGGCGACCGTGGTCTCGGACGACACTCGTTACGTCCACATCTCTCGTCATTCGCGTCGACAGGCGCGTCGCTATGACAACGGTGGTCTTCTGGGGTCTTTCGAGGTAATGGGAAAGTTCCCCGCGGAACTTGTCGCGTTCCTGAATTTGGGAACATACATACATGCAGGCAAGGCAACGTCGTTTGGATACGGCAGGTACCGGTTGAGCCTGCGTTGAAGGGAGGAGGCACAGTGATTCAGAAAGCACAGGTTGAAACCGCCATTGCCGCGCTGTTGCACGA
>JAJRYZ010000303.1 GCA_024275515.1 Spirochaetota bacterium
ATTCTTTCGCATGAAGAGAGCTCGAAACCGGGTATGACGTGGGCGGTCTCGTCGAGAAGCGCGGCATGAGCGAACCCGCAGGCCGACGTGTCGATGTTGAGACGAAGCCGGTCGGAAACGATAGCAAACGGCTTCGTCGTACGCTCACCGCCCGAATACGCCAGATCCATCGAGACGAAACTATCGAGCCTCTGTTCGAGCAGACACGCGATCGGATCGCCGGGGACGGTTGGGGTGGTCGGCTTTCGCATCCCTTGCAGCCGACCCTCGCCGTGAGACGACCGTTCGCACACGTAGTACTGCCACAGCGTGTGGTGATGCCGCGCCGTCCCGGCGATCATGTGCAACAGCTTACTCCCGGGCCCGTCGGGCAGATCCAACCGAACGTAGGGAAGCCGGTCCAAGCGGTCCCATCCGAGGCCGTCGCGGCTGAGCGCGAGCTGAATATCGAGGATACCGTCGTTGACGAAACCGTCGGGTGGGCCGGGCCGGCGGAAGTAGAGCGTGGGAAACGCGACATAGAGCGACGGGAGGTAGTGGACAACCGCACCTTGGTAGATCCCCGCACAAGGGGGGTCGATGTCGTCGGGTCGGATAACCGGGGGAAACTCGAGGTGTATTTTGCGCAGCCCGTAGCGACGGTACTCGGGGGTGTCGAACTTGGGAGCGAGCGGCCACGGGTCGGGCGCGTTCGCGTCGTAGGGAAGGGGGGCAAGCAGATCGTGCGTTTCGGCAAGCGAAACCATCCGGCTTCCCTTGATCGGAGGCCACGGGCGCCTCTTCTCCCCCGCCCGCAGGTAGATCCGGTACTTTCCGACTCTTTCGTCGAAAAAAGCCGACATATGATTGTCGGCGATAAAGTTGAGAAGGAATCCTCCGGCGCGCTTGAATCTGACGCCGTCGGGGGAGGTGAGCAGATACATTCCGCCTTCGTGTTGGCGATGGCAGATCACTTTGAAACGATGCTCGTCCGGCCCCGTCGGATCGACGAAGAAGCAGGTCTCGGTCGGCGCCGCTCCGTCGAAATCGATCAGATTGTTGGAACGTGATCCGTCGAACTCGACGACGCCGAGGCGCGGACGCTCCCACACGACGCCGTCGTCGGACTCGGCGAACGCCCAGAACGGCCCGCCGCCGCGCGACGGCAGGAGGCGGTAGTAGAGCCGGTATTGTCCGGCCCACCGAAGAATCGAGCTCGCGCGTACACGGCCGATCTCCCACGGCGCCTCGACGCTCAGCGCCGCGCCTCTTTTTACCGGCGGATTCATCGTCGCCGTCGCGCCTTCTGTGCTTTCTACGTGGAACATGTCGCAGAAAACGAGGCGGTGTTCTTTGTCACACACGGTCGGGCTCCTTCATACGACTCATCGGCGTGCACGCATCGATACGTGTACGACTCATCAACGCGCCGAACGACGGCGACGCTTTGACTAAAGTATCGAGGATGATATGATCGATATGAGGTAGATGATGAGCCCTACCAACGACGGCGGATCTCTCGTGAGCGAAGCGCGAAGGACCAATCCCGATTTCGTTGTCTATGTCCCGTCCGCGTACGACGGAACGGGGAACGACGGGATAAACGAACATTTTCTCGTGTTCGACGTTCCCGCCGGCCCGCTCATGGCCGTCTGGACGCAATCGCCGCCGGCGACGGGCCTTCCCGGAGGCCGGCAGAAAAACCATATTGTCGTCGCACGGAGCACGGACGACGGCGAGACCTGGACGCCGCCGGAGCGCGTCGTCGGACCCGACGCGGTCGACAGCGACGAACCGATGGCGAGTTGGGCGTTTCCGCTGGTTTCCGCGTCGGGACGAATATACTTGCTCTACAATCGGCATACCGGAGCGACGGGCTGGATCACGATGCACACCGGCGTGATGGAGGGCGTCTATAGCGACGACATGGGCGTGTGCTGGTCGGCGCCTCAGCGTATCGACCTCCCGAAAAGCAGTTTCGACGATCCGTCCGGCGAGACACCGGGGGAGTGGATCGTCTGGCAACGACCGGAGCGCGACCTTTCGGGCGGATACTATGTGGGTTATTCTCACTGGTTGCATCCGAGCGTCGCCGCGCTCGGCAGGGAGGAGGTCCGCGGCTGGACCTGGATCGAGTCGGTGGTCGAGTTCATGCGGTTTACGAACGTCGACGACGATCCGCAGCCCCGCGATCTTGAAATCGCGCCGGCCGGATGGGGGGATCGAGCGCTTCGCGTACCGCACTATATCCATCCGCACGTGAGCGTTGCGCAGGAGCCGAGTCTCGTGCGACTTCCGGATAAGAGACTGTTCTGCGTCATGCGCACATGCTCGGGCTACATCTGGTGGAGCGATTCGTCGGACGACGGCGCCACGTGGGCGAACCCACGCCCTTTGTTGGACCACGACCATGGATCGCCGCTTTTGAATCCGGTCGGCTGCGATCCGATCTACCGAATGTCCGACGGGCGCTATCTGCTCTTGCATCATAACCATCGTGGTTTCCTCGACGGCGGGCCCGGATGCGAAGCGAGGCCGCGGCGCCCCGTTTTCTTGCGCCTCGGCGAGTACCGCCGAGACGGTGACCAACCCGTATGGTTCAGCGAACCGAAACTGCTCATGGACACCGAGGGGTTCTGGGTCGACGGAAAACGATATGACGAAGGAGATTGCCCGGGGAACAACACGTTGAGTATGTATTCGAGTTTTACCGCCGTCGGCGGCCGTGACGTGCTGTGGTACCCGGATCGGAAGTTTTTTCTGCTCGGAAAAGTCATTTCGCCCGACCTTCTCGAAGACCTTTTCGTGCCGGAGGCCATATGACACCTTCGATGGTGAGTTTCGTTCGGCGGGCGGCGGGTGCGCTCGCCGCGGTCGCGATGTTCGCGACGATGGTCGGATGCCTCGGGCTGCAGGTGACGCTCACTCTTGATGAAGGAGGAGGCGGGTATCTCGACATGACGATCGACATCTCCGAAAGCGCTCTCGCGATGGCGCCTCGGTCGTTTCCGCGACCGCTTCCGGCAACCGTCGCCGAGCTGCGCGAGGCATTCGGCTCGCTCTCCGGCGTCGTGGTGGAAGAATCGAGCGAGGTCGCTACACCCGCCGATCGTCGCGTATCGGCGCGAATCCGTTTCGACGATTTTGCCGTCATCGCGACCTCTCCGTTTTTTCCGGGTACCGGCTCTTCCGTTCGCAGTTTTCTGGGCCGCAATACGCTTCGCCTGCGCATCGGCGCGCAGGGAACCGAAGGCGGCGCCGACGACCCGGCGGCAAGCGACTGCGGCTGCCCGCCGTCGGGGAATCCCGCCGCACAGAGCGAGGATCCGAATGCCGAGCTTGCGGAGCAACTGCTTGCGGGTCGGAAAATCGTCTACACCGTCGTCACGCCGACACCGATCCGGTCGGCTTCGCACGGAGTCATATCACCGGACCGGCGGGCGGTAACGATTACGTTCGACACCGCCGACTACTACTACCTGAACGAACCGTTCGTCGCGACGATACGCTGGTAGGCGGAGGCGGAAGGACGAGTCCGCGTGATCTCGCCGTTCATCGTATCCGTCTTGCGCCGAATCGTCTGCGCCGCCCCGTTGACTGTTCGTCGCGCGCGCTTCCGTGTTATTCCGCCGGCTTCCCTATTTCCCTAATCGCCGCCTCGAGCGCGGGGATTCGCTCCTGGAACACCGCGCCGGGTCTCCCGCCTTCGCGGATCGCGTCGTACATCGCCCGAATCTCGGAGCCGACTCCCGGAAGCGCGAGGTCGGGTTTCACGCCCTGCGGAAGCTCCCACAGTTTCATGAACGGCTCCATCTCGCTTCCGAACTCCAGGCGAGCTTTTTCAAGTTCCTCTTTGTGGTCGTAGTACCATTGGTAGTAGAAATCGATAAATGCGGCGCCGCCGGCGGGGTTCTTCGCCGCGGCGAAAATGCTCAATCCGCCTCCGCGAGCCAAAGGAGGCACGACCCCCGGCGGCATAGTCGGGCCGACGGGAAAGAGCACGACGCCCCATTCGTCGCGCATATCGGTGAGACAGCCGAGCGTACCCGCTTCCGAAAGCATGGCGATCTTTCCCGCGCAGAACGGCTCGCGGTTTGACGCACCGATGGCCGGATTCATGTACTTGCTGACATGAATCGCGTCGTACACGAACTCGGCGGCGGTGAGCGCGCGAGGATCGTTCAGATTGTGCGTGATATTCCCGTCCCGGTCGATATTGACGATGCTTCCCCCGTTACTCAGAATCATGTAGGGGAGAAAGGTGCCCCTCACTTCGGTGAATCCCCAAATGTCGATCTTTCCGTCTCCGTCGGTGTCCTGCGTCAGCTCGATCGCCGCTTTTTTGAAGTTCTCCCACGTCCATGCGCCCTCCGCAAAAAGCTCGTCGGGCGTTTTGAGACCGTTGTTCTCGAACAGCGTCTTGTTGTAGATGATGGCGGTATTGTCGATCGCATTTCCCGCAACGTAGTGCTTCCCTTTCCAAGCAAGCCCCTCCATCAGCGCCTGATTGTACTTGGGGTGCTTCAGGTCGATGTACGGATCGAGCTCTCCGAGCACACCGAGAATCGCGTACTGTGGAACCGCAAGTCCCAGCGCTACATCGGGCGGATCGCCCGCGGCGTGCATGGCGATCGCCTTCGCCCGGTAATCCCTTCCTTTGCCTTCGACGAGCACTTTTTCGACCGTCACGCCGTACATCTCTTCCCATTCCATGATACGCGTGTTGATGTCTCGTTTATCGAAGACCGAGCGCCACAGAATTGAAAAACTCCGGTCGATCTCCGCTTGAGCGGCGGCCGGAGTCTCCTCGGAACCTCCACCGGCGAATGCGGGCGCCGATAAGACGGCGACCAGCATCACGAAAAACGTGATCCTAGAGACAACGCCTCTGTTCATCCCAGACCTCCCCTGCAGCGATGATTGTGGTTTATCATCATAAACCGTAGTATAGCACATGTCAAGGCGAATGAGCATGAGACAGGAATTCGAAATATGGGCACTTGGTGCATCGGCCGCTTCAACATTTTCTGACGTTTCGCCGGAAGAATCGACGAATCGCCACGAAAATGGCGCCTGTTCGGTTGCCGTAGGCGGCAATTCCAAATCCGGCGCGCCGAATCGCGAATTGCTCGCATGAAAGAGTATGCGGGATCGAAGCTCGCCCGACTCGCGTTTCCCCTCGGTGGGATCGGAACGGGGAGCGTCTCGCTGGGTGGACGCGGGAATCTGACCGATTGGGAAATCTTCAACCGGCCGGGCAGAGGCACGGTCCTGCCCTACACGCTGTTTGCGCTTCGAGCGGCGGCGCCGAACGGTCAAGCGCCGCTTATGAGGGTGATCGAGCGGGCGCTCTTTCCGCCGTTCGAGGGCGCGCACGGTGTTCCGTGGTGGCTGGCCGCCGGGCTCCCTCGTTTCCCCGATGCGATTTTTCGAGGCGGTTTTCCCGTCGCTTCGGTCGACTTCGACGCTCCCGGGACGCCGGTCGCTGTTTCTCTCGAAGCGTTCAGTCCGTTCATTCCGCTCGATTCCTCCGACTCCGGGCTCCCCTTGGCGGTGATCGAATACACGGTGACCAACGTTTCACCCGCGCCTCTGGAGGTTGCGATCGCCGGGACGCTTTTCAACATCGTCGGCTACGGCGGAGAAGGACCTATCGCCGACCCCAAGTTTCCCGCCTTCAGACGGTTCCACGTCGATTTCGAGAAAAACGTCATAGAGACCCGATGCAACCGCCGGAGCGGCTGCACGGGCCTGTTGGCCTCCTCTCAAGCGTTCCAGGAGGGCGACTGCAGGTACGGATCGCTCTGTTTGGCTGTGTTGGTTCCAGAGGCCGAGTCCCGCCTCGGCCAAGGACGGCCCGACGGCGATCGCGACGCGGGCGCGTGGAAGGTGAGTCTGCAAGCGCACCTTCCGAGGCATCGGCTCCTGTTCGACCGGATGAGAGCGTTCTGGGCCGACTTCGAAGAGGACGGCCGCCTCGAACCGTCGGATGAGAGTCCCGCGCCGTCGGGAGAGACCGACATCGGCGCGTTATGCGCGGGTCGGCTGCTCGCTCCGGGAAAGGCCGTACGGTTTCGGTTTCTCATCGCCTGGTTTTTTCCGAATCGGCGGAACATCTGGGAAGGAAGTCTCGATCCGGCGACGTGCAACTACGGGATCGTGTTGAAGAATAACTACGCAACGCGATTCGCCGACGCGTGGGACGTGGCCGCTTACGCGGCCGAGAACATCGCGCGGCTCGGCGATTCGACCCGCGCATTCCGAGACGCGCTGTACTCGAGTTCGTTGCCGCCGTCGGTTCTCGATGCCGCGGGAAGTTGTCTTTCGGTGCTCACGTCCAACACCTGCTTCATCACCGCCGACGGAGTGTTTCACGCATTCGAAGGGTGCGGACCCGATAGAGGAAGCTGCCCTCTCGATTGTACGCACGTGTGGAACTACGATCAGGCGCTTCCCCATCTCTTTCCGGATCTGGCGCGGTCGATGCGGCGAACGGACTTTCTCAACAATACCGATGAGTCGGGATTCATGTCGCACCGGACCGTTCTCCCGTTGGGAAGCGGCGCTTGCGGCCGGCCGGCCGCCGCGGACGGTCAGCTCGGATCGATCCTCAAGCTCTACCGCGAGTGGCGGCTCTCGGGAGATCGGGGCTTTCTCGATGGACTGTGGCCGAAGGCGGAATCGGCTCTCGACTACGCCGTCGAACAGTGGGACGCGGGAGAGGAGGGAGAGGCGAACGGACTCGCCGACGCCGGTGAACAGCTCAACACTTACGACTGCGTTTGGATCGGGGCGAACCCGATGATAGAAACGCTCTACCTCGCGGCGCTCCGCGCCGCCTCGTGCATGGCGCACGAAGTGGGCAGGACGGACAAGGCGAACCTCTATGCGACGCTTGCGACGAGCGGCGCCGCGTTGTGCGAGG
Source organism: Spirochaetota bacterium (assembly GCA_024275515.1). Taxonomy (GTDB): domain Bacteria; phylum Spirochaetota; class Spirochaetia; order ARS1246; family ARS1246; genus JAJRYZ01. Next base: position 6,905 of record JAJRYZ010000303.1, read on the forward strand.
AACGACTGTGGAACGGAGAGTATTACATGCAGATGATTCCGGATGAGTTTCGCGACCGGCCGAAACAAATAGGAAACGGTTGTCTATCGGATCAACTCATCGGCCAGTGGTTCGCCACTCTCAACGGTCTCGGCCGTCTTTTGCCGTCCGATCACGTTCTATCGGCGCTGAAATCGATAGTCAGGTACAACTATCTCGACAGGCTCGACTCGCATCCGGCGTTCTGCCGAACTTACGCGCTGCAGGACGAAGCGGGGCTGATCAACTGCACGTTCCCCCGTGAGGCTCCCCGCTCGACCCACGCCGACGAGAACGCATCCCGAACGGGCGCCGCGGCGGTGTGTGCGGTCACGCGGCGTCACGGCTTTTTCGACGAGGTGTGGACCGGCGTCGAGTATCAGGTTGCGGCAAGCCTCGCGTTCGAAGGTCTCGTCGCCGACGCGACGAGAATAGTCGACGCGGTCCGTTCGCGCTACGACGGCGAGCGGCGCAATCCGTGGAACGAAATCGAGTGCGGCGATCACTACGCGCGATCGCTCGCCGCCTGGTCGGTCCTGCTTGCTTTTTCCGGATTCAGCTATTCGGCGTCGGAGGGCGGAATAGGCTTCTACCCCAAAACGGATCGGACGCCTTTTAACACCGTATGGTCGTGCGGCTCGGCGTGGGGAGCGTTCGAGCGTTTCGGCGAGGGATTTGCGTTGAGGCCGCTGGGCGGGCGCGTCGTGGTGCGGGAAATCTCCGTTTCGTTTCCGTCAAAGCTTGTTCCGTGCCTCGAAGGCGCGACGAGAATGACAGTGCGGCTCGACGGTGAAGTGGTAGAAAACGAAAGCGCGACCGTCGGTTCGATCGTGACTGTTCGGACGGCGCCTCTTACAGTCGGCGCGGGAAGCGTGCTCACCGCGACATTCGTATGTGCATAGTGTGCTATGTTGCTAGTTTTCAGCGTCCCGGTAATAGACGGCGTAGAGCTTCGTCGCCCGGCTTCGCATCATGAGCCGTACCTTTCTGCCTCGAAGAGCCGAAACGTCGGGCCTGCCGTTCCAATGCAGCTCGCACCGCACATCGTTTGCCTGAATCCGCCGCGAGGCTTCGATTTCATAGCCGGGGATGGGGGCGCCCGACTCATCGAGAAGCGCGGCATGCGCGTAACCACTCGCCGATGTGTCGATATTGACGCGAAGCGTCTCCGAGCCGATTTCAAACGGAGCGGTGACGAGAGTCCCGCCGGTGTAGGCGCTGTCGAGAGAGACGAATCCGTCGAGGCGCTGTTCGATCCTGTGAGCGATGGGCGAACCCGGGGTCCGCGGTTTCGTGTCGGGCGGCGGGTCGAGCTTGGTGCGCCCCTCTCCGTGCGTCCTTCTCGATCCGATGACGTATTGGTGTATCCGGTAGCGATCGGTCGCCGCTCCGTTGAGCATATGCAGCGCCTTCGTGCACCATCCGTCGGGAAGATCGAGACCGACGTATGGTTCTCTGTACTTTCGGTTCCATGTTATTCCGTCGCGACTCGACGCGAAATGCAGGTCGAGAACGCCGTCGTTGATAAAGCCGTTCGGCGGCGGGGGGTAGTGGAAGTAGAGCGTCGGAAATGCGAGATAGACGCCGGGCGCGTAGTGGAGTGCGGCCGATTGATAGATGTCGGCTTTGTCCGGATCGGCTTCGTCACACCACAATACGTACGGTTCGATTTCCCGATTGAGCCTCCGCATCGGACTCGCGAGCTCGTCGCCGAACATTCGTCTCGGAGGCCTCTGGGGCCACGGATCGGGCGGATCGGGCCGAAGAGGAAACGGTTCGAACAGCGATTGCACCTCGGTGATCGCGACCACCCGGCTGCCCGGGACGTTGTAGATTGGTCGGGTTCGATCCCATGCGCGGAGATAGACTCGATAACGATCGACCGCCGGGTCGTAGAAGGCGGAGACCATGCTGTCGGCGTTGAACGGCAGGAGGCATTCCTTCTGTCGGGAGAAGGTGAGCCCGTCGGGCGAGGTCAGCAGGAACATGCCTTCCTTCGGGTTGTGTCCGAGAAGCTTGAAACGATGTTCTTCGGGCGCCTCCGAATCGACGAACACCGTCAGTCCTTTGATCCAGTGATTGCCCACATCCACCAGATTGTTGGCCGTCTCTCCTCCGTAGCGAACCACTCCCAGGTCGGGGCGGGACCATGAAACTCCGTCGTCGCTTTCAAGCAACGCGAGACAGTACCCGCCGTCGCCGAGCGTTACCGAGTAGTAGAATCGGTACCCGCCCCGCCACGGAACGACGCAATAGGCGCGAACTCCGCCGCCGGGTTGGATCTCCCATTCTTTTTCGGTAACGGCGATCGGTCCGCATTTCGTCGGAGCGTTGAGCGTGAACGACATGTTCTCGACGGATTCCACCCAGGCATCGTCGAAGAACAAGATTCGCTCGGTTTCGAGAATCATCGGCGCTACTCCGTGTATGTCGCGCAGAGCTTTGTCGCCCGACTCTCCGCGAGGATCCGCACGCGTCGTCTTTCGAGTCCGGCGAGACTCTTCCCGTTTCGGAACGTCACCGGCATGCGGGTGTCGTCGTCGCGAAAGATCACGTCACTCCCCCCGCGCTGCCGCGTCGCGATACGAATCCATAATCCGTTTTGCGTCGTCCCGCGACCGCGCCGCGTGGACGAGCGAAACTCCCGTGGGAAAGCGTCGAAGAACCGATGCGTCCAAGATCTTGGATTCGGGAACGCGCATCCGAATCAGCGCGACTTTCCGCGGAGCGGCCTCGCGATAGAGCGAATCGATGTCGTTCATCTCCGGCTGTCCGAGATCGATGCAGCGCAGGTGCGGAATCGACAGAAAGAGATCGAAATCGTGCTCGATCCGGCCGCACGCGTGGATTCCACCTCCGCCTGCGGTCTCGAGAAGCGCCGCGTCGGCGGCAAGAATGTGGCGCTCGTACATATGCGGCGAAATCATTACCGCCGAGTCGTCGCGAATAAGAATGTTACCGGCGATCATCATCGCGTGCTGATGGGTGAATCCCTGCGGACCGTCAACGGTAAACGGAGACAGATGCATAAACACCGCGCGAAGCGTCCGCGAGACGAGCGCGATACCGTCGTCGACTACGGTCGGATCGGTGTAGAAATCTGTAAACAGCTTCTCTCCCCGCAGCTGCGCGAGTATGTCCAGCGGCCCTTGAAGATCGGGCAATACGGTTCTGATGCAGGCGCGGAAACGCGGATACGGCGAGAGCAGCTCGTCGTATCGTTGGTAGGTCTCGACGACTCGCGGAAGCCAACCGGCGTCGCGCGACTCGGCATCGGCGTCGAAAATGCGAAAAAAATCGCGGTCGGTTTCGAAAGGTCGCACCCACGGTCGGTGATCGTCAACCTGCTCAACCCTCCCGCCGAGTATCGAGGCGACGAGAACGGTTCCGAAGTTGGGACGGATGGTAATGGGAAGATCGTCGGACATCTCGTATTTGTAGGCGATCGAAGCTTCGAATGCGGACACGAGTTCGTTGTAAAGCATGTACTCGGCGCTTTCGTATACGCGACCGTGAGGAAGCGGCTCGAACCGGGCGCCTTCGCCGACCGGGTAATTCATGACGAGCGGAAGCCTGGGTACCGGTTGGTAACTCACACTCAGTCGATGTAGCTCTTCGATTTCCTTTTCGCGTTCCGGGTCTATCTCGTGCTCCATCGAGGCAAGAAGTTCCTCCAACGGTACGAACATCGACTCCTCCGGACGCGTGTGCGATTTTCTGCGACGACCTCCAGTCTAGCGCACGGCCCGGTGGTTGTCCAGAATTCGGCCGCGGCCTACACTGTTTCGCACATCTGCAGCGAGGTTTACCCGGGGTAGCCGCGGGAGAGTTCGCGAAGGAGCCGCGCATGAGGACGCTCGAATCTTTCAGGCTGGACGGTCAGGTAGCTATGATCACCGGCGGCGCCCGTCACCTCGGATACGACGTGGCCGAAGCCCTCGCAGAGGCGGGCTGCCGGCTTGCCGTTACTTCCCGAGATCATGATCGAGCCTCAACCGCCGCGCGGAATCTCGCCGAACGCTACCGCGTCGAAACGCTGTCGGTGGTTCTGGATGTAACGGATTATGCGAATGTCTCCTCCGCCGCAGATCGCGTCGGGGCGTGGAAAGGGCGCATAGACATACTGATCAACAACGCCGGCGGCTCTTTTTCTTGCTTCGGCGGCCTCCGACTACGTCACCGGACATAACTTGATCGTCGACGGTGGGTTTACGATATGGCACTAAAACAGTACGGAATCGTGGTAGGGCTGGGTTCAATAGGCCGTCGACACGCGAGGCTTCTCGATGCGCGCGACGACGTGGAAATCGCGCTGTGCGAAGTGAACGACGAAGCGCTTCGGCGAATTCGAGACGAGATCGGAGCGCGGCCTATATTTCGTTCGTTCGACGAAGCGCTGCGGACAGATCCTGGTTTTGTGGTAATCGCGACGCCGCACCATCTTCACCGAGGTCAGTCGATTGCGGCGCTCGACCGCGGAGTTCATGTCCTGTGTTAGAAACCGATGAGTAGCAGGCTCGCAGATGCGATCGAGATGGCGTCTGCCGCTCGACGGTCGAGACGGGTGTTGAGTATCGGCTTTATGCTTCGCTTTAATCCGGAGCTGCGCAGGATAAAACGTTTTATCGACGAAGGAGTGCTGGGGACCATAGTCGCGGTTAACCACAGGGTGGGTTCCTACATCACACTCGTCAATTCACGATCGCGGTACCAAGCCGACATACCCGGGGCGCTGCTTATGGACTACGCGCATCAGACCGATATTCTCCGTCTGCTCCTCGATCGCGACCCGAGCGGCGTGTATTGCGCCGCCGCGTGCGGCGGGAATATGGAGCTTTCGTCGAGACCGAACATCCTGTCGATGATCTGCGACTACGAAGATCCGCTTATCGCGACAATCACGTTGAACTACGTACGGACGCCCGAGCGCAACGAGTGCGAGGTGATCGGTGATCGCGGGTGGGTCGTGTACGATCTCGGCTGCGGGGAGCTTCGCCTCGGCTTCCGCGATCGGAGTTCGGTGTCGATCGAAACGGTATCGACGGAGAGGGACGAGATGTACCGCGAGGAGCACCGCATCTTCCTGGAGGCGATTGCCGGACGGTCGCGACCTTCGAGCCCGCCCGACGAAGCTCTCTCGTCGATGTATGTCATCGACGCGTGCATGAAATCTCTCGACCGTCGAGAACGGGTCGAGATCGTCCGGTGAAGTGATCGCCCGGCGGCGCGGAGGAACCGGAGACATCGCCACGAAAACGGCGTCTTTTCGGTTGCCGCCGGCGGCAATTCGAATTGCTCGGTCTTGACCGGACCCTTTGACCATGTTATATTGCCTCACTCAATAAGAATTTACTATACTGACGTATCCTTTCGACGCCGTTTGCAGATAGTAATCACCCACATAGGAATTCCCTATTCGGCTCATCGCCATCGCGTCTCAAGGATTGTACATTGACCTTTACCGACTTCGGTCTCAGCGCAGAAATACTAAGAGCAATCGACGACCTCGGTTTTGATTCGCCCATGCCCATTCAGGAGCTCATGATTCCGCAACTCCTCGCCGAGCCCAGCGATGTGGTCGGGCTCGCCTGTACCGGAACAGGAAAAACCGCCGCATTCGGTCTTCCGCTCATCCACGGAATCGAGATCGATAACCCCTCGCCTCAGACTCTTGTCCTATGCCCGACGAGAGAGCTCTGCGTGCAAATAACCGGGGAGCTCGAGTCATACGGGAAGTACATGCGGGGATTGAGAGTTACATCGATATACGGTGGAGACGGATATGAGAGACAGATACGCGAACTAAGAACAGGCACCCACATCATCGCGGCTACGCCGGGTCGTCTTCTCGACCTCCTCGAACGCCGACGCGCCGATATAAGCGGCATACGGACATTGGTTCTCGACGAGGCCGATATTATGCTCAAGATGGGATTCAAGGAGGAGCTCGATGCAATCCTCGAATCTGCCCCGGCCGAGCGACAGACGATCCTGCTTTCGGCGACCATGCCGGACGCCGTCGCGAGAATCGCCAAGGCGTTTATGAAAGATCCTGTTGAGCTTTCCGTCGGCATAAAAAACACGGGCCCTCAAACGGTTGAGCACACGTATTGCACTATGCGACAACAGGATAAATACCAGGCTCTCAAGCGAATCGTGGATTTCCATCCCACTATTTACGGCATCATTTTCTGTCGGACCCGGGCCGCAGCCGGCGAAATCGCCGAAAAAATGGTTCGCGACGGCTATCACGCGGAAGCTTTGCACGGAGATCTTTCGCAATCGCAGCGAGAGCATGTAATGGGTAAGTTCCGATCTGCATCCGTCAAACTGCTCGTTGCTACGGACATTGCCGCAAGAGGTCTCGATGTCGATAATCTGACTCACGTTATACACTACGATTTGCCGACCGAAGCGGACATCTATACTCACCGGAGCGGCCGAACAGGCAGAGCGGGAAAGATCGGAACATCCTTGGCCTTGATCAGCGAGAAGGAACGTGGGCGACTTCGATGGATCGAACGGTCCATCAAGAGAAGATTTGTCGAGACGAAAGTCCCGGGGAAACAGGAGATATTCGAGCGGCAGCTCATGCAGTTGGTGGACCTTGTGACATCAGTAGACGTGGGCGGCGATGAGATGTCGTCGTATCTGTCACTGGCCGAAGAAAAACTCGCATCTTTGAGTCGTCGGGAGCTCATTCAGCGATTCGTCTCTCTCGATCTCAACAGATATCTTCAATACTACAAGGATCGAAAGGACCTTCGGCCCGCGACGAAATCTGACTACCGATCCGATCGAAAGAACGACAAGAGACATTTTGACGACAGGCGCGGCAAACGCGGCAGGCGGACAGACTTCAAATATGCCGACAGCTCGAACGGCTACGATTGGATCGCCGTCGATATCGGCAAGAACGGGCGTGTTCTTCCTCTGGACATCATCGGGCTGGTGAACCAGGGTACGAGAGGCGTGCACATTCGTCTCGGGAGAATCGATATCGGCTCGTCGAAATCCTGGATACAGGTGGAATCCGGTTTTTCCGGCATCGTCGAAGAAGCGCTTCGAGGTACGGTTTACAACGGCCGAAGACTCAGCGTTGAGCGAGTGGCGATATCGCCGGGCAGGGCGAAAAAGACCGCGTAAGATCACGAGCCATTGGTAATGTGCTGAAATCATTGCAGCTTTTTGTTTGGCGGCAGGTTAGGAAGGGCCGACCTCAATGTTGCTCTTTCTTACGATGATTCGTTGTTATCCGCCGGGAGAGCGAGTACGATCGCATTAACGTCTACCCGGAGGCGATGATGAGGACGCCGCCATTCCCCAACAGCCCGACGGCAGAGCCGTCCAGCATCATCCCGCGAAACCGTGCGCCGTGCCATGGCCCACGATTCGCCAGACAGAGTCCCTCTGCACCTGTTCAATCGCGACTATGATCGATCGGACATCGTAGCCGCCGATCTCATTACCTTCCCATGGCCGAGGCCGGTGCAACCGATGCGTGGGGGTAGGTGTGGCGTCGTCGGATAATTCCTCTCCAAAGTCGTGAGACAGCTCACATTTTGGAAATACCCAAAATAAGCGTTAAGGGGCGGAATTGCTGTTTTTTGCGCGTTTCCCGGCTCGATTCGAGGCGTTTCGTCGCGATTCGTGTTGTTAGGCGCGTGCGTTCTCACCCATTGATATATTA
>JAJRYZ010000001.1 GCA_024275515.1 Spirochaetota bacterium
AAGAGCCGTTATTCCGATTTCGATCGTCAATCGGCTTACCGGTTTCACAGCGCGCGTCTGGGCCCGGAGAATCCGGTCGCGGTCGACGACTACCTCTCCGACGGCGACCCGGGAGACGCCTCCTCCTCCTCGTCCCCGCCGGAGAAGCCCGCCCCGGTTTACCTCGGCATAGACATCGGGTCCACGAGCACAAAGGCCATCGTCATCCGCCCCGACGGCGCTCCCGTGGCCGGTTTCTACGCGCGCACCGCCGGAAAGCCGTTGGCGGCGGTGCAGGGAGTATTCGAGGCGATCGCTGCTTTTTCCGAATCGCGATCGCTTCCGTTCCGGTTTCTGGGAGCCGCGACCACCGGATCGGGGCGTAAGTTCATCGGCGCTCTCATCGGCGCCGACCTCATGCTCGACGAAATAAGCGCGCACGCTCGCGCCGCCTACGAAATCGACCCGCAGGTGGACACGATCATCGAGATCGGTGGGCAGGACAGCAAGTTCACCACGCTGCGAAACGGAATGGTCACCTTTTCTCAAATGAACACGGTGTGCGCCGCCGGCACGGGGAGCTTTCTCGAAGAGCAGGCGGCGCGTCTCGGAGTGTCGCTCGATGCGTTCTCCGAGCGAGCCACCGGAGTGCAGGCGCCGCTTACCAGCGATCGATGCACGGTTTTCATGGAGCGTGATATCAATCATCTGCTCGGCCGCGGTTACGCGATCGATGAGCTCCTCGCGGCATCCGTGATCGCCGTCCGCGAAAACTACCTGCTCAAGGTGGCGTCGATCGGCGCGATCGGCGATCGCGTCTGCTTTCAGGGCGCCACCGCGAAGAACCGGGCGCTGGTCGCCGCGTTCGAGCAAAGGCTCGGAAAACCGATTCTCGTCTCGCCGTACTGCCATCTTACCGGCGCTTTCGGCGCGGCTCTCGCCCTGGCCGAAGAGCCCGCCCGTCACCGCGATACGACGTTCCGCGGGATCGGGATCGCACACGAGCGGATACCGGTTCGCAACGAAGTGTGCGATTTCTGCGCAAACCACTGCAAGCTTCGGATCGCTCATGTCGGTGGAGAGGACGTGGCATTCGGCTTCCTCTGTGGGCGCGACTACGAGACGCGACGTTTCGTTCCCGCGAATGCAACGCGGTTCGATCTGACCGGCGCGTGGCGCGGCTACTTCCTGCCCCGCCGCGGAAGGTTTCCCCGCCGCGCCCCGGTGGGGATCCCGGCGGCGCTTCATCTATTCGAAGAGCTGCCGCTGTGGCTCGACTTGTTCGAACGGCTCGGTATCGAGTGCACGACCAGTCTCGGGAGCAAAACGGCGCTCGCCGCCGGCAGGCGGCGAGCGGGCGCCGAGTTTTGTGCGCCGGCCACCGCGATTCACGGACACGCGACGGATCTCGCCGAGCGTGTGGAGTGGATCTTCTGTCCGGTTCTTATCGAAGGTCGGTCGGCGCCCGACCGTCGGGATCCCGGATCGCAGGTACGAAAATATTGCTACTACACTCAGTTCGCCCCAGCGCTCGTTTCGCAGTCGCTCGAACGCCGCGGCTTCGACCCGCAAAGGATGCTCCGTCCGGTGATCGATCCGGCGCGCGGCCGCTCGCAGGCGGTGCGGGCGCTTTTCGCCTCGCTGAAGCCGATTCTGCCGGATACGATGAGCTTCGAAGGGTTCAATCGAATCTACCGGGAGAGCGAAGATGCGGTTCTGGCTCGACGTGATCGATGGAAGGCGCTGTTCACTCAACACGCCCGAGGAACCGAACCCGAAGTCGTTCTTTTCGGGCGGCCCTACACCGTGCTCGACGACGCGATGAACAAACGCATTCCCGATCTCGTCTCGCGCCGGGGCGTGCGGGTCTGGTATTACGACATGCTTCCGGACGATGAGAGGCGGAACTCCCCGGTCCGCGACCTGCTCGCGGTTATCCACTGGCATTTTGCCGCGGCGATCCTGTCGGCCGCCGACCGGTGCGCTCGTTCGGCGGGGCTCTACCCGATTCTCATTACCAGCTTCAAATGCAATCCCGACTCGTTCATGATCGAGTATTTCAAGCGCATCATGGAGTCCGCCGGGAAGCCGTACCTGATTCTTCAGATCGACGAGCATGATTCGAACGTCGGTTATGAAACTCGCATCGAAGCCGCCGTTCGCGCATTTCAGGCTCACTACCGCACGAGCATGGGCTCGACTGTGCGATCGACCGAGCCGGTCGACGGCCCGCCGGTTATCGCGAGCACGGAGAACCGGTTGAAAGACCGAATCGTACTTTTTCCCGACTTCGACCCGATCACGGCTCCTCTGCTCGTCGCGAATCTCACGCGGTGCGGGCTGGACGCCCGGCTGCTCGAAGAGGACGCGACGGTCATTCGCAAGAGCATGCGACACAACACCGGTCAATGCCTTCCGTTGAACATCATAGCGGAGGAATTGGTCCACTACGTCAAGGCGCACGGAATAGACCCGGTCCGAACGACGTTGTGGATGCTGCAATCGCGCGGCGCGTGCTCGATCGGTATGTATCCTTCCTACATCAAAACGCTCATCACCGACATCGACCCGACTCTTTCCGAAATCGATGTCTACCGTGGCGAATTGACCTTCCACGACATTTCGGTCGTCGCCGCCGTGCGCGCCTATTGCGCCTACCTTCTCGGTGGAGCGCTGCGGCGGCTCGGGTGCAGAATCCGGCCGTACGAGCGGGAAGCGGGCGCGACGGATCGGACCATCCGGGAAGCTCAGGCGATGCTGATGCCCGCGTTTCGCGGGGATGTCCCGCTTCGCGAGGCGGTCTCACGAGCGTTGAGGCTGTTCGACTAGATCGAGCGAGAGGACGGATCACGTCCGAAAGTCGCCGTCTTCGGCGACCTCTACGCGCGCGACAACGACGTGTTCAACCAGGACTTGATACGCTCTATCGAAGCGGCCGGAGGCGAAGTAGTGACCACTCCCTACAGCGAGTACCTCAGGCTCATATCGTCGGCTTACTTCAGGCGGTGGTGGAAAGACGGCGAGTTGTCGCGGCTCGTCGTATTCAAGACGATGCTCGGCATCGTCGACGTCGTTGAACGGTACCTGAGGCGCTACATACCGGCGGAAGCGGCTCGATGGTTTCCGGCGTCGAACCCGAACGTGGAGAGCGACCTGGAACGATTCCACGTCAGTCTGTTCAACGAAGGCGAAAGTTACGACAATATCCTCAAGATCTGCCACCTGCTCAGAGAGCACCCCGATCTCGCGCTTCTCGTACAGGCGAGTCCCGCCTTCTGCTGCCCGTCGGTTGTTACCGAGGCGATGAAAAGCGAAATCGAAGCGGTCACCGGTGTGCCGATGATCTCGATTACCTACGACGGTACGGGAACGGTACAGAATGACGTGATCGTTCCTTATCTTCAATCGCATCGAGCGCCCGTCGCTTCGCGATAAGGCATCGATCGGAATACTTGCGGAGCGATTCCCATCGTCCCGACGCGGGGTCCGACCGAAAGTGTTGTTGCGCGGGAGCCCGGCCGGTAGTACGGTGTCGGGGTGAGAGTATGCATGATCGTAAACCCGAACGCCGGCAAAAAACGCGGGCGGGAGGTCGCCGAAACCGCAGCGGATATGCTTCGTCGGCGTGCGGTCGACGTCGAAGTGCTCGTTTCGAATTTCCCGGGGCATATCGTCGATCTCGCCCGCGGGCTTGAGCCGGACGTGTGGGACGGAGTCGTGGTGGTAGGAGGCGACGGATCGCTGTTCGAGGCTGTCAACGGACTGTTCGGCGGCCGGGGTGACGTTGAGGCGGGGACACTCGCACGACCACCCATAGGTCAAATACCCGTCGGCACCGGGAACTCCTTCATTCGCGATCTCGGTGTCGAGTCGGTGGATGATGCTGTTGAAATGATCGTACGCAATCGATCCAAAAACGTCGACGCGGGCCGATTCATCTGTTCCGAAGGCGAGTTTCTCTTCGTCAATCTGCTCGGCGCCGGGTTCGTCTCGAACGTCGCCTACCGTGCGCGGAGGTACAAAAGACTGGGGGCGTTGAGCTACGTCGTCGGAGTGTTCGGAGAGTTGGTCGGGCTCAAGGCGCATACCGTCGACATGACGATCGACGGAACACTCCACCGCCGTCAAGCGATCTTCGTTGAGATATGCAATTCACGGTATACCGGAGGGACGATGATGATGGCGCCGGAGGCCGACATTACCGACGGCCTCTTCGACGTGGTCGTGCTCGGGCCGATCACTCGCCGGAAGCTGCTCAGACTCTTCCCGAGAATCTTCGACGGAACCCATATCCTTGACGACTCGGTCGAAGTAATCCGCGGTCGTCGGGTATCGCTCTCATCCGACACGCCGCTTGCGTTGACGCCCGACGGCGAAACCTTCGGAACGACGCCCATTGAAATCGAGCTGATTCCGGGGATGATTCGAATGTTCGCGTAGTCGGACGGTTTTTGACGCGGTCGGCTCAACGGGGATGGACGAGAGCGCATGATTCGGACAGACTGACACGCGCAGGTTATGAGCATCGGATCACACACGATTATCGAACATACGGCCGACTATCGGCAATTCCTTCGCGCGCTGCGCAGACGCGAGCGTCCCGAGCATCTGCCGTTCTACGAGCACCTCGCAAGCGCAGGTTTCTTCGCCGCGCGCACCGGGTTGTCTCGCTCGGAACTCTCGAACGACAATCCCGAATACCCACGCCGCTATGTTGAGTTTTGGATCGGTATGGGGTACGACGTCGTTCCGCTCGAGATACCGCTCAACTGTCCGCTCCCGAACGAACGGCGCGGAGTATCGGAGGGCAGCGAGGCGCACGTCGTCATCCGCGACTGGAGCGATTTCGACTCCTACGATTGGCCTTCGCCGGAGAACGCCGTTGATTTCTCCGCCTTCGAGTCGGCCGCGCGATACCTCCCGGAGGACGCTCGAATCGTCGGGGGAGTAGCCATGGGTCCCTACGAGTGGGTCTCGAGGATGATGGGTGTGGTCGGTCTCTCCTACGCGTTACAGGATCAGCCCGATCTCGTGGAAGCGGTTTTCGAGCGGATCGGCCGGCTTCTTGCAGCCGGACACCGGGCGATCGCCGACATGGACTTCGTGTGCGCCACTCGCCAGGGAGACGACCTGGGATTCAAGACGTCGACCTTTCTTCCGCCCGAAACGCTTCGCGCCTACGTCCTTCCGGTGTATGCCGATCTGGCTCGCGTCGCCCACGAACGGGGCAAACCGTTCGTGCTCCATTCGTGCGGCAACCTCGAAGAGATATACGACGATCTGATAGACGTGTGCAGGATTGACGGGAAGCACTCTTTCGAGGACGTGATTATGCCGGTAGTCGAGTTCAAGAAACGTTACGGCGATCGCGTGACTCCGCTCGGCGGTCTGGACGTCGACTTCATCTGCAGGGAAAGTGAAGAGAACATCCGGCGCTACACGAGGGAACTCATCGACGCGTGTTTCGCCGACGGTTTCTGGACCCTTGGAACCGGAAACTCGCTGACCGACTATATGCCGGTGGAAAACTACTTGGCCGTGCTCGACGAAGGGCGGAAATACACCCACGCCGGGTAGGAACCCATGCGGGTAAGAGCCCATGTGGGTAAGGCTCCGCGTCGGGTAAGCCCTCACGCCGGGCAGAATCCGCCGCCGGCAAAACCCACCTATCCGTTTCTTCCACTTCAAAATCCTACATAAATGTCACGTTGATACGGATATCACACCATTCAGTAGGGCAGATTCGGGTTGCACGTTCCGACCGGATCGGCGGCAACTCACGGCATTCGAACGCTTTACGCGCTTAATTCAGACACGCGAACCGGCGGCCTCACGGTGTCGGCACGGTTCTTGATTCCGTTTCTCGTGGATACCACACCAGGAGGGACTATGGAATCGCTTCAGGACATCATCACCGGAATCGACACGCTCTGGGTACTCATCGCGGCCTTTCTCGTGTTCTTTATGCAAGCCGGATTCGGAATGGTCGAGGCCGGATTCGTCAGAGCCAAAAACGCTACGAACATACTGACCAAGAACTTTCTCGACTTCTGCATGGCGTCGCTCGGCTTTTTTCTCTTCGGATACGCCATCATGTTCGGAACCGGAAACGGCTTTATGGGATTCAGCGGCTGGTTTCTGCGGGGCGCCGAAAGCGGCGCGGCGGTCCCGCTCTTCGCTTTCTGGCTTTTCCAGGCCGCCTTCTGCGGCGCGGCGGCGACGATTGTCGCCGGAGGAATGGCTGAACGGATGAGGTTCCCCGCATACCTCATCTATTCGTTTCTTATCTCGGCACTGATCTACCCGCTCGTGGGACACTGGATATGGGGCGGCGGCTGGCTCGCTTCACTCGGGTTCGCCGATTTCGCAGGATCGACGGTCGTTCATACGACCGGCGGCGTCGCCGCACTCGTCGGAACGATGGTGCTCAAGCCCCGGATCGGCAAATACCGGACGGACGGTTCGCCGAACCTCATCGCGGGTCACAATATCCCTCTCGCCTCTCTCGGTGTCTTTATCCTCTGGTTCGGGTGGTTCGGATTTAACCCCGGATCGACGCTGTCGGTCGGGAACGGGGCACTCATCGCCCGGGTGGCGATCAACACCAATCTTGCCGCCGCCGCGGGCGGGATGGTCGCGATGGGGACGATCTGGATCCTGACGCGGAAGGCCGATCTGTCGATGGCCATGAACGGCGCGCTCGCCGGACTGGTGGCGATAACGGCGCCGTGCGCGTATGTCGACCCGTGGGCGGCGATCGTCATCGGCGCGGTCGGGGGAATCGTCGTCGTGTTCGGAACCGAGCTTCTTGATAAGATAAAAGTCGACGACCCCGTCGGCGCCGTTCCGGTCCACGCGATCAACGGAGTGTGGGGCACCCTCGCGGTCGGCCTGTTCGGGAAGGGGTCATTGGGCCTTTCACGAGCAGGTCTTTTCTACGGCGGTGGAATCACCCAGCTTGGTGTTCAGCTTCTTGGGGTTCTCAGCGTCGCCGCCTTTGTCTTTGTGACGATGGGGATAATCTTCAAAGTGATAGACGCGACCATCGGCCTGCGGGTATCGACGGACGAAGAGTACCGCGGCCTCGACATCGGCGAGCACGGCATCCAGTCGTACTCGGGGTTTCAGATCATCGACTGACGGGAGAGGATATAGTCGTGAAAATGGTAACTGCGCTCATTCAGCCGAACAGACTCGAGGCGGTAAAAAAGGCGCTCTTCGACGCGAACGTGCACAAGATGACCGTCACCTCCGCGCTCGGGTGCGGACAGCAGAAGGGCTACACCGAGACGTTTCGCGGTGTACGTTCCGAGATCAATCTGCTGAACAAGATTCGAATCGACATTGCCGTGAATGACGACTTCGTCGAAACGACGATCGACGCGGTCACGCGCGCCGCACGGTCCGGGACGATCGGCGACGGCAAGATCTTCGTCACCGAGCTCGCCGAATGCATTCGAATACGAACGGGCGAACGCGGGTCGAGCGCGATAGGCTGAACGCCCGATTCGGCCGGCGATGAGACGTCACGCACGGAGGTCCGATCCGTTCGGAGCCCCTCGGTCGCCGCCGGGCAGTCGGCCCGAACGTCGGTTCATCCACCGTCACCGTCACCGTCACCACGACCGGTGCCGTCGCGCCCTTTCGATCGTCCGCCGATGAGCGTGGGAAGAAGGGTCAGACTGAAAAACGCGCTCGAGCTCATGGTCACCCACATCAGCACCGAAAGCGTCACGTGAATCTGCAGCGGGGATAACAGCATTGCGGTGAACCCGACGGCGAGGCCCATTGCATTCGCGAGTACCGGGGTCGCGACGAAGCGCAACGCGGTCTCCGTGGGGTCGACGTCTCCCCGCTGCTTGGCCCGTCGATACAGCGAAACGTAGTGGATTGCGTAGTCGATTCCGACACCGATCGTCAGCCCGCTCATGATGCCGGTTATGATGCTAAGATCGATCCTCGCGTACCCCATGACGCCGAACATGGCGACCAAGGTGATCGCGATCGGAACAGTCGAAGCGAGTCC
The DNA here is from genome assembly GCA_024275515.1 of Spirochaetota bacterium. Classification (GTDB taxonomy): domain Bacteria; phylum Spirochaetota; class Spirochaetia; order ARS1246; family ARS1246; genus JAJRYZ01. The sequence continues at coordinate 8,006 of JAJRYZ010000001.1, forward strand.
GAGGAGGAGACTTCGTTGAGTGACCGCAGTGATGAGAAATACCAGGAATGCGGCGAGGGCGAGGGAGCCGAGTTGCTGCGGAATGATCTGATCGTTCATCTCCTTCATCACGAACGCGCTTCCCACCGGTTCCAGCGCGACGCCTGAATCTTCGGAGACCGCCTTCGCCGTGTCTTCGAATTGCTGCAACGTTTCGTCGTCAAGATCACGCAGAAAAAACACCGCGCGGCCCGTCCCGTCGTCGGCAAAGAAACTGGTCAGAAACTCCGGGTTAAGGGATCGAATCGCGGCAACCGCGCCCGAAACGGCCGCTCGGGTGCGAGGGTACCCCGGACTTCCCGATATCTCCTCCCAGAGGCCCGCGATCAGGCCGTACGCCGATATGCTTCGCCCGGCGAGACCCGCTTCCGCGGTTTTCCGTTGCAATTCCAGCACCGCGTCGGCCACGGCGGGATCGAAACGGTTCTCGGCGTCGAAGGTGACGTATACGGGGATCGATCCGCCGAGCACGCGGACCGAAGTGTCGATGCTCTTGCGCACCGTCGTACGTGGCTTGTATACGTCGATCATCGAGAAGTTCGCGCGTAAAGAGAGCGCCCCGGGGAGCAGAGCGCCGACTGTCGCGACCGCGATGATCACCGACGGTGTTCCACGAAGGCGCGAGAGCGCGTGATAGACGGTCCCTTGCCGCCGGCGGTCGACCTTCCCGAGCGGCTTCTGATGCAACAGAATCGTGGGAAGAATCAACCACGTCGCGATCCCGGCCAGGAGAATACCCGCGGCGGCCGAAACGCCGAGTTCGCGAATCGCACGGCTGTTGATGATCGTCAACGAGAGAAAGCCGGCCATGGTGGTAACCGTGGTCATGATAATCGGCACACCGACCGCTTTCAGCGTCGTGCTTACCGCGTCCCGATTGTCCGCTCCCTCGTTGAGATTGTCGATGATGTGACTTGTCACATGCAATCCGTCGGCGCTTCCGAGAACGATGACGAATATGGGGACGAGAATGCTTACGACCGACACCGACCCCTGGATCCATCCGATACTGCCGAGGGTGATCGCGGCGCCGACGACCGCGGGCACGAGAGAGAGCACCGTGGCGCGCACGTTACCGATTCTGATGCGAAAAACGACGAGCATCAGGAGAACGGCGATAGGCGGTATCGTCAGGATGATCCTGAGTACGTAGCTGAATATTTCCGCCTCGAGATACGGTTCTCCGGAAAACGTAACGACGAGTCCCGCCGATTCGAAGACTCTCCGCGCCTCCGCGATGACCCGCTTCAGGTCGGCGTCGGCCGTAAGCCTGAGCCGAAACACGCCGTAGGTGGTTCCGTCCACCTCGACAAGGGCCGCTCCTCCTGAGATTCGCTCCATTCGCTCGAGAACGACCGCCCGCCGCTCGGCGTTCATTTCGACGATACCGGCCGGCACCGGAGACTCCGCCGCGTGAACGCCTTCGATTCCTTCCAGCGCGCGCGCCACGCGTGGAAGATCCGAGAGGTCCCCGCCCGCGCCGATCTCCGCCAGGGCGAGCAGTTGCCCGGCGTCTCCGAACGACTCGCTCATCCGCTGCAGCGCACGGAAGCGCGAGGAGTCGGGCGGCATGAAGATGTCGAAGTCGGTGTCGATTTTGAGCCGAAAGATCCCGGCAAGGGCAAACAGCATCGCGGCGGCGGTAAGGATCAGCACGTACCTGCCGTACTTGGATAGGAAGCGGGTGTAGGATTCAATCGTCACGTTGCACTCCTGCGGGACAATAGTATCACGGGTCGCGTGATCGGGTCATTGTCCGTCGTTGTACAAGTGTGATATCGTCACCGACGCCATGGCGCGGCGGCACCTCATCGACGAGACGACATTCGAATCCGTGCTGGAAAAACTCGCCCTCGAGGCGCCGCTCGTTGCGCGCATTATCGACGCGTACGGGGCCCCTCCGCTCTGGCGCCGAGAACCCGGGTTTTCCTCGCTCGTATACGCGATTATCGAACAGCAAGTATCGCTCGCCTCGGCGCGGGCCGTCTACGAACGGCTACTCGACGCCGTCGGCGACCTGACGCCCGCCCGGTTTCTCGCCCTCGACCCCGCCACGCTGCGCTCGGTCGGGTTTAGCCGGCGGAAAACCGATTACTGCGCCGGACTCGCCCGCTGCATCGTCTCCGGCCGACTCGATCTGGACCGACTCGCCCTCGCCGACGACGATGCGGTTCGACGGGAGCTGACGGCGATTCGCGGAATCGGTCGATGGACCGCGGATGTCTATCTGCTTCACTCGCTCGGTCGCCCCGACGTCTGGCCGGTGGGCGACCTCGCGCTCAAGGTCGCCGTGCGGGAAACGCTGGATCTCGCGCGGCGACCAACGGAAGAGGAGCTTGTCGGAATCGGCCGTCCGTTCCGCCCGTGGCGCTCGGTCGCCGCGCGTGTCTTCTGGCACGCCTATCTCTCTCGACGCGGAGTCGTCGAAGTCACCTAACCGGCGGCGCGATCAAAACCCGTAGGTCGAGAATCCGTCCACGCCCTCCTGCCCGGCCTGGAAAGCCCAATACGGCGAAACGCCGAACACCGAATGAAGCTCGCGTTCGGTGTCCCGGTCGATGTTTTCGCCGTCCTCGATCGCAGGCGCCATACGTACCATGTCCGGCGTGATATCGGAGGCTACCCGTCTTTCGTCGTGGTTCACGCGGCACGTGCATACGGGCACGACGATGCTTTTTCCGTCCGTCGAGAACGGAGCGATGGTGGTGTCGACGACCATGTACCTACTCACCTTTTTTTCCGATTCAGTGAGGATGTCGACGACCTTTCCGATGATCGTCTCGGATTTTCCGACGACGATATAGCCGGTGATGTCCCGATCCAGATCCCGGCAACAATCCTCCGTGGGCATCGCCATCTTTCTTACGCTTTTCAAACTCATAACCTTACTCCCTCGATTGAGACGCGCTCATCGGCGCGCCCCCTCTCACAGTCGAGATCCCTCCGGGTGAGACGCCTCCGTCTTCGGCGGGATCGTCCGTACGATATACCCTACCCGGGTGTAGTACTAATATGGACAATACCGACCCGCAGGTCAACAGATTTCTCACCCTTCGGCACGGAGGTCCCCCACATCAACCACGACTCAAAGCTTGACTCTCGGGAAAAACCTGAGTATAGGAGTATGGTACCCTTGACGGGTATGGTATTTCGATCCTTTGCACGGAGGCACGTATGAAAAAGACCGCTATCACGGCAATCGCATGGGCGCTTTTGTCCACTTTCGTGTGGGCGCACGGAGGCGACGACCCGCCGAAGGCCGCAGCCGAGGCGCGCTCGGCGCTTCCGGACAACGCGCTGTGGGTCGCGAACGGTCTCGACGATACGATCAGCGTCATAGAGCTCGGCGCCGGCTCGGTAACGACCACACTTAGGGCCGGCGTCAACCCGCACATTATTAGTGCGGCGCCCGACGGAAGGTTGATCTATGTCGTAAACGCAGGCGTCCACGATCGCCCGTCCGCCGAACACGCCTCCGTCGCAAGCGAAATGAAGCCCAAGAGCGAATCCGACAATGACGACGACTCGGGACGGTCGGCGCGCGAAGATCGCGACATGAACGAAAGCACCCGAATGGAGAGGACGATGTCGAACAGCCTCTGGATCTATGAGGCATCGAGCGGAGCCGTCGTCGCTACCGTTGCCGTCGGCATGGGTCCGACGCACGCGCTTCCCTCGCCGGACGGCAGATGGGTGTACGTGACAAACACCGACGAAGATTCGATAACCGTCGTCGACACCTCCACATGGACGGTCGCCGACACCATATCCGGCCTCCCCGAGCCGCATGACGGTGAATTCAACGACGACGGGACGCTCCTTTTTCTGGCAACAGCCGGCGACAACACGCTCAGCGTCGTGGACACCGCCGATCGGGCCGTTGTCGGCCGATATCCGGTGGGCGAAAAACCGCGCGGGGTCGCCGTCGGCGGCGCGAGCGGCGAAACGGTGTTTCTGACCAACAAGGCCGACGGGACGCTGAGCGTCTTCCCCCGCCCGCGCACCGACGAGACGGTCTTCACCTACCGCGTCGGCGACGGACCTCACGCGTTGCGCGTAGCGCCCGACGGGAAGACGGTCTATATTGCCTTGAGTGCGGAGAACGCCGTCGCGGTGTTTGACGTCGCGGTCGCCGCCGTGGTCGATTCGATAGCCGTAGGAGAGCTACCCGAGCAACTCGACTTGAGCGACGACGGCCGAACCTTGTTCGTCGGCAACAACGCCGACGCGACCGTTTCGATAATAGATACGGTCACACGCACGGTGACCGATACGATACCCGTCGGTCGGGGCGCCTACGGCGTGCAGGCGGTGGGGCCGCGCTCGACGCAATTCGTCGATCTGCCGAAAACCTCTCGAGGGTATGCCCGGATCGGCGCCGTCGAATTGAACGACGCGTTGAAAGCGAAAGAGTTTACCCTCATAAACGTGCATGTGCCGTACGCCGGCGATATCCCGGGGACCGATATGAACATCCCGTTCAACCGGATCGATGAGTACGAGGCGCGCCTCCCCGCGAAAGACCTGCCCGTCGTCGTGTATTGTCGTAGCGGGAGCATGAGTAGAACGGCCGCCGCCCGGCTCGTCGCGCTCGGCTTCACGAACGTCGTCGAGCTCGACGGGGGATTCAACGCGTGGAGAAGGGCCGGGTATTCGCTCGTCCGCCGGGACCGATGAGATGAACTTCCGCCGGGAGGCCGGGAGCGGCGGCCGCCGCCATGCGTCGCCGCCCGGAAGCTGCTCTGAAGACGTATCGTCGCGTCATTCGATATCGACCAAGTACGATCGAGCCTCGAAGAGCTACGACCGGATGGAAGCTCTCATCGAAACGCTTCTGTTTCGTAAAGCGCGGCGACGCGCCGTCGCGCACGTTCGGGGAGAGGTTCTCGAAATCGGCGTCGGAACGGGGAAGAACCTGCCGTTCTATCCCGAAAGCGCGACCGTGACGGGCATCGACGTCAGCTGCGGTATGCTGGAACGGGCACGTCGAAGGGCCGCACGGCTAAACAACACCGAGATTCGCCTTCGCCGCATGGATGCCGAAGCGATGCCGTTTCCCGACGACTCTTTCGACACGGTTATTTCAACATTCGTGTTCTGCACCGTTGCGAATCCTCACGCCGGGCTTGGGGAAGCTCTTCGCGTGCTCAAACCCGCGGGGAAAGCGATATTCCTCGAGCACATGCGAAGTCGACACGTTTTCCTGAACGCCGTGCTTGGATTCATGAATCTGTTTACCTTACCGTTGCTCGGCACCTCGATGACTCGCGACACCGAGGCCAACATTCGGGCGGCGGGTTTCGTCGTACACGACGTCGAACTCTTGTTCCTTGATATCGTCCGTCTGATCGTCGCCACGAAAAATGCGGACGCGTCGGCGAAAGCGTGACACGGGCTCCGTCGGTGCGGTCGGTACGGTCGGTGCAATCGCCCGCCCCTTCAGGCTCGTCTCATACTTCCGCCTCGCGTGTCTGCTTGGCAACGACTTCGACGCGCGTGGTAAGCGCGTGCTCGTGGCTCGCCTGACTCACCAACCGGACCAGGGTGACCGGTCGCTCCGCGCCGTCGATGCCGTCTTCCTCGACCGTTGTTTCGGCCGGAGTCCAGTCGACGGCCGCCACGACAAGGTCCGCACACTTTCCCACGATCCGAACCCCGGAGTCTTCCGCGACGACGGGCAAAGTAGTGTTTAGGCGAAACGAGACGGGAGTCGGTTCCGGACACGCCACTCGATCGCGAAACACGAAAACCCGGTGACTTTCCGCCTCTACCGTTCTCGTGTTTCTTTGAAAAAGCCCCTCCGGCCATGCGCCGGTTACCTCGCACGCGAGCGAAAGAAGTCCGTCGGAGACTTCGGCGTGCACGATTCGCGCTCCGGGGTCGCAACTGCTCAGTTGATCGGGAAGAACTTTGCCCGGCGGTTCGGGTTGCAGCAGATTGTGTCGGCCGGAGCGTTTGAGGAGATTCGTTTCCGGGTGCGCGTAGTTGGTCACTCCCCGATCGACGGCCAACTCGTCCTCGCCCGCTTCGATGACAAAAGATCCCTTGTCGCAATGATAGTGGCCGCCGTAGGCGGGCCCGGCGATGAAATGAAAATGAACGTGCCCGAGCTCGTCGTCCTGCACGACCCAGTCGACCTGACCGACACACGGGAAGAAGCGAAATCCCTCCTCCACGGCCGTAGAAAACTCCTCGATCTCCTCCGGAGCGATGATGAAACTGAAGTATCCAGGCTCGGTTTCCCGGTCGCGAGACGCCGTCGCGTATACCCGGCGCCATTTCGGATCGCCGGTTATGGTCGCGTACGCCGATGCCAGGTCCGGATGCACCGCGCTTCGATGACAGTCGTTGATCGGCAGCAGATAGTAGCCGCCGCCGACGGTCGAAAGCATCCCCAGCCCGAACAGACCGGTCTTGAGCAGGGCTTCGGTCGCGTATTCGTCGAGCCTCGTTCTACGGTATCTGGCCAAAACGTAGAGCGTGGCGACCGCATTCATAAAAGTGTAGTGCCAGTACCCGGGACCCTCGAGGGTTCCTCCATCCTCCTTTACATAGTCATCTATGATTTCAAGAAGATCGCGTTCGGCCGCGCCGACCCGCTCGTTGTATCGCGGGTAAGCGCTTGCCAGAGCGAGGAGTCCGTGAATGCGTCCGGACGAAAAGACGATCCCCTGGTTCATGTGCCGGATATACTCCGATTCAATAAAGTCCGTCTCGATTCTGGGCAGGCCTTTCGTCGCAACGGCATTGAGGATTACCCGCCGCCCGTAATCGGTAAGACAAAACCCCGCCCAATCGAGAACCAACGCGCACGCCCGCGAATAGACCTCCTCGGTAAACGAACGATGATGCCAGAGCTTCCCCGGATGGACACCGATGTCGGACTCGAACCAGTACTCGCAGTGCGCCGCCGAGAGCGCCATCCGCGCGGCCATCCGGCAGAGCGCTTCGTCTTTTTCCATAACGCCGACGAAAGCGAGATCTTCCATCAGGTGCGCCCATGAGATCCTCGTCATGTCTCTGTCGCGGCAGAACCGTCTGTCCGGTTTCGGAATGAGCTTCCCGATCTGCCGCTCCGGGCGATCCTGCAGATGTGCCCGAGCCCGATCGACCATCCGTTCGAACCCGGCCCGATGCGGGCGCCGGTTAACTCTCCGCCTGAGCATCTCGGTCTCCCGGCCGGCACTGAAATAGATCCCGATCGTAGGTTCGAATTCGACCTCCTCTCCGACGGGCTTGAGCATCAGCGGCCATTCGGGCGTGTACGGGCTCGGCCGTGAGAGCATCGCCTCAACAGAACCGCGATTCGCCACGCCGAGCCACCGAATTTTCGCGGTAATGTCGGTCCGCTTGAGCACGCCGAAGGTGAATCTGACTCCCAGAACACGCGAGAAAGGGAGCGGACCTGAGTATTCTTCGGTGGTGCCCTTTCCGACCGATTCGATCACGTCGATCCATCCGTCGACCCCTTTGAGGGCGACTACCACCTGCGCCCAGCCCGGCAACGCCAGAAGCATCCGCAACTCGTCGTATTCGCTCAGATCGACGTCACAGCTCCGTTCCAATGAAACCGCCGGTTTGCCGATTTCGCCGGGCGCGATATCGACCTCTACGGCGGCGAAACCGCCGCGCACTTGTCCCGAAGCTCCCGCATACCATTGTACGGAATACGAGCGGTGCAACCCGCTCGCGCCGGTGTCGAAGAACGGCTCGAGAAACGCCTCCGCCTCGTTGATTCGAACAGGGTTCATTCGCATCCCTCCTTGCGTCTTGCTACTTCGTGCGTCGGGAAAGTGTATCAGCTCAAAAGATCGAAGGCGATAGACGCGTCGGACGGCGTTCCTATTCATCGGTTCTTTCGTGTACATTCGGAACGGTTCGACGAAAGAGGAGGCGGGACGAAACCGCCTGCACCGACGGAGTACATTCGATCGGTGAATAGCCGATCGATCGGCCGGTATAGTCAATCAGGAGGATTCACATGAACCGATACCTTGCGCCGGTGCTGTCGGCGCTCGTGGTAGCTGCACTCGCCGTCGGCTACGCGGTGTTCTTCTTTCTCGTTATTGAAGACATCCAAATCGAACGGGCGATCAAGATCGTTATCGCCGCGGGATCGCTGTTCGTGGTCATCGGTGTGTCGGCGGCTCTTCTGTCGCGAATCAAAGAACTGAGAGGAGGACAAGAGGATGATCTTGGTAAATACTGACTTTGTCTCCGGAAAGGAAATCGAGACACTGAGCGTGGTTAAAGGCTCGATGATTCAGTCGAAAAACATCGGAAAGGACATCATGGCCGGCTTTAAAACCATCGTCGGCGGGGAGTTGAAAGGATACTCGGAGATGATCGACGAGGCGCGCTCGATCGCGACGAAACGCATGGTCGAGGAAGCCGAAGCATTGGGCGCCGACGCAGTGATCAATATCCGTTATGCGTCCTCGATGGTCATGCAGGGCGCCGCGGAGATGCTCGTCTACGGGACCGCGGTCAAGTTCGTATAGGTTGCGACCTATCGCGCCGCCGCCTCGATGAACGTTCGATCCTCCGCGGCAAACGTTCGCGAGGCGGCTGCAAGGTTGGTCTTTACCTGCCGCAGACTACGGAACCCCGGGATGGCGCACAGGACGCGGTCGTGGGCCCACACGAAACCGAGCGCCGCAGCGGCGAGGTCTTCCACGGCCTCGCCGAATCGTCACGAACGAACCGGTCGTCGAGCGCATGCGCCGAAATACTACACGCCCCGTCCGCGCGCCGGCACGGCCGCGGCCGACTACCACAATTCCTTTGTCGAGAGCAGCCCGCACGCGGCCTGCACGTCTTCGCCTCGCGACAGGCGAATCGTCGTCGGTATTCCTTTCGCCTCGAGCGCGCTCCGAAACTCCTCCATGTCGGCCGGATCGGCCGCTTCGAACGGAACGTCCGGCAACCGGTGGAAACGGATGAGGTTTATGCGGCAACGAATCCCCCCAAGCAGCCTCGCAATCTCGTTTACGTGCGCCCGACTGTGGTTGAGACCTCGAAACACGATGTACTCGAAAGAAACGCGTCGGTATTTGCCGAGGCCGGCGTGCCGGATAAGCTCGACCACCTCGGCGATCGGACAGACGCGCTGCACCGGCATCAACGACGCGCGCTGTTCGTCGAACGGCGAGTGCAGACTGATCGCTATCCGGCAAGACGACCCTCGAAGAAGCCGTTCGAGACCGGGCAGGACGCCGACCGTCGACACGGTCACCCGCCGGCAGCCGAAGCCGAAACCCCGGTCGGATGTGAGAATCGAAAGGCTGCGGAGCACCGCGTCGACATTGTCCAGCGGTTCGCCCATTCCCATAAGCACGACGTTGGTAACCATGTCGCGCTCGGGAAGCGCGGCGAACTGATTGAGGATCTCCCCCGCCGTCAGGTTCCCGTGCAGACCCTGCCTTCCGGTCATGCAAAACAGACAACCTCTCCCGCACCCGATCTGCGTCGAAAGGCACAGCGTCGCCCGGCGAGCTTCCGGAATGAAGGCCGCCTCGACATATCTCGGTCGTTCGGCGGCCGAACCCCGCAGCGCACCGCCGGCGCCGCCCGACGGTCCGCCGTAGAGGTATTTATTCGTGCCGTCGGCGGACTCGGCAACCGACACGGGGGCCTTCAAGCCCGCCTCGTATTGCTCCGACATTTTTTTTCGAAACTCGCGCGGCAGATTCGCCATCTCGTCGATCGATCCGGCCTTCTTCGCGTAGAGCCAGTCGGCGATCTGGTCTCCCCGATAGGGCTTTTCTCCCAACGCGGTCGACAACTTCCGAAGCTCATCGCGGGTCATTCCGAGCAACGCGACCTGCGACCGATCGACGCTACGAATCTCCATGACGCCTCAGCCCTTGATGTTCCCGATAGGGTCGAGTCTGGCCACCCGGCGGCTTATTCCGGCCCGCTCGGTCGCCTCGACGACGGCCTCGATGTCCTTGTACGCGCCGCCGGCCTCCTCGGCGAGCCCGCTGTCCGACGGACACCGAATATAGATGCCGCGTTTCCGCATCTTTTTCTTTATCTGAGAACCTTCGAACCGCCTTTTCGCCTCCCGTCGTCCCATCGTACGTCCGCTTCCGTGCGCCGTGGTATAGAACGTTTGCGCCCCGGTGGAAACGCCGGCGAGCAGATAGGAACCGGTCTCCATGCTTCCGCCGATGACGACCGGCTGCCCCGTGCCGCGGAAAACGGCGGGAACGCCCTCCATCCCCGGGGCGAAAGCGCGAGTAGCGCCTTTTCGGTGCACCAAAAGCTCCATTTCAATTCCGCCCACGGTGTGCCGTTCGACCTTGGCCGTGTTATGCGTCACGTCGTACACCAGCTCAAGCCCGAGTTCTTTCACGCTACGCCGGAACACGTCGCAAAAAACCTCGCGGACACGGTGAAGGATTACCTGTCTGTTGGCGAAAGCCATATTGATGGCGCAATTCATCGCGGCGAAGTAGTTCGCCCCCTCCTCGGAATCGAACGGGGCGCACGCGAGCTCACTGTCGCGAATCGGGATTCCGTACTTCTTTTCCATCACGCCGAGAAAGGAAGTGACATACTCGCCGGCCACCTGGTGTCCGAATCCCCTGCTGCCGCAGTGAATCGTCACGACGACCTGGTTTGCGCGGTCGATGCCCATCGTTCGCGCGGCGTCCCGATCGAACACACCGTCTTCAGTCACGACCTGGATCTCGAGGTAATGGTTGCCCGAGCCGAGCGTGCCCACCTGGGCGATGCCCCGCTCGATCGCGCGCCGGCTTACCGCATCGGGGTCCGCGCCGTCGGCGCGGCCGCCGTCCTCGGTCCGGCCGAGGTCCTCCTCCGTCGCGTATCCGCATCGAAGCGCCCAAACCATTCCGTCGCGCAGAAGCTCGAAATACTCCTCGCGCGTAAGCTTCAGCGACCCGGTTCCGCCGACACCGACCGGCACCCGCTCGAACAGCGCGTCCACCAGCTCTTCGACCCGCGGTGCGACCTCCCCGCGTACAAGATTGGTTCGTACGAGTCGCATCCCGCAGTTGATGTCGAACCCGATTCCACCCGGTGAAATGACACCCTCTTTCGTATCGAAAGCGGCAACGCCTCCGATCGGGAAGCCGTAGCCCCGGTGCCCGTCGGGCATGCAGAACGCCGCTTCGACGATCCCCGGGAGACACGCGACGTTGACCGTCTGCTCGAAAACGCCGATATCCATCTCCTCGACCAATCGCTCGGTCGCGTAGATTCGCCCGGGGACCCGCATTCCGCTCCGATAGGTGACGGGGATCTCCCAGACGCCGTCCGCGCGCCGGTTAAGGAATCGAGGAATCATGACCGAACGCGGGAGGCGTCCCACGCCTCGAATGTTTTCACACGTCCATGATGGCGAAGTCGACGATTCAAGTAAACCGGGATAATCATTCCTTTTTGGTCGATTTTTTCTTGGCCGTCGGTCGCGACTTCGGTGTATTCGTCGGGCACGATTTTTTCCCTGCGTTTCCGGCCGGGACTCGACGCCTCCAAGCTCCGTCCGGACGGCGACGTGCTCTCGTTCCGGTAACCTCGCCGACCCGCCGATGTACCGATAAAACGAACGTCCGTCCCGGAAAATCCGTATCTACGCGTGCCACTCGAAGACGACCTTTCCGGTTTGCCCGCGATCGAACAGATCGAATGCTTCCGCGGCCCGACCGATCGGAAAGCGGTGCGTGACGATGCGATCAAGATCGAGTCCGGTCGTTCTGAGAAAGTCGATCAAACGAAAGTAGTCGGATGTGGAGTATACCGCGTTTCCCCGGATGCACAGCTCCTGTCGAATGACACGCTCGGGATCGAACCGCATCAGCTCTTCACCGACACCGACCGCCACAAGGGCGCCTCGCACCGCAAGTATCTCAACGGCTTGAGACCTCGCAACCGCGGCGCCGGAGCACTCGAGTACGCCGCGCACGCCGACCCCGTCGGTAGCGTCGAGCACGCTCGCAACGACATCGCTCTTCGCCGCGTTGATGACTTCTCCCGCGTCACAGCGCGCGGCCTGCTCGATCCGGCAGGGATTGACGTCGACCCCGGTGCAACGAAACCCCGCCGCGGAGGCCATCAGAAACGCACTCAACCCCACCGGCCCCAGTCCGAAGACGACGACGCGGTCCCCGTGCGACAGATCGAGTTTCGACAGCGCCGCGTAGGCGGTCCCCGCGGTGCACGCAAGCATGGCGCCGACGGAGAATGAGAGCTCGTCGGGCAACGGCATGCAGTATCGAGCCGGGGCGCTCAAATAATCGGCATGAGAACCGTCACGTGTACGTCCGAAGGCGCCTTCGTGCTCGCAAAAAACCGGCGTTCCTTCGTGGCAGTAACGGCAGCGCCCGCATCCGAGCGAGTGATAGACCGAGACCCGCTCGCCGACGGAAACTCCCTCGACCCCCGCTCCGACCTCGCACACCACGCCGGCGGGCTCGTGCCCGGAGATCATCCCGCTCCGCGCGGCCGCCCACCGCGTGTCCTGATGGTATTTGTGCAGGTCGCTCCCGCACAGTCCGGCGGCCCGCATCCGAACCAGAACCTCTCCGGGACCGGCGACAGGGGTGGAATAGTCGCGGACCTCCACTTTCCCGCCTCCCAGATACGCAACACCCTTCATGAATCACCTCCGTCGACCTTTTTGACGATACTTTCGCGCTGGCGAGCGACGTGACGCGCTTCATCGACGTCTCGACGGCGACGATCGATGCGACACAGAGTACCGCGCATCGGCCGTGTCACAAAGTCGCTACAGCATCTCAAGCCGCCTCATCGTATCGCGAATGAAATCCGCCTCTTCTTCCGTGGCCGGGGTCACGTAGTCGGGCGACCAGGAACCGCCGTAACCGAGAAGGTTCATCGCGACGGTAAACCCTTTGAACACACCTACCGATACGAAAGCATCACGCAATGCGAGGATTCCGTCGAGCCGCTCCCGGGCCTCCGCAATGCTTCCGGCGGCGAGTTTCCGATACATATCTCGCGCCGCGCGGGGTGTGCAACTGAACATACCGTCGAGATTCCTGCGAATTCCGTAGGTCCACGCGACATCGAACGTATCAAGTCCGCTGTACATAACGAGAAAGTCCTCCGGCCGGTCCGGCGAAAACTCGACGATCCGGCACGTTCGCAAATCCCCGCTCTTGAGCCCCGCCACGTTCGGTCGGCGCGCGAGTGCCAGTACCGTTGCCGGGTCCATCGCGGTCTGCGTAACGGGGGGAAGATCGTAGAGATAGAGCGGCTTCGTCGACGCCTCCGCTATCCGGGAGAAGAACGAGAGAATCTCCTCCTGTGTCGTCTTCAGGTAGTACGGCGCGGTCGCGACGATTCCGTCGCAATCGATATCTGAAATCGCCTCGACGCGGTCGAGCACCCTGGCTATCGAGAGGTCGGTTACGCCGATAAGCAGCGGCACGCGTCCTCCCACGGCGTCGGCCGCCGCCTTCGCAACCGTTGGATACACCGTGTCGCGAAGATAGGCCTCGTTTCCCATCGTCCCCATCGCCAACAGAGCCGAAGCGCCGGCGTCGACCTGGTCGTCGATGTGACGCCGATAGCTCTCCTCGGCTAAAGTTCCGTCGCTCTCAATCGGTGTACCGAGCGCCGTCACAAAACCGTCTTTCATCGCGAACTCTCCCGAATCCGGTGTATGCGCGCCGTACGACGCGAAGGCTGCGGCTCAAGTCGAGCGAACGCCGCGCCGCGTACGAGTATGCCCGGAACGGCGCCGCAGCGCCAGTGCGACCGGCCGAATCCAGGCGCGCTCCGGTACGACGCGTCTCCGGCGTCGACGCGCGGTCGCAAAACCGCGACCACGCTCTTCCGGCGTACTGCGGTTCTGCGGTACGATTCGACGCATGAGCAAAGCGACACGAACCCCCGCCAATATCGTCTACATTCTCGCCGACGACATGGGATACGGCGACGTCTCCTGCATGAACCCGCGATCGAGAATTCACACCCCGCACGTCGACGAACTCGCCTCGGGCGGGATGCGGTTCGAAGACGCGCACGCGAGTTCCGCCGTATGTACGCCTTCTCGGTACAGCGTCCTCACGGGCCGATACTGCTGGCGCACGCGCCTTAAGGACGGCGTCGGGTGGGGATACTCGTCGCATCTTATCGAGGACGGGCGAACGACGGTCGCCTCGTATCTCAAATCGCACGGCTACCGGACCGGCTGCGTCGGCAAGTGGCATCTCGGAATGGATTGGCCGTGCCGCGACGGCTCCTATCCGGCGACCGAAGGAGACGTGGATTTTGGACGACGCATCGTGAACGGCCCTTGTTCGTTCGGATTCGACTATTTCTTCGGCATCAGTGCTTCACTCGACATGCCGCCGTATGTTTACATCGAAAATGAACATGTGACGGCTCTTCCGGACCGAGTAACCGGTAACGACGACAAAAAGCGGTTCTGGCGGGAGGGTCCCACGGGCGCCGATTTCCATCATATCGATGTTCTCCCGACGTTGACGCGAAAAGCGGTCGAGTTCGTCCGGGCCGCCGGCAACCACTCCTCGCCTTTTTTCCTCTATTTCCCTCTCCCGGCGCCGCACACGCCGATGCTCCCGACGGCGGAGTTCGTCGGGAGGTCGAGGACGAACGCGTACGGCGACTTCGTTGCTCAGTGCTACGCGGTGGTCGGCCGGCTCATGCAGGCCGTGGAGGAGATCGGAGCGACCGCCGATACGATTTTCATCTTCACGAGCGACAACGGATGTTCACCGCGCGCGGACTTCCGCGAGTTGGCCCTGTACGGCCACAACCCCAGCTACGTTTTTCGCGGGCACAAGGCGGACATCTACGACGGCGGCCACCGTGTTCCGCTCGTCGTTCGGTGGCCGGAAACGATCGCACCCGGCTCGACGACGCGACAAGTTGTCTGTCTCGGCGACCTCCTCGCGACCTGCGCCGACATGCTCGGAGAGGAGCTCTCGCCGAACGCGGGTGAGGATTCGGTGAGCAATCTATCGATCTGGCGCGGGGAGGCGAAAGCGGCGGTGCGCGAAGCGGTCGTTCACCACTCGGTCAACGGCTCTTTTTCGATCAGACAAGGCCGGTGGAAACTCGAGCTGTGTCCCGGTTCCGGCGGTTGGAGTTGGCCCCGCCCCGCAGAAATCCCCCGGGGAGCTCCCGCGATCCAGCTCTACGATATGGAGGCCGACGTCGGTGAGAGGCGAAACGTGTGCGCCCGGCACCCGAAAGTCGTCGACGCGCTGACCGACCTTCTTACGCGATACGTCCGTGACGGGAGAAGTACCCCGGGGACGCCGCAACCGAACACCGGTCCGGTCTACTGGCCACAGCTCCGTTGGCTCTCCGAGCGCGACCTCGTGCAGAGACGGTAGAGCTCCTCGCCCGCCCGCTCCCTTGCGCCGGCGAGCGCCGACCAGCGGTCGGGCCGACGAATATCGGGAACGCTCAGCCGCTCCCATCCGCGCCAATCGTCGAGCGCGTGGGTCTTAACCTCGCCGAGGTTCGACACGCCGATGTTTTCTCACACGCACCCCCATTCGTCGACGCCCGAGCGCGGGCGTTCGTCGGTCGAGGGCGTCATCGACACGTGCGCAAAGTCGCTTCCGTACGGCTCGGCGAGACAATAGGGGATACGTCCGGCGCCCTCGAACCGTACCGTGCGTACTACGATTTCTCGTGACGTCATTGTTGCGCGCCTCCGGCCCGAATAGCGAAAAAAGGTCCACGCCTCATCGAACACCTCCGTCGGTGCTACTACACCACGGCCGGCGGCGGCGATTCTCTATTTCGTTTCCAAATCGAGAATCGCTCTCTTGACCCTGTACCTACCTACAGGGCGTATGATTCAGTCAGGACGACAACGGTGACAACAAAACAGCACCGTTCCGCCACAGGAGGAACTCGGATGAAAAAGATAGAGATTGTGGAAATCAAGGTCACCGGTATGACTTGCGACTCCTGCCGCGACCACGTCGAGCACGCGCTTTCACGTGTCGACGGCGTGACCGCGGTGGAGGTCCCGGGGTGGCGGGAGGGCCGGGCAACGATCACCGTCGCGCCCGGTGTGACCGCCGCGCAACTCGCCGACGCGGTTGGAGAAGCGGGCTACGGCGCCGAAGAGGTCTCGCGGCGGACGGCGACACCGGAGCGGCCGACGAATGGTCGGGACGTCGATTACGATCTGGTGGTGATCGGCACCGGAGGCGGCGGAATAGCCGCGGCCATCAAGGCGGCCGAGTCGGGCCGAAGGGTCGGCATCGTCGAGGCGGGGGTGATCGGCGGCACCTGTGTGAATATCGGTTGCGTGCCGTCCAAGACGCTCATCCGCGCGGCCGAGGCCTTTCGCCGTGCAGAGCATCGGCCGTTTGCCGGAATCGCGACCCAGCCGGCGCGGCTCGACTGGAAAGAGCTCATAAAGCAGAAGGACGAACTCGTAGGCGAACTTCGACGGACAAAATACGTGGAGGTGCTCAAGTCGTACGGGGACGGTATCACGCTGATGACCGGTCGGGCGAAGCTCATCCCGGACGGCAGAGTCTCTTTGGACGGCGGAAGGATCCTCCGACCGGGGAAAATCGTCGTCGCCGCCGGCGCCGCGCCGAAGGTGCTTCCGCTCCCGGGAATCGAAGGGGTGGATGTGTTGACGAGCACGACGGTAATGGAGCTGGAAACTCAGCCGGCATCCATCATCATCGTCGGCGGTCGGGTAATCGGTCTGGAGATCGGCGAGGCTCTCGCTCGCTTCGGGACGAAGGTAACGATTCTTCAACGCAGCCACCGGATTATTCCGGAACACGAACCTGAAATATCCGAAGCCCTCGCCGGTTATCTGCGCGAAGAGGGAGTGACTATCCATACCGGCGTTAAACTCGAAGCCGCTCGGAAAGACGGGGAAGAGAAGGTCCTCACCGCAACGGTAGAAGGCGAGCGGCGGGAGTTCCGAGCCTAAGCGATCCTGATGGCCGCGGGCCGGGTACCGAATACCGAAGCGATGGGCCTGGAAGAGACCGGCATTGCGTTGGATCGGGACGGGTTCATTATCGTGGACGAGTACATGCAAACCACCAATCCCGACGTCTACGCCGCAGGAGATGTGACGACGCTCCCGAAGCTGGTCTATGTTGCCGCGGCGGGCGGAGGAATCGCCGCGGAGAACGCGTTGAACGGGAACACGAAGAAGCTCGACCTCGCGGTGCTCCCGGAGGTGATTTTTACCGATCCGCAGGTTGCGCGGGTCGGTCTCTCCGAAGCGCAGGCGGTCGCGGAAGGATATCAAGTGAAAATCGCGAATCTGCCGCTGGCCTACGTGCCGCGGGCGCTCGCCGCACGCGATACGCGTGGCCTTATCAAGCTGGTGGCCGACAAGAGTTCCGACCGGCTCCTCGGCGCGCACGTTCTCGCGGCCGAAGGTGGGGAAATCATCCAGACCGCCGCGTTGGCGGTTAAGTTCGGGCTTACGCACGGGTTTACGGTGACCGAGCTCAGGCAGACGCTGTTTCCCTACCTCGTGCAGACCGAAGGGCTCAAGCTCGCCGCCCAAACATTCGACAAGGACGTCGGTCTTCTTAGCTGCTGCGCGGGGTGAACGACGATGAGAGAAAGCCGCATCGTTCGCCGCCGCGTGTTTTCTTGCAGGTCGCCTGAAGCGCCGCGAGCTGTTTCTCTATTCGATGGAGTGTCTCTATGCGTTCGCGCACTTCCTCAAGCTTCGCCTCGACCTGTTCGAGAACCGAGGCGCAGCTCGCCTTGTCCTCGACCTCGAGCCCGATGAAGACGCGGATGTCGCGCAACGTGAAGCCGAGAAGTTTGGCCTGAGATATGAACCGCAGACGAGCGACGGCCTCTTCGTCGTACAGTCGGTACCCGGAATCCGACCGCCTCGCCGGAACAACCAGACCTTCACGCTCGTAGAACCGTATCGTTTCCCTGCTGAAATCGGTGCGTTCGGCGAGCCCGCCTATCGTGATCTCGTCGCTTCTCATATGACGAAGATACTCACCCAACGCTTCCCGCGGAAAGGGCTCTCCACATGAAGTGATTCTCGGCGTGCCCGACTGCATCGAGTATGGCCGTGTGTGAGCGAATCGCCGGTCAACGGTCAAAACGGCGCCTATCGATACCGCCCGAATGCTTCGATCAGTTGCGGCAGACGAGCTATCCGCCCCCAGTCGGCGTTCGGCGGCACTTGGTCCCCGGCGGCGAGTATCAGCCGGGGCGAGTCTTCCTTCAGCTCGAGCCACTCACGTACGGCGCGGTCGAACTGCTCGCCGGTCCCGGTGGGACCGAAGACCGTCGGCGGGACGCCGCCTGAAAGAATCATCTCGGGCCCGGCTTCTTCTCGTGCGGCTTTCGGAGAGAGCGAGAACATCGGCGCCGGCGTTGCGGCGTCGATGCAATCGACGCCGCAACGCGCCAGTGCTCCGAGAAGCCCGCGCATTTCGCCGTCGACGTGCACGGCAAGCGACTTTCCGACGCGATGCAAACGGCGAGCAATCTCGCTGTAGTAGGCGCGGCTGAAACGATCGAACAGCGCAGGTGTCTGTACGTTCCCGTCGAGATTGTCGCTCTGAATAAGCACGTCGAAGGGGCCGTCGGCAATCGTATCGAGAATGCGAAGATTGGCGTCGTTGACCGACCGGATCAATCGTTCGACTTCATCGGCCGCGTCCTGAATCGCGTAAACCGATTTCTCGACGCCCATGTGTCTGCTCATCAGATACCCGAGCCCGGAATAGGGCAGCTGAACATAGATAAAGGCGAGATCGCCCAGCGCGCGTTCCCACTCCTCGTATCGCTCCCACCTCGCAACGGCGCGAACGCGATCCATCGCGAATCCAACGACCTCGAAGTCGTCTACCGACTGTATCAACCTGCGAGTGATGTTGTAGGAATAACTCGCCTCCGAAAAAGTGCGTTCTTCGTACACCGTGCCGACGGGCGTCACGATCTCATGACGGTAGACGCCGCCGACGGTCTCGGCCGACTCGCTTACGCCGTCGTCGTATCGGAGATCGTAAAAGCTTCCCATTTCAACGTACGCGACGGCGCCGAGCAGCCGATGGAGCTCGACTAATCGTCTTTCGACTCCGCGCAGCCCCGCAAGGTCGAACGGCACCGAATAGTTCTTTTTGTACCAGTGGCTCAGATCGAGAAACAACGGGACGGCGTCCGGAGTTTCGCCGCGGAACACGGCGCGTGCGCGTTGTCGTGGTGTCATCGCGTGCCGAGTATAGCATACTTCGCTTCGACGTTCGCTCGCCGAAGACCTATTCTCGCGCTATAGTGAGTACGTGAAAACAGTGCATTACGATCTTCGCACGGAACCGGCCGGTTTTTCCTGGTTCAATCGTCCGCCGAAGTATCGGTTCGGAGCGGGGCTGGAAATCCTCACCGCGGGGCGCACCGATTTTTGGCAGCGGACGCACTACGGGTTTCGCAAGGACGACGGTCACGCCTACCTCAGGCGAATCTCCGAAGATTTCACGATAACGACTCACGCCACATGGGAACCGCAAGGGCAGTATGACCAGTGCGGCGTGTTCGCGCGCGTCGACGCCACGAACTGGATAAAGGCGTCGGTCGAATACGAAGGACTCCTTCCGAGCCGCTTGGGATCGGTCGTAACGAATCTCGGCTATTCGGATTGGGCGACGCAGGATTTGAGCTCGTCGACCCGGTCGATGTGGTACAGGTTGAGCAGGAGAGAGTCCGATGTCCTCATCGAGTGGTCGAACGACGGCAAAACGTGGACGCAGATGCGAGTCGCCCACCTTCACGCGGCCGCCGAAGAGATCGAGATCGGAATCTACGCGTGCAGTCCGGTCGGCGACGGGTTTTCATGCGTATTCTCGCACATCGATATCGGCGATTTTCGCGGGCGGCCCACCTCCGATTAGCCGCCGACCGTCGAGCCTCGTTCTCCGACCCGATTGTCGCGAAAGCCGCCGGACTCGGCCGGTCTCTACCCGGCGGCTCTGCACAGCTCGACGCGCGCGACCGACTCCCGAACGATGAGGCGCGTGGGTACCGTAATGACCTGTTCCACCTGCTGCCCGTCGATAAGTCGATAGAGCGTCTCGGCCGCGAGACGCCCGAGATCGTGAAACGATTGCCTGACCGTCGTCAACGGCACCGGCAGATGCGCGCTCATCTCCAGATCGTCGAAGCCGGTTATCGAGAGCTCCCGCGGGATCTCAAGGCCCAGCCGGCGGGCTATTTTGAATAGCTGGATCGCCGTAACGTCGTTGAGCGCCATCACACAGGTCGGCGGAGAAGCGAGTCCCATCAGCCGTTCAAGCACCGTTGCGATCGCCGAGACACCCGAACCCGAACGTTCCGGACCGGTCGGGTCGCTCATCTCGTGTTCATGCTCCCCCGTGGCCGTCACGTACTCATCGCGCACCGGAATGCCGGCCCGTACCAGGGTGTCGCAAAATCCTCGAAGTCGGTCGCGCTCCGACGGTAAGGCCACCGGATGATTCCCGAGAAAGGCAATCCTCCGGTGGCCGCGTTCGATCACGTGCGCGGTCAACTCGCAGAAACCGTCGTAGTTTCTGCAACGCACCGTCGGAACCGATATGCAATCCACGCTCCGATCGATGAACGCGAGCGGAAACCCCTGCACCAGAAGTCGCGAAAACGTCGAAAGATTCTGTATCCCCATGCACGGATAGACCAACAGTCCGCGGCTGCCGCCCGCGACGACCTGCTCGATAATCTGCCGCTCGTGTGCGGGGTCGAATAGCGAATTGTGGTAAGTCAAATGGAATCCGCGCTCTCTCGCGACGCTCTCTATGGAAGAAAGCGTGTCGTGTCCGGCGTGTCTCCCGACCGGAAGGACGACCGAGATGATTCCCACTCCGCCGGCGACCCTGTTGTTCGCGCCTTTCGGCCCTTCGGGTTGCGCCACAAACGTGCCTTTTCCCCGGATTCTCACCACGAGTCCTTTGTTTTGAAGCTCCTTGACCGCGTTTCGCGCGGTGATCCGGCTGACACCGTATTCTCTCGCGATCTCCCGTTCGGTCGGTATCTGGTCGCCCGGGTCGTAAAAGCCGTCGACGATCTGGGTCTCCAGAGAGTGGGCGATCGAGAGATAGAGTGGACGCGTATTTGTTACATCGTTTGTCGAATCTGGTTCGGACACGTCGGGAATATGATAGCACATTTCCCCCATAATACACAATGTTCAACGCGAAAAACCGCGGTTTCATTTGACACGGGCGGATTCATCATTTACGATGATATGACAAACGAACCTCAAAAGGAGGAACTCACATGAGAAAAGCACTGACGATTTTCGCTGTGCTGTTCGTGTCTCTCGCCGTCGGCGTGTTCGCCGGCGGCACAACGGAGTCGGGAGGCGCCGCAGCAACTTCCGGCGCCGAATCGCAAATGAAAGAGGCGCCGATGCTCGCCGAGATGGTCGCGGCCGGCACGCTTCCGCCGTTGGAGGAGCGCCTTCCCGAAGACGTCCAGGTCGTCAAACCGGTCGATCAGGTCGGAACCTACGGAGGGACCCTCAGAACCGTCGACATCTCCGGAGTCGATATCGCCGGACTGATCAAGCACGGTCTGTTCGCGCTCGCGCAGGATTTCGAGACCGGCGAGCACGAATGGTACAAGGGCATCGCGGAAGGACAAATCGTCCCCAACATCGCCCGCGGCGGAGAGTTCTCGAACGACTACAAGACCTTTACGCTCTACCTGCGCAGCGGTCTGAAATGGTCCGACGGAGAACCGTGCACCGCCGACGACTACATGTTCTGGTGGGAGGACGTCGTACTGAATGAGGAAATCACCGCCGATATTCCGAGCGTCTACAAACCGGGCGGCGAAGTGATGGACGTAAAAAAGATCGACGATTACACGATCGAGTTCAACTTCTCCGTCCCGTATCGGTTTTTCAAATATTACCTCATCGATACCGCCGTCAGGCACATGCCGCTCCGGCCGAAGCACTACCTGCAGCAGTTCCACATCAAATACAACAAGAACGCCAACGACCTCGCGAAGGAAAACGGGTTCGACGCATGGTATGAGTATTTCCAGAATCGCGGGGGCGGTACCGGCGCCGGCAGCGAGTTCTATCAGAATCCGGACCTTCCGTCGCTCGGCCCGTGGGTGACCGTTCAATACGAACCCAATCTCTGGGTCGGTGAACGGAATCCCTACTACTTCAAAGTCGACACCGACGGCAAGCAGCTACCTTACATCGACAAGATCGTATGCGACATCTCGGAGAACACCGAGGTTCTGGCCGCGAAGGTCGTCGCGGGACAGGTCGACTATTCGGCCGTTGCGCTTCCGTTTAGCGACATTCCCACGCTCAAGGACGCCGAGTCCGACGGAGATTTCACGACCTATCTTTGGGACACTCCGATGGGCGCAATGCCGAGTATTCTGATCAATCAGACGCTCGACCCGGCCGTCGATCCGTTCCTGAGAGAGCTTTTCAAGGACGTCCGCTTCCGCCGTGCCCTTTCGGTAGCGATAAACCGCGAAGAGGCGAACCAGGTGGCCTACTTCGGCGTCTCCTATCCCACTCAGGCCGGCGCGCTTCCGGGAAGCCGTTTTACGACTCCGGAATACGACATGGCATGGGCGCAGTACGACCCGGATCTGGCGAACAAACTCCTCGACGAGATCGGATTGAAATGGGACGGCGATCACAAGTGGCGATTGCGCCCGGACAACGGCGAGCCGGTGACGATCGTAATCGAAGACGTCGACGTCGGAGCGATTCGCGGATACTCGAAAATACGCCCGCTGCTCAAGGAGTACTGGGAAGCGGTCGGCATTCAGACGGTGCTCAAGGAACTCGAAGTATCGCTCTGGGTGGAGAGGTTCTTCAGCAACCAGGTGGAAGTGAGCATGTGGGGCATCGATTCGATCGACGACTTCAACTTCCAGATCCTCGGCCCGTGGTTCATCCCGGGAACCGCGTACGGCGGGTCGACATGGCACGCTCACGCCTGGCATACGTGGGTCAACTCCGGTGGTGAAGAGGGCGAAGAGCCGCCTCCGAAGGTCAAGAGAATGCGCGAACTCTGGTTGAAGATGCAGCAAACCACCGACGAAGACGAAATCACCCGTCTGGGTAAGGAAATCTTCGCGATACAGGCCGACCAGCTCTACGTGATCGGCGTCGTCGGAAGCATTAAGCAGCCGATCGCGGTCAAGAATAACATCGGCAACTTCGTGAACGACGGCGTGTGGGCGAATAACTCGTCGCTTATTGAGTACGCCTGGCCCTTCCAGTGGTATTTCAAGTAGGGGTATACTACCGCTACCGACACTTTAACTATCCGGAAATCCCCCGCGCAAGCGGGGGATTTCCCATCATGAGCGCCTTGCCGGCAACGAACGGGAGGACACGGGGTGGCAGCATACATCGCGCGACGACTCATCTATATGATAGCTCTCTTGCTCGTATTGTCCGTGGTGACGTTCGTCATCATCCAGCTTCCGCCGGGCGACTTCTTGTCGGCGCGCCTGGGCAGGCTCCGCGCTCAGGGCACGAACGTGACCGAAGAACAAATCGCCAATCTCACCAAGCGCTACGGGCTGGATAAGCCGTTGCACGTCCAGTTTCTCAACTGGTTCACCGGGCTGTTTCGCGGTGACTTCGGAATGTCTTTTCAGCACAACCAGCCGGTCCGGGATCTGATCGGCGAACGGCTCGCTCTGACGATCACGATCTCGCTCGTCACGCTGCTGTTTACCTATGCCGTCGCGATCCCGATCGGAATCTATTCGGCGACCCATCAATACTCGATCGGTGACTACGCGTTTACCACCGTCGGTTTTATCGGACTGGCAATCCCGAACTTTATGTTGGCTCTTATTCTGATGTTCATTTTCAACAAATACTTCGGGGTTAGCGTCGGAGGACTGTTCTCTCCCGAGTTGCGGCTCGAACCGTGGAGTCTCGCGAAAGTCTGGGACATGATCAAGCACCTTCCGGTGCCGATTATCGTCGTGGGGACGGCGGGAACCGCGGGGCTCATCCGCGTCATGCGCGGCTGTCTGCTCGACGAGCTCGGCAAACAGTACGTCGTTACCGCACGAGCGAAGGGCGTGAGCGAGCCGGAGCTATTGTTTCGATATCCGGTCCGGATCGCGCTGAATCCGGTCATCAGCACGATCGGGTGGACGCTCCCGGCGATCGTGTCGGGGGGAACCATTACCGCGGTCGTGCTCGATCTGCCGACGACCGGACCGCTGCTGTTAAGCGCCCTGATGAATCAGGATATGTACCTGGCGGGGAGTTTCGTGTTGTTTTTGAGCGTTCTGACCGTCGTCGGCACCTTCCTGTCGGACATCCTGCTTGTCGTTGTGGATCCGAGAATCCGATTTGAAAGGATGTCGCGATGAAGTATCGACAACGCCGAAAAGACAAACGGGCGGCGGACCCGCCCCGGGAGGAAAGCTACTTCATCGCGAATCAGTGGCAGCTCATGTGGCGCAAGTTTAAGAAACACAAACTTGCGATGACGGCCACCACGGTGCTTGCACTTCTCTATCTGGTCGCCGTTTTCGCCGAGTTTATCGCACCGTACGATCCGAACAAACGCTATCCGGACTACCCGTTCCACCCGCCGCAGCGGATTCGGCTCGTACACGATGGCAAGTTTACTCTCCGACCTTTCGTCTACGCCATCAAGAGCGAGTTCAACGCGGATCGGTTCGTAAACGAATACGTAGTCGACACCGCCGAGCGTTATCCGATCCGGCTCTTCGTCAGGGGAGACCCGTACGAGTTGTGGGGAGTCTTCAAGGGCGATCTTCATCTGTTCGGCGTCGCAGGAGGGCAGCTCTTCCTCTTTGGAACCGACGAGCTGGGTCGAGACATGGTCTCGCGCGTAGTCTACGGCTCACGTATTTCTCTTTCGGTCGGTCTTGTCGGCGTCTTCCTGAGTTTCGCACTCGGCATCGTGCTGGGAGGGGTTTCGGGATACTTCGGCGGTGCGATCGATACGGTCATTCAGCGCATCGTCGAGTTTCTTATTTCCATCCCCACCATCCCGCTCTGGATGTCGCTCGCCGCCGCTCTCCCCACGACGTGGGAGTCGGTCAAAGTCTATTTCGGAATCACGGTCATCCTTTCAATGGTCGGGTGGTGCGGAATCGCGCGTCAGGTTCGCGGTAAGCTGCTCGAGCTCCGGGAGGCCGATTTCGCGCTTGCCGCGCTGATCAGCGGAATGAATGAATGGCAGGTTATTACACGTCATCTTTTGCCTTCGTTCATGAGTTTCATCATCGTCAGTCTCACCCTCTCGATCCCGGGAATGATCCTTGCCGAAACATCGCTCAGTTTTCTCGGGCTCGGGATCCGCGCTCCGGCGATAAGTTGGGGCGTGCTGCTGCAAAACGCGCAACGGATCCGCACCGTAACGATGAACCCGTGGATGTTGATACCGGGTCTGTTCGTTATTCTGACCGTTTTGACGTTTAATTTCGTGGGCGACGGCCTGCGCGACGCGGCCGACCCGTACAAATAACTGAAGAAACCGAGAGTCTCGCGATGATACCGCTCGCGCTCCTCGCGGCGTTGGCCGTGGTCGTATTCTTCATAGGAAAACTTCTCGTGGCTTACGCGACGCGATGGACGAGCATCTTCGTCGAGTCGCACATGCTGGACGCGGAGCTTATTCTCCGGACCGGTCTCGTTCCCGCGCGCTGGCTTTCCGGAGGCAGGCTGCGCCGTCGCATGAGCAAACCGCGCGCGCTTCGCAGACTGGATCGTTTGGTCAAATACTACGAGCGAACGCCCTTTGTGGAAAACGATACCGTGAGAAAAACGCTCGTCGACCGTCTCGATCACGTTCTCGACGCATGGGAAAACGCCGACTGGTCTGATATACTACCCCGTAATAACCGTTGACATAAGGAATCGAGACACGATGCGTTTGACTCACAGGACAAGACTGCTCGTATCGCTCGGGGTGATTCTTTCCGTCTCATTCCTCTCGTTGAGTACGGTCAACTACCTCACGATGCGACGGACGCTGATGCGGGCGGAGGAACTCTCGGGGCTGCCGTTGATGCGCGAGAATATCTATTCGGATATCCTCAAGGATCTGCTGCCGTCGAAATACGTCGCCTCGTCGATGGCCGCCGATTCTTTCCTCATCGACTGGGTCCTTCGCGGCGAAAAGGACGTCGACGCCGTTGAACGGTATCTTCGGGATATTCAGGACCGGTTCGGCTTTTTTTCGGCGTTCTACGTCTCGGCGATCACGGGAACGTACTATCACTCCGAAGGAATCCTCAAGACGCTTTCGCGCGACGACGATCACGACGTCTGGTTCTACCGGTTTATCGAATCGGGCAAGACCTACGAGCTCGACGTCGACACCAACGAGGCCGCCGCGGGTCGACTGACGATTTTCGTCAATTTCAGACTCGAAGATTTCGACGGCAATCTTCTCGGCGTTACCGGAGTGGGTCTGGAAATGGAAGGATTCTCCCGGTTCCTGGCGGAACGACAGCGGAAATACAACCGGACGATATATCTTGCCGACGCCAACGGAACGATTCGGGCGCATTCGAACACCTCCCTCGTCGAACTCGTGTCGATGTACGAACAGCCGGGGCTAAAGGAGATCGCCGGTAAGTTGCTCCGCGCCTCCGATGAACCGGTCGACGGAAGCTACCGGGTAAACGGAACCACGATACTCGTTACTACGCGGTACATGCCGGAGATAGATTGGTTCATCATTGTCGAGCAGAGCGAAGAAGCTCTTCTCGTTGTCCCGTTGCGCAACCTTATCAGGACATTACTCGTCGGACTCGCGACCTCCGTTGTCGTGATTGTTGTCAGCCTCCTTACGGTCAACTATTTCCAGAAGCGCGTTCAGCGTCTGGCCACGACCGACGGACTTACCGGTCTGCCCAACCGACGAGCCTTCGAATCGGGGTTCGAACGATTCGTTTACCGCCGCGAGCGATACGGAACCAGGTTTTCGGTGATACTGACCGACATAGACCGGTTCAAACAAATCAACGACACCTACGGACACCTCCACGGCGACGCCGCGCTTGTCGCCGCGTCGCGGATCATGCGCCGGATCATCCGGCCGACCGATCTTCTCGCCAGGTGGGGAGGCGACGAGTTCATTCTCCTGACCGAGTGCGATCTCCGCCGAGCGATCGGCACCGCCGAACGGCTGCGAGCCGAAATCGAATCCGCTCGAATCGACGGCGCGGCCGAAGCGGGCGGACGCATGACTATCAGCCTCGGAGTCGCCGAGTACGGCGTCGACGACACGATCGAGACCATCGTCGCGCGCGCCGACCGCGCTCTCTACGACGCGAAGGAACGCGGCCGCGGCGGCGTTGCGAGCATTCCTCCGTCGTAGATTCACAAATCGTGCCGGCGGCGGCTCCCGCGCCGGCGGAAGGCCCACCACCCGCGGTGAATCGGCTCATGGTCTCTCGTCGATCCGTGACCGTCATGCCCTCACGACCTGGTCATTTCAACGGGTTATGCGATAGAGTCATGCCGATGATTCTCTACGTTCCTTCCTCCGGTCGCTCCCTCGCCGAGTTCGGCATATCGATTCCGGCTGCTCCGGACCGCGCCGCTCGGATTCTCAAAGCACTCCGCTCCGACGAAATACTGAAACCGAGAGAGGCCGAATGGCTCGCCGGCGCGCGTGTCGCTGCAACGACGAAGGCCGATCTGCTGCGCGCGCACGAGAACGGATATGTCGAGAGGCTGTTCGGTCCCGAGGTCGAGGATATCCTCAAGGTTGTTTTCGAGCTCGTGGACGCCGAAGGAAACTACCGCCGGTACGACCCGACACGAGCCGCGCGACCGCTGCGCGAACTTTTCGATCCCGAGCTGCGAAACCTCTCGGGCACCTACCAAGCGTGCATCGAAGCGATCGAGCGCGGTTTCTGCTTCTTTTTCGGAGGGGGCGCGCATCACGCTCACCCGGGCTTCGGCCACGGGTTCTGCGTGCTCAACGATTCCGCGGTCGCGCTTAGACGGCTGCAGGCCGAACACCGCATCCGCCGCGCCTGGATTATCGATGTCGACGCGCACAAAGGCGACGGGACCGCCGACATCTTTCGCGACGACCCGTCCGTCGTCACGCTCAGCGTGCACATGGCTCGTGGATGGCCGCTTGACGGGGCAAAGATCCGTCCGGACGGGACGATCAATCCGGCCTTTATTCCCAGCGATATCGACGTCCCCGTCGATTCCGAAGAAGAGCCGGAATACGTTCCGAGGCTGCAGGCGGCGCTTGAAAAACTGGACTCGTACCCGATACCCGATCTCGCGCTCGTGCTCCTGGGCGCCGATCCGTACGAGCATGACGAATTGCCGTCGACCACGCCGCTCAATCTCACCTTGGAGCAGTTGGCCGCGCGCGACCGGCTGATCTACGATTTTCTCGCCGAGCGTCGGATACCCCAGGCCTACCTCATGGCCGGCGGTTACGGCTCCCGCGCCTGGGAGCCCTATCCCGCCTTCCTGAAATACGCGCTTTACCGTGAGCTTGGAGCATCGCCGGTTACCGCGGAGGACCGGTCGATTCACGCACGACGAGCTCCGGATTGAACTCCAGATGCTGGAGCACGGTAAAAGTCTTGTTCTCGATCTTTCTAAACAGCATCCTCACCGCCTCCTTGGCCATCTCCTCGGTGTGCGATTCCACCGTCGTCAAGGGCGTCGCCAAAAAGGCGCCCGCTTCGATGCCGTCTATTCCGACGATCGAGATGTCGTCCGGCACGGAGAGACCTGCCTCGGCAATCGCGCGCATCGCGCCGATCGCCACATCGTCGTAGGAGGCGAGGATCGCCGTCGGGCGGGGAGTGACGGCGAGTAGCTCTTTCATTCTCAGGTACCCGCCGAGCTCGAACCGCTCGACACCGACGCGCAGATACTCGGGGTGAGATACGATTCCGTTGGCCGCCAGCACCTCTT
>JAJRYZ010000304.1 GCA_024275515.1 Spirochaetota bacterium
CCTCCGATTGGGAACGCCACGCGGCGGGGAGAGAATACCCGAAGACGATTGTTCTTACGATAACGCAACGCGAATTACAGGCCGTCGTGCGCATCACGCGGTCGCGTCTCGTGGAGGCGTGGGATCTCTTGACCGCGCTGCCCCCGACGACCCGACGCCTCGTCTCTCTTTTCGCAAAACCGTACTATTTCCGGTTTACCGCCGATTTCGATCTCGCCGTTTCGGCGGCGCCGGGCACGGTCGAGAAACACGGCGCCGGCATTTTCGAAATGATGCTCCTGCGTGGACGCCGGACCGTTCGTGAGTAGAGGCCGGCTCGGCGCTGGTGATGCGTGCGCAGACGCCCCGGACAGTTCAAAGACTCTCGCCCGCAGCCGGTATTCTCTGTCCATGGCCCGATCCGGAAAGCGCGAAATCGTACACGGTGCGGTGCCGATTGATCTGGAATCCGACGACGACCGCCAGTCCCGCCGGAAGTCCGAACGTCGGACCGAAGAGCTCGAGCGTCATGACCGCCGCGGCGATGGGAACGTTCATCGAGCCGGCGAGGATGCCGGCGCACCCCACGGCCAGGCAGGCGTAGAACAAAGTGGAACCCGGCGGAACGCCGAAAACGTACGCCCACGCGTAGCCGGCGAGCAACCCGATGGTCATCGAAGGACCGAGCAAACCGGCGCTCATCCCCGACCCGATAGTTACGCAGGTGGCAACGGCGCGAACGAGCAACATGACAAGCGCTGCAACGAAAACCGGCGACTCGGAAGGTAATACGCCGAAAATCGCGAGTTTGTCGTCCATGAATACCGCGTCGGTAATCGACTGCGCGATGCCGGCGAGGCGCGGGTTGATCAACTGTACCAGAACCGAAGCCACCGCGGCGCCGACCACGACCTTTATCAGCGCGTTCCCTTCGTTTCTTTTGAACACCCTCACGACAAGCGCATAAAGACGGGTAAACATCCCGCCGAGCAAGCCCACGCAGACCGCGAGAAGTAAAAGAAGCCCCATAGTTGACAGCGGTATCGGCGAACCGGGCGCGTCGACCGACAGCAACGCTCGCCACCCGGCGAATCGCGCGATCCATACGGCGATCGCGCTCGAAAGGACCGACGGAAACAAATCACGATACCTCATGTTCGCCCGCTGAACGATCTCGACCGCGAATATTCCTCCGCCGATCGGCGAATGGAACAGCGTTCCGATGACGGCAGCGACGCCGCAAACCGCCGCGGTGCGACGGTCGACGTGACGAAAAACCCGCGACAAAACTCCGGACGAGATCATTCCGAGGGGTCCGGCGAGACCGCCGCTTCCGAAGGTGGCGAGAGTTATGAACGATGCGGGAATTTTCATAATCGTCGCCGAAAGCGGAAATGCGCCGTCGAAACGATTGAGCCCGGTGATATAGGTAGGCATTCCCTCGCCGGCGGCGTCCGGTTCCACGCGGTAGATCAGCGAACCGGTGATTACCGCGCCGAGAATCGCGACAATTGGTATAGGAAGCCGCGACCGCAAAAACAGATCCTGCGTGATGGACAGCGCGATTTCAAACAACCCGACGAGCAGACTCCCGATCACCCCGGCAACGAGTGCGATCAGAATCCAGCGTATCAGATAGAGGATACTCGCACGATTCTCCGGTGAGATCTTCACCACGGCAACCACATTCGGTACAGACTACAACGGAATAATCGCCGAGTAAATCGAACAAAAAACGAGGCCGCCCCACGGACGGCCTCGAACGCATTCGAACATAATGCGTGTTCAGTTCTTAGATGCCGTTCCTCCGAAGAGTCGGCGTCCGTGTTCGTTCGATCATACCTGACCTCCTTGTTGTCCCGCCCCTTCCCGGTGTCGACTCCCGGGCTCAGCGGGACGTGTGATCTATCGCAACGCGTCGCGGTTCCTTTTCGTAATCGCCGCCGTGCGCGACACCGGTCGGCCGCCACGAAACTCGTCCTACAAAAAAAGCTATCGCCCACACGCGCGGTGGCTCCCGCACGGCTGGAGGATAGCTCTAAAAACTGAACACCATCAGCGTATCATAGGAAGCCGACGCCGTCAACCCCTTTTCGCCGCCGGAAGGACCGTCTTTCGCAGACGGATCGATCGAGGCGTCACCTCGATCGACTCATCGTCGCGAATGAACTGCACCGCGCGCTCGAGCGTCATCGGTACTATCGGCGTAAGAACCACCGCATCGTCTTTTCCCGCCGCCCGCATGTTCGTGAGCTTCTTCGTCCGGCACGGATTGACGTTCAGATCGCTTTCGCGGCTGTGCTCACCGACGATCATCCCTTCGTATACCGGATCGCCCGGGCCGATGAACAGGTTGCCGCGCGGCTCGAGGTTGAAGAGCGCGTAGGGAACCGCGCGACCTTGCCGGTCGGCGACGAGTGAACCGGAATGCCGTTCGGGAAAATCTCCACGATACGGCTCGTATCCGGAGAGATAGGAGTTCATGATGCCGGTTCCCCGCGTGTCGGTGAGGAACTCGTCCCGATACCCGATGAGCGCCCTCGACGGACTGCTGAACTCCATGCGCACTCTCCCTCGTTCGTGGTTGATCATGCTCAGCAGGCGCGATTTCCTACTCGATAGCTTTTCGGTTATGACCCCGATATAAGCTTCTTCGCAGTCGATGAACAGGTGTTCGATCGGCTCCAGCTTCCCGCCGTCGCGGTATTTGTATATCACCTCCGGACGACCGACGGTGAGTTCGAAGCCTTCCCGTCTCATCGTTTCGATAAGAATTACCATCTGAAACTCGCCGCGGCCCCTTACGATGTAACACTCCGGATCTTCGCCGTCGGAAACGCTCATTGAGACGTTCTGCAACGTCTCCTTCCGCAATCTCTCGCGGATCTTGCTCGACCGGACGAAACGTCCCTCCTTGCCGGAGAAAGGAGAAGTGTTTTTCATGAACTTCATCGACACCGTCGGTTCATCGACGGTTATGCGCCTGAGCGGTTTCGGATGATCGCGGGTACAGATAGTGTCGCCTATGTGGACGTCTTCGATTCCCGCGAGCACGACGATATCGCCGGCGGTCGCCGCGGGCGCGTCGACGATGGACATTCCGTGATAGACCTGGATTTTGGCGAGCTTCAACGGAGCGGCCTCATTGTCGGCGTTGATGCACGCAAGAGCGTCGTTGGCTCTTGCGTGACCGTTGTATACTTTGCCTACCGCTAGACGACCGAGGAAGTCCGAATACCCAAGGTCGGAAACGAGGAGTTGAAAAGGCGCGGCGGGGTCGGTCTGCGGCGGGGGGACGACGTCGAGGATCGTATCGAGAAGCACGTCCAGGTTCACGCCCGCTTCATCATGCGCGCGCATGGCGAGACCGTCTCTGCCGATCGCGTAGAGTACCGGGAACCCCAACTGTCGTTCGGAAGCGTCAAGGTCGATAAGAAGGTCGGTGATCTCGTCGAGAACAACCGCCGGCCGCGCGTCTTTTCGATCGATCTTGTTGATGACCGCGACAAGCGGCAATTGTTGTTCGAGCGCCTTTGTCAGCACAAACCGGGTCTGCGGAAGCGGACCTTCCGAAGCGTCGACGAGAAGTACGGCGCCGTCGGCCATCGAAAGAGCACGCTCGACTTCTCCGCCGAAATCGGCGTGTCCGGGGGTATCTATGATGTTGATCTTTACGCCCTTGTACTCGATGGAACAGTTCTTCGCGGCGATCGTAATACCGCGCTCTCGCTCGAGCTCCATGCGGTCCATGACGCGGTCCGCAACCGGCTGGTTGTCTCGAAACACTCCGCACTGCCGAAAGAGCGAGTCGACAAGGCTGGTTTTTCCGTGATCGACGTGCGCTATTATCGCTATGTTGCGGATCGAATCGAATCGGGGAGCCGGCATCTCATTCCTGTGAATCGAGAGTGTCTGGGGATGCGATAATATACAGGTCCCGTATGGTCAAGGCAAAGGCTTCGCGCGTGTCCGGGCGAAGGACGTTCGGCTCCGCCACGTCGATGCTTTGCGACGACACCCGATGCCGTTCCGCGAACCGATGTTTCGACCATTTGTTTCTTAATACCGTCTTTTCGCCGGAATCGGGGACCGGGAAAGCCGTACTAGAAACGCGGGGGATAGTAGAC
>JAJRYZ010000305.1 GCA_024275515.1 Spirochaetota bacterium
ACCCCTTCGATCAACGCGTGGCCGGAGCAGAGCAGGCACACCAGCACATCCTCGACGATTCGTTCGTGTCCGACTATCGCCCGTCCGATCTCCGCCTTCACTTCGGCGAGTTGCGAGCGAATCAGCGCTGCCTTGTCTTCCACATTCTTCGTGTTACTCATGAGAACTCCTGCCGTTTGTTTCGTTCACGTCGGTCTCGCCTATCCGTAGGAAGTAGTCGCGAACGTATGATCGCATCGCTATCGGGACCGCCTCCCTCACGAGCGCTCGCTCGATCTGCTCGGCGTAGGTGCGCCGAATATCGCGAAACTCGGCGGCCGTTTTCGAATCCTCCGGCATGGTGCGGACGAATCTCTGCACAACGCTTTCCCGGGAGGTAAGCTCGCCGGAGAGCTCTCCGAGCGTCGACGCCACGTTTCCGGAGCGGCGGAAATCGCTGTCGGTTTTGTCTTTGACCGGAAGATCGCCGGCGCTGCTCGACCCTTCCCCGTCGGCCTCTCCGCTTTCTCCGTTTGCCGCATTCCGCCCGCCGGCGGGCCGGCGCCCGGGAGCGGACTCGTCGTCGCCCGGCTCGAGTGTGCGCTCGGCGCCCCCGCCGCTCTCGCGGCCTTGCGCCGTTCCCGCCGGAGCGTCGGCCTGGTCGAGATATTGACGCGCGCGTTCGAGCGCCCGTTCGGCCGAGTCCAGCGCGTCGCGCTCCTCCATCAGGTTCCGCCTCGAAGCAAGCTCGTCGAGGCGGTCGAGCGCATCGGCGTCGATGCCGGACGCGTCCTCGGGAGAGTCGAGTTTCTCGAGCGTTTCCTCAAGAAAGTCCGCCTCCTCGTCGGTTATCCGTCTCTTTTGAAAGAGATCCCGGTAGAGTTGCTCGATCTGTGAAGCGGACGGCGCGCGTTCGACAGCCCGACCCTCTTCCGGGGTCGGCGCCCGATCGGGCGGCCGCGAGACATCCGGTTGCGCCGAGCGGGAAAGTCCGCTCACGCGGCCGCGCACGCGTTCGGAAAGCTCTGCGATCATCTGTTCGACGTCCTCGCGGTCGACTCTGTTGTTTTGAAGCTCACGCCCAAGGCGCTGCATCTCTTTGGCGATCGCAAGGCTCTCGGCAAGAGAATCCTCCTCGGCCCGTGCGGCGAGCGTGTCGCCGTACTCTTCGAGAAACGCTCCTGCGTTGAGCACCGGGGGATCGACGGCGCGTGCTCTCAGCTCCCCGGCGCCCAGATAGACCAGAAAAAGGACGACCATCAGGACCGGAAGCAGCAACGTCGGCCGCGGGGGGCGAACCGGGACGACGTCTCGTTCGAGACGCGCCTCCGAGGCGCGCCGCGCCGCCGTCTCGGCGCGCTCCGTCAGAGCTTCGGCGAACGGGTGGCTCGGCGATGAGCTTTCGATTTCCATCGCGGTGATAAGCAACGATGAGGTGCCGATGACGCGCTCGGCGCGGACGAGGAGCCGCTTCGTGTCGAGTCTTTTGAAGCAGGCCACGACAAGGCTCCCGGCTGCGGCCGCACCGACGGCGGCAAGCGTCACCGTCATGATCGGCGCCGGCGCCGAAGAGATCATGTCGAACAGACCGGTGAAAATCCCAACGACGACCGCTGCAATGAGGGCGTGCACGAGGTACCTCACCAGCAATCTTTGTCGTTCGCGTCTGCGAACCGTCCGAAGAAGTCTCCGCGTCGCGTTCATTTCGTTCTCCCGAACCTTCGGGCCGCCACGATGAGCGTCGCGGCGTAGACGACCGAGACGACCGTCACCGAAACCGCTCCGCTGCGAATCGACTGTCGGCGAAAACGCACGGTTCCGAATTCGGGGCTCACCAGCGAGGATGCGTTTTCGCCGGCGATGATGCTTTGCAGCGAAATGACGGGGTTGGCATACGGCATTCCGCGAACGCTGAATAGGAAGAAGAACAACAGCACCGCCGCGACGATGAGAAACCTCACGCCTCCGCGATTCGGCAGCGCCACCAGCGTCGTTTGGTGACAAACACGTATCGTAAAGGCGAACATGGCGGCGATGAGCCCGGCCGTGAGGCATGTCGAGAGATCGGCGCCCGACACCGCGAGCGAGGTAAGAACGAGAGGGAAGGAAAGCGCGGCGAGAAAGAGCAGATAGAAGAGGGAAAAAAGCATCGTGCCGGCGTAGAACGCGAGCGGCGCGATGCCGGCGTGGCGTATCCATCGCTCGGCGTCGGAAGCGACGCGCGAGTCGGCACGCGGATTGCGTAACGCGAAGTAGAGCATGCCGCCGAAGGAGGTAAACAACGCCAGTGCAAAAGTCGCCGGGCGTGATCCGAACTGAATGAAGTAACTCCAATGATTGACCGGCCACCAGAGGAGAATGACGAGAGCTATCGTAGCGAGGTAGACCCGATACGCGCGCATCGTCGCTTTGCCGCTGAAGTGGGTCTGAATCGATTCGGCGAATACCAGAC
Organism: Spirochaetota bacterium; assembly: GCA_024275515.1. Taxonomy (GTDB): domain Bacteria; phylum Spirochaetota; class Spirochaetia; order ARS1246; family ARS1246; genus JAJRYZ01. The sequence goes on from JAJRYZ010000305.1 coordinate 2,432, forward strand.
TAAACACGCCCCGTCGCCTCCGGGTCGATGACCACGACGACCATACTCGAGTCGGTCGAGAAGCGGAAGTGTTCTTCGGGCCGGATCTCCGTCGGCGGCTCGGCGAACCAACCGACGAAAAAGACCATTCCCTCTTCCTGGAGCGCCCGTTGACGATCTTCGACGAGCAACCGCATCAGCCCCGCCTGCACGACCGCGTCGAGCGGCTCGCGCTCTTCATAGAGCTCAGAGAGCGAGGTTCCGACAGGCGCCGTTGAGACGCGGAAGCTCCGCTCCACCGCGCCGTCCGGGGCGAGCGGTCCGGTTCTGTAGGCCACGCCCCGGTACATGAAAACCCCACCCAGAAACAGATACTTGGTCCGGTTCTCTACCCGCACCCGAAAAGAGGTGCCGTCGTGCTCGGTGTACGTTTCGAAGCGCATCGGCGTCATTTCTTCGATACGAAACGCGTCGTGCGTCCATGGCCGCGGATGTTCGCTTACTACCGCGCTTACCCCTCGGGAAGAGTCGATGAGAAGCCGGCGACGCGTCCGGGGGAGGACAATCATCGGATCGCTTCCGACCTCGATTCGGTAGCGTGATTTCGTCGTCGAAACTATCGCCAGGTCGGTCGTGACTCGTGCATATTCGGCGCCGGAACGATACTCGGCAACCGATGTCGTTGCGACCATATACGCCCGTGGATAGAGCGCGCGGTTGAACCCGTAGTGCGCCGCAATCGCCGGCGCTCCGATTCCGAACGCGAAGACGACCCAACGCAGCACCGATCGCGGAGCGCGTTTGAGAAACGTTAGGAGAGCGAAAACGATCGCCAAATACGCCGCCGCCGCGCCGAGATAGAAGAGTCGGGTCGGTTCGGTTTCGGCGGTGGAGAGCAGCGCGGACATCATCGGGTTTTCGAAGACACGCCCGACCCGGGTATCGATATCGACCGACGTGCGCTCGGCGGTAAGGTTCCGCCATATCCGTTTTCGGTCGGCCGGGTCGCCGAATCGATCGTTTCCAATGTCGAACGCGACGACGACGACCCGACCGTTCCCGCGCGCGTGTCGTACGACAAATGCATCCTCGCCCGCGAATCTAGTTGCCGGCACGCTCGCCTCGTTCCGCGCCTCCGCGGGAGGCTCGATTCCCAGCGCCCGATACGCCTCCGCCGGGGCGATGCGGGTGAGCCCTGCGAAATCCACCGGGAGCAGAGACGAGAGCGCACGATCGGAGCGCGGGCGGGAGCCTCCCACCACCAGAAGTGTTCCGCCGAAGTCGATCCATCGAGCGATCGCCTCGGTTTGCGCGTTGGACAGTCCGGATAGTTCCGCGTCGTGAAAAACAAGCACGTCTACCGCAAGGTACGCATCCCAGCGTGCCGGAAGCAGCTCCGGATGCGGATACGCCACAACGGAGTCGGGTATGAGGAAATCGAAGGCGGAGCTACGGCTCAACGCAACAACCAGAGGCGCTCGCACCACTTTGCCGAGAATCCCGTGTTCCCTTTCGGAGAGAACTTCGTCCTCATTACGGAGGACGATCCGAATCGGAAGCGCCGCGCTTTCGATAGGTACCGCGAAATCGAGTCGCTTTCTCGATCCTGCCGGGAGCTCGACGCCCTCCGAGAAGGTAAGCGTCCGGCTCGCTCGGTAGGAGGTACCTTTTCGGACCTCGACCGACAGTGTAAATCGCCCCGAAGCGCCCGTATTTTCAAGCTCGACTATGACCGGGTTCCACGTTCCGAGCTTGACCAGACCGTTGTATCCGATAATCGTGTCGACGACGACCGATTTCGCAGAAAGCGTGGTCGCCGCGAGCATGAGGGCCATTATCGGAGCGAGCCTGCGGACGGTCGGTTCGAGCATGATATGAAATTAGCGTCGTGGGGGTCGAACTTCAAGCGAATCAGAAATTTCGGTTGGTTGCTCTCCGCCGGTATTCCCGGCTAAACTGTCCGGCGCGGTCGACGCCTTGTGGTCGGCCGATGGCAACGGGCAGATTTGTAGACAGGAGTATTGATGCAATGACAATGCACGAGAGCGCCTCCGACATCCGCGTGGCGGTTGTGGGATACGGGGGCGCGTTCAACATGGGCAAGAAGCACCTCGAGGAGTGTCGCGAAGCCGGGATGACGCCGACGGCGGTGGTCGATCTCGACGCGTCACGGTTGTCGGTCGCGGAAGCCGATTTCCCGGGTATCGAAACATACACATCGGTCACGGCGATGCTCCGAAAATCGCCTACGAACTTCGTTATCGTCATCACGCCGCACAACACCCACGCTCCCATCGCCGTCCAGTGTTTGCGGGCGGGTCGGCATGTCGTCGTGGAAAAACCGTTCGCCGTCACGACCGCCGAGTGCGATCGGATGATCGCCGCCGCCAAAAAAAACGACGTGTTGCTGTCTACCTACCACAACCGTCATTGGGACGGCTGCATACTCGGGGCGCTCAAAAAGATCCGTTCGGGCGCCGTCGGCGAGATCGTCAGGATAGACGCACACATGGGCGGGTGGGCCAAGCCGCGCAACTGGTGGCGTTCGAGCCGTTCGATATCCGGCGGGATTCTATTCGACTGGGGCGTGCATCTGCTCGAGTATTCGCTGCAGTTGATCGATTCGGAAATCGTCGAGGTCTCCGGATTTGCAACCCACGGCGTGTGGAGCGGCAAGACGTCGTGGCGTGACGACGTCAACGAGGACGAAGCGACCGCGATCGTCCGATTCGCCAACGGGACTTTTCTGTCGCTGCGGATCAGCGCTATCGAGACGAATACGAAACCCGACTGGCTCGAGATTACCGGCACCGCAGGTACCTATCTGTTCGACCATGCCAATTGGGAATCGATTCGACCGAAATCGAAGTCGATCGTCCGGGAGCGTGGCGCGAATCCGGAGAGCGAGCAGTGGCGGTTCTACCGCAACATCGCCTCGCACCTGGTCGACGGCGCCGAGTTGGTCATTACCCCCGAGTGGGCGAGAAGGCCGGTCCACATTCTCGATCTGGCGGTCCGGAGCGCTTCACAGGGGAAAACGCTCAAAGCAAAATACCGGTAGTGCGGACGGCACCGGCGGCACACATCACGCGCATCGGGAACCGGCGAAACCGGCGTCCGTATTACCGGGCCCCGACGACCTGCTAAGGGTTCGCGATATCGCGTTCGATTCCCGCGATGAGCCGGGCTGTGAAGCGGCGCACGTCGTCGATTTCGTCTCGATCGATCCGAAAGCCGATCGCCCCTTCATGGCCACCGCCGTTCGAAAAGTCGAACAGCTCGATTATTCTGCGGACATCGTAGGATTTAAAATGCCGGCTGCGCCGTACACGGAACTGCACCAGACCTCCCGTGGCGTCGTAGTATCCGGCCAGGCTGAGCTTCCCGCTCTTTTCGGCGAGTGAATCCGCAATGGCGCGGGAGACCGACACGACCGTTTCGGTATCGAAGCGATCGGTCATCGCACGCGACTCCCCTTCGTCGAGCACAACGTAGCCTATCGAAGGCGAATACGCGGCATGCTCGGTCATGTACGCGTAGCAAGCCTCCTCCTCGGCCGACAGCCGGATGAGCTCGGTAAACACCTCCTCTTTGTTCGAGAAGTTTCCGGCCCGAGTAGTCTGTGCGGTAAGCAGGTCGTTGAACATCGTGCTGAATATCTCGTAGAATCGGCGTTCCCGCCGGGATTTGAGAAATTTCCCCATTTTCGAATCGCCGATGATACCGGTGAGAACCGACAGAACGAAGTTGCGCGAGAACAGGTCGTCTATTCGATACTCGGCGAGCAGCTCGGTGCGATCGGATAGTTTGAACGCCGTGTAGCCGACGAGCTCGCACGCCGACGAGGCTTCGGTTACCAACGCATAATCCGCGTCTCCGATGTACGCCGAATCCGCGGCGAGATGGTGGTCGAACTCGATGACGACGACCCCGCTCTCGCCGCGCGCTTCGTCGGCGAACAGCGGCGCCACCGCATCCGGCGCCGCCACCATCGTCGGTTTCGGTGTGTCGCATACCACGATCGTATCGATTTCCGATACCGGGACCTCGGCCGAACGATCGCGCAGAACTTCGATCGAGTTGTGTTTGCAGATGTTCAACAGGTAGTGATGCTGTTCCTGGAGCTTCCCGTCGATGTAGATGAACGCGTGCTTGTCGAACTTCGATACGAGCAGACCGAAAGAGACCATGGCGGCGATGCAGTCCTCGTCGGGGTTGGCGTGACCAAGCATCAGAAAGCATCGTCCGGTGGTAAGGCGGTCAATTATGTTTGCGGCTATATCATTTTTGCGTCGAATCGAGACGATCTCGTGTTTCGACACATCATGCTCCTTCACCCGTTTCGGCGGACGCGTGGACGACGCGGTTTCTCCCGGCTTCCTTGGCGGCGTACAGGGCCGCGTCGGCCGCCTCTCGCAGCGTGGCGGCACGATCGGCGTTTTCGGGAAAAGTTGCGACGCCCTGACTCGTCGTCACACGATCGATCGTCCCGCCTTTACTACGGAGCACGTCGAGCGCGGCGACGCGGTTGCATATCGTCGAACAGACTTCGACCGCGGTAGGCGCGTCCGTGCCCTGAAGGACGAGGTTGAACTCGTCGCCGCCGTATCTCGCCGCGATGTCGCCGGCTCGAAGCGAGCGCCTGAACACGCCGACGACTTCTTTTATTACGACGTCGCCCACCGCCTGTGTGTATTGCTCGTTGATCGCGCCGAAATGATCGAGGTCGACCATTACCAGCGAGAGCGGTGCGCCGTTAAGCCGCGCCGCTCCGACCGCGTTTTCCAGCGTTTCGTCAAGATGTCGCCGGTTGTACAGCCCGGTGAGCTCATCGGTAATCGCGCGCTTCCGCGCCTCCTCGCCCCACTGTACCAACTCCGACAGAAACGCACTCGTGTTGAGCATGCGGCTCTTCGCGTCGAGAAGCATTCGACGCATGATCTTGAACGCGACCGCCGGGTGGCGGCGCTTGAGCTCGTAGAAGGACGTCTTGTCGAGCGATAGCAGGCGGCTCGAAACTTCGGCGCGGCAACCGGCGGAACGCGGCGCGCCGTCGATGATCGAGAGCTCGCCGAAAAAGGCTCCCGGTTTGAAGGTGGCCATCGTCATCTCCTTCCCGTCGGACCGAGCGACGGTTATCGATACGCGTCCCGTTTCCACGAGATAGAGCCGGTCGCCCGGATCGCCTTGCCGAAAGACGCACGACCCGGCGCGAAACTCTTCACTTCGAAGACGCCGGCCGACCTCGGAGAGCTCGTCTTCCGAGAGATCGGCACAAATGCCGACCGATCTTAGCAGGCTGGTATTGCATCTATCGGCTCCAGTCAAACCGATCTCCCCCCTCTTCCCGGATCTGCATGACTTTCGAGAAGGCGCGTTCGCAAGCCCGTTCGACCGTCTCTTCCGTGCAGCAGGCCATTCCCACGCTCGCGGTCAAGACGAAACCGTCGCCTCGGGTGTAATCGCTCAGATCAAGCGCTCGCACACCATCCAGGACGCTTTGCGCGCGCGAGTCGGCCTCCTTGCCGTCGGCAACGATCAGGCAGTAGACGTCGCCTTTGAAACGCGCGCACATACCTTCTTCCGCTTCCGAACGTACCGTCGAGGCGAGCCGGATCAAGACGGCGTCGCCGGCGTCGTGCCCGTAGGTGTCGTTTATCTGTTTGAAGTTGTCCGGTTTGATCATCAGTATAGCCGCGTCTCCGCCGTTCTTCGCGATAATCCCCGGCATCTCCTGTTTGAGGTATGTCGCGTTCGGCAGCCCGGTGAGTTTATCGGTAAGTATCTGTCGTCGCAGTCCCTCGATCCACGGCGCTTTCTCGGAAACCAGAGCGTTTGCCGATCTCGTGCGTTCTCCGATTTCGCGCAAGAGCCGCTCCACCAGCTCGGCGCCGAGCGCCGGGTCGACCGCGAGCACCTCCTCCACCTGCTCGTCGGGAGCGGGAAACGAACAGAGTACCGTGTGCGTGACGGCCCTGACGGTGTATTCCCCGGGTTCCGATCCGAAAAGATCGAGCTCGCCGAAGCTCTCTCCATCGATATATGTGGCAAGAACCCGTTCGCCGCCCGCCGCTTCCGGATGTGCGACGAGGACATTTCCCGTCTCTATCGCATGCAGTCGATTGTCGAGGCTTCCCGGGGCGCGTATCGTCGCACCGGCTTCGAAGCTCCGGAGAGAGGAATGCGCCGCGACAAGCTGCAACTGCGAAGCGGTAAGGTCGGCGAGGAGCGGCACGCCTCCGAGCACGGCTTTTTTTCTCGTTATGTCGGCGTGATCGGCCATACGAAGACTATGACCCGACGTCGGTGCAAATTCAAGCGCGCATCAGGAGCGATTCTCGATTTGCGTCGCCGAATTGAGACTCGCCGCCTGCAGCCGGCGTAGGATTGTCGTTTTCGCGGCGATTCGGCGGTTCCGGACCGTGAGCCGGCGCGGAGCTATTCGAGCTCGGACAACAACGAGGAGGCCGTTTTGCCGACGTCGCTGGTCGGATCGATCCGTCGCGAATCCTCCAGAGCCCGTTTCGCGTGTTCGAGATCCTTCATCGCCTTGTAACTCACTCCTTCGAGAAACAATCCGGTTTGACGTACCGAATCGTCGAGCGACGGAGCGTTTCGATGAGCCTCGAGCCACGCAACGGCGTCTTCGAAGGCGAACGTCTCGGCAAGTACCTGTCCGTTCAAAAGATAGAGGTTGGGAAAGAACTTCGCGTCGGGATCGACGTCGATAATGTCGCCCAGATACGCGACCGCGCCCCGCAAGTTGCCCATGAGATACGATGTGTAAGCGAGATAGAAGAGAACCTCGGTCTCTTCGTCGATTTCCGCGAAGTCGTACGCTTCCTCGAAGGACACCAGGGCCGCGTCGAGATCGTTTTCCTCGAGTCGCGATTTGCCTGTGTTTATCAGTTCGGCGGTATCCCCGGTCATCCATTTGACCGACGATTCGGACTTTGCTCCGCGTACGCCCATAACCGCCGCCTGGCCGGTGCTTTTCTTCTCGGTAAACAGCGAGGCGACCTTGCCGCCGACCATCGATGCGAGTCCGACCGAGCGTTGTTCTCCGAACGCTTCGACGAGATCGGACACCGCGTAGATTCCAGGTTTGGTGAGCATCAGTTTGATCCCGGGAGCGTTGAGCTCGGCGATCGAGTCTGCATCAAGCCTGATGACCGCATCTTCGTCGACGACGTCGCCCACGAAAACCTCGACCCACGTATCGCCGTCGCGGACATCCAGAAAACCGTCGATATATTCGACGGTAAGATCGACCGCCGAAACCGCAAAGCTCGCCATCAAAAAAACGGCAACAACAAAAGCCGCTCGCATGCTCGGCATCTTTGGATTCATCGCTCCTCCTGCATGAGAAGTGTACCCCGCACGGCGAGAAATAGCAAAGATGGAGCGGCGATGTTTCGTTGAACGGTGCCTAGTAGCCGCGAGTATAGGGAAGCCGCTGCCGCACGGCGCGAACGGCGTCAAGATTGGCGAGTAACGCGGCGGTCGTGTCCCAGGCGCCCTGCAAGAGACTCGTTCGATACGATTCGGGCATCGTAATGTCAATACACAAATCGTCGTCGCGAATCGAGACCGTTCGGCTCTCAAGATCGACGCATACCGACGCCGCGGGATCGGCCTCGACGGCGTTCATGAGCCGTTCGATGCCGTCCGAGTCGGAGGTTGCCGCAGGAATCCCGAGAGCCGTGCAGTTCCCGGCGAAAATCTCGGCGAACGATTCGCCGACGATCGCGCGGATTCCCATGCGCATCAGCGATTGAGGCGCGTGTTCGCGCGATGAGCCGCAGCCGAAGTTCTTGTTTACCACCAGCACCTCGGCGCCCCGAAACTTCGGATCGTTGAACGGATGCGGCCTCTCGTTCCCGTCCGGATCGAAGCGCTCGTCGTAGAATGCGTAGGCGCCCAGTTCATCGAAGGTCACGCATTTGAGGTATCGGGCGGGGATGATTCTGTCGGTGTCGATATCGTCTCCCCGCAGAGGAATCGCTCGACCTTCGATACGATTTCGTTTCATTTCTTCCATAATTACCGGCTCATCTTCCATTGACTGTAGCGCCGCGACCTGCATCCGGCGCCGTTCGGATCGACGTTCTTCGATTTACAAAAGCTCCCGGACGTCGGTAACGCGCCCGTTGACGGCCGCCGCGGCGACCATCGCCGGGCTCATCAGAAGCGTTCTTCCGGTGGGCGAACCTTGCCGACCGATAAAATTGCGATTCGACGAGCTTGCCGATATCTCCCGCCCGGAAAGCTTGTCGGGATTCATCGCAAGACACATCGAGCACCCCGGCTCGCGCCACTCGAAACCGGCCTCCCGAAAAACCCGGTCGAGACCTTCGCTCTCGGCCTCCCTTTTCACCTGCGCCGACCCCGGCACCACGAGCGCTTTGACGCCTGCGGCGACGCGTCTTCCTTCGGCGATTTTCGCCGCCTCCCGAAGATCGGAGATTCGTCCGTTGGTACACGAGCCGATAAACGCCACGTCGATCTCGATCCCCGCCACCGGCGCTCCTTCTTCAAACCCCGTATGCTCGTAGGCTTTCGCCACGCCGTCCCGGACATCGTCGGCCAGGTCGGCGAGCTTCGGAAGCTTCCGTCCGACACCGGTCGCCTGCCCGGGCGTGATTCCCCATGCGACCATCGGCTCGATCTCTTCGGCTTTCAGCGTAACTTCATCGTCGAAGGTCGCGTCCGGGTCGGACGCCGTTGAGAGCCACCACGCGGCGGCGCGTTCGAACTCTTCGCCCTGCGGGCTAAACGGTCTTCCACGAAGATACTCGACCGTCGTCCGGTCCGGATTGATATATCCCGCGCGCGCTCCGCCTTCGATGCTCATATTGCAGATGGTCAACCGCGCTTCCATATCGAGCGATTCGATCGCGCTTCCCGCGTATTCGTAGGCGTAACCGATTCCGCCGTTTACGCCGAGCGACTCGATGATCTTGAGGATTATGTCTTTGGAGTAGACGCCGAGACCGAGACTACCGTCGACTTGAATTCTGCGGACCCGAGGACGGGTCATGCTGAGCGTCTGGGTAGCCAGTACGTCGCGAATCTGCGAGGTTCCGATTCCGAAAGCGATGGCGCCGAGCGCGCCGTGCGTCGAGGTGTGCGAGTCGCCGCAGGCGATTGTCATTCCCGGTTGGGTCAGCCCCAGCTCCGGGCCAATGATATGAACGATTCCGTGATGCTCGGAATCGAGGCCGAAGAAACGGATTCCGAACCGACGAACGTTTCGCTCGATCGCCACGATCATCTCTTCGGAAAGCGGGTCGGCGAACGGACGTTTTCGATTGTCGGTCGGAACGATGTGATCGACGGTGGCAAACGTCCTATCGGGATACAGGACCTTCAGATCGCGGTCGGCAAGCATTCCGAACGCCTGCGGCGAGGTGACTTCGTGGATAAGGTGGAGCCCGATAAACAGCTGATCGTGGCCCGACGAAAGCGTCGTTACCCGATGCGCGTCCCAGACTTTGTCGAAGAGGTTCTTGCCCATGCGGTGATTCCCGTGTCGATTGTCTGCGCCCAAGCCTACGCGCTTCGTCCCGGTTGGTCAATGCGGCGGTCGACGGGTGAGCAATTCGAAATCTGGTGTGCCTGATTTCGAATTGCCGTCCGGCCGCCGGTGTACAATTGTTTTGGGGCGCTGAAACGCTTTTTCCCCGTCCTCTCTTTCCCGACGATGAGACCAAGACCCGGACGGGGCGTGTGTCGCGCGCAATGATTATAGCTCTCCTGGTTGCCGTGGCCTTGCCGGCAATCGGCGTCGTTTTTTTCTCTGAGCAAAAAATGCTGTCGGGCTCCTTCATTCTGTTAATGATGATCGTCCTGCTCGCTGCGAAAGCGATGGCCGGACGCGGTTTTTTGCGGGCGAGCAGTTTCCTGTATGTCTCTCTGTTGTGGGTGGACTTGTTCAAGGGGTCGGACAGGTTATGAGCTAAGGTTCTCGCCGCTTCAGCGATGGTCGTCTATACTGCGACTTGGTCGCAGATCAACACGTGGAGACAGCACCGTGCCGGACAGCATCGCCGAAACAGCAGAATACCGCGTCTCGCCGAGAGTCCTTCCGGAATCGTGGTCCGGCGAGTTATTCGTATCGGGCGAATACGCCCATACACGTCTGATCCTGGGCAACGAATACCGCTACTCGTTGACGTCGATGTTTTTCTACGCAACCACCGAGCGCCGCAAGCTGCCGTTCACCGGGACGGTCCGAGCGGCAGCCGACGGGACATTGGCGATCGCGTTCACGCCGGACATCACGGGGGAGTGGCTGCTGACGGTCGAGAGCGACGACGACAAGAGAAGGAACGTCCCGTTCACCATCGCGATATATGTATTGCCGGAGAACCTCGAGAGGTTTCGACCTTTCGTCGGCGATTTGCACTCACACTCAACATTCTCCGATGGGAAGCAGGAGCCGGCGTATCTTCCGATGCGAGCGCGTACGTTCGGTTTCGATTTCTTCGCTCTCACCGATCACTGGTGCTACGAGTCGTCGCGGCGGATGATTCGCGAGGTCGGCGCGACCCTGGGGTCGAATATGCTTTTGCTTACCGGAGAGGAGATGCATCCGAAACGCGAGGTAGTGCGTGGAACCGACGGCGTATCGCCTCACTATCATCACTACCACTACGTGGCTATCGGGCACACGGGCGGAGTCTGCGATGCTTTTGTCGCGGGCGGCGATCGATCCCTCGAAGAGGTCGATGCGATCGCGGCGGAGTTACGAGCGCGTGGCGTGGATCCGAATGTGGATCTCCTTCCCTATGCCGAAGGGGTCTGGAAGGTGCGAAAAGCCAAGGAACTGGGCGCGCTCGTGGTCTACGCCCATCCCTATTGGGCGAATCCGGTCAATCTCGACGCCGGCGCCATCGAACAGACATTCAAAGATCGAGAAGTCGACGCGGTAGAGGCCATCTCGGTCGGCGACAACTCGGCGTATGTGGTCAACCGGCTTCTCCAGATCGCGGAACGTTCGAAGCGTGTGCCCGTGGTCGGCGTCTCGGACTCTCATTCGTGGACGGAAAGCGTACCGCTTCATTGTTGTACGCTCGTCATGGCCGAAAGGCTCGATGTCCGCGGTATTCTGCAGGCGGTCAGAGACGGGAGGAGCGTCGCCTGCCGCATGACCGAACCGCTCGAACTTGTCGGTCCGTTCGAGCTGATCGACTTCGCTTCGTTCTACCTGCACAGGATACTGCCCGTCCGAAGACGCATCACTTCGCTGCAGGGTAGTCTTGCGCTGTCCCGACTTCGGGGCGGGGCGTTCTCCCAAGAGATAATCGATTCGCTCGATGCCGACCTTGAAGACCTCGACCGGTCGATCTGGCGGCGGAAATAGCGACCGTCTTTACGGCTCGAAAGCCACTCGCATCGCCCCGCCGGTGTCCTTGCTCACCTCATTCTTGAACGACTACGACGTCGGACGTTCTCCCCTGGCGATAATGATCTTCCCCGAACGGACCATCTCGACGATGCCGTAGGTGCTGAACACTTTGTGGACCGAATCGATTTTCTTCGAATCGCCCGAGACCTGGATCGTCACGGTACGATCGGTCAGGTCGATCGATTCGCTTTCGAACGCGTGGGCCACTTGCAGAATCTCTGCGCGTTTCTCCGGCAGGCAGGCGACTTTCATCAACGCGAACTCGCGTGTGATAACGTCCTCGACGGTGTTGTCGCGTGCGTGAACAACGTCCACGAGCTTGTTGAGCTGTTTGAGTATCTGGTCGAGTGTTTTTTCATCTCCGGTCGCCTCGATATTAATCTGAGAGAACGCCGGATCATGCGCACCGTAGACGACGAGGCTGTCGATATTGTAGCCTCGTCGGGCGAAAACCAGCGCGATACGAATAAGCACTCCCGGCTTGTTGGCGACATAGAGACTGATCGCGTGTTTCTTCGTGCCGTTCGATCCGGCGATCTCCTGTGCGTTTGTTACGTTTGTTTGTGCCACGTCGTTCTCCTATCGTGCGGTCGAAGCGGGAGTCGCGACCTCCGCCGAGGCTTTCGTCGCTTTTGGGGGCTCGAGGATCATGTCCCGCAGCGAGGCGCCGGCGGGAACCATCGGATATACGTTGTCTTCTTTCTCCACTTCCACATCGATAATGCACGGACCGTCCGAGTATTCGAGCGCGGCCGAGAGTACCCGCCGCACGTCGGCGCTCCGTTTGATACGGAAGCCTTTGGCGCCGTAGGCTTCCGCCAGCTTGACGAAGTTCGGGTTTCCTTCGAGATTCACTCCCGAAAGCCGGTTGTCGTAGAACATGTGCTGCCACTGCCTGACCATTCCCAGGTAGTGGTTGTTGATCAACAGCACCTTGATGGGAAGCTTGTGGAGAGTCGCGGTCGCGAGCTCGGCGAGCGTCATCTGGAATCCGCCGTCGCCGACTATGGCGACCACGAGTTCGTTCGGCCGGCCGAACTGAGCGCCTATCGACGCGGGGAATCCGAAACCCATCGTGCCGGCGCCGCCGGAGGAGATCCATTTGAACCGTTCGCTTGTCAGGTAATACTGAGCCGCCCACATTTGGTGCTGGCCGACGTCGGTTACGAGGATGGCCTTGCCCTCGGTGAGTTTGTACATCTCGTCGATCGCGTGTTGCGCCTTGAGTTTCCCCTCCTTGCGATACCTAATCGGAAACTCGCGTTTCCAGCGGGCGACCTGTTTGAGCCACGCCGCGGTGTCTCCCTTTTCGGCCATCGACGCGACCGCTTCGACGACGTGGCGCGCGTCACCGATGATCGCACAGTCGACCTCGATCATTTTGTTGATCTCCGCCGGGTCGATGTCGACATGTATTTTGATCGCGTCCCGACAAAAGGTCTCGGTCTTGCCGACGATTCGATCATCCCAGCGCGAGCCGATCGACATGACGAGATCGCACTCGGCGAGAGCCTTGTTCGCGTAGGCGGTGCCGTGCATCCCCGGCATCCCGACGCTGAGCATGTGCGTTTCGGGAAAACATCCTTTTCCGAGAAGCGTGTTGGCGACCGGTATCTGCATTTTCTCGGCGAGATAGGTTACCGCCTTTTCGGCGCCCGAAATGACCGCGCCGTGTCCGACGAGAAGCACGGGTCGCCGGGCTCGATGAAGCAGCTCCGCGGCCCGTTCAATGTCTTCGAGTGCGCCTTCCCTCGGCACGACGTATCCGGGGAGGTGGTACTCCTCGTTGTAGTTCGGTTCGATCATCACATTGGATACGTCCTTGGGAAGATCGATCAAAACCGGTCCGGGACGTCCGGTCCGCGCAATGTGAAAGGCCTCTTTGACGATGCGAGGAATGTCGTCGGCCCGCTTTATCAGATACGAGTGTTTGACGACCGGGTACGATATCCCCGACACGTCCGCCTCCTGAAAAGCGTCGAGTCCCAGTTGCTGCGTGGCCGACTGGCCGGTAATGACGACCATCGGCACCGAATCCATGTGCGCGGTCATAATACCCGTTATCGTATTCGTCGCGCCCGGTCCGGAGGTGACGACGACGACGCCGGTCTTGCCGGTAGCGCGGGCGAAGCCGTCGGCCATATGCGTCGCCCCTTGTTCGTGCCTGCTCAGGACATGTTTGATGGGCGAATCGACAAGCGCGTCGAAGATGGGGATTGCCGCGCCGCCGGGATAGCCGAAAATGTATTCGACACCTTCCTGATGAATCACATCTACCAAAACTTCCGCGCCGGATCGGAGTGTTTTTGTCATGCATTCTCCCTTTATCGCTCTATTTCAAGAAAAAGTAGTTTGTTTCGGCCTATGTGTCAACAGGTTGCTTTGTTATTGTGGAAAAAACGCAAAGAAAACGGCAAAAACGTTTGCTACTCTCCAATAATGCACAGGAATATGCAAATCACAACCCGACTTTCGTTGTATCGATGAATTCACTGTATCATCTACAACCTTGTGACCAGAAAGGACGTAGATTCCTACTTCGTTGGCCGCTCATACGGCAAAAACCACGGTCGACCCGGAACCCGTGATCGTCCAACCACCGTAGATAACGCCCGACGAAAACGTCCTCGGCCGCCGGCCGCACCGGAGGTGTGCCGAATACCGCGGGGTCCTACTTGCGCAACCCGGGCAGTACCCAGCGGACCTCGTCGCCGGTCTTCGAGGCTTCAACAACGAGCCTGCC
>JAJRYZ010000306.1 GCA_024275515.1 Spirochaetota bacterium
GAGCTTTTTCAAAGCGCGCTCCTGGGGCACGACGATATTATGGACAGGGACGCCACACGACGTGGTCGGGATTCGATATACGAACAGTTTCGCGTCCGCGCGCGCTCCGAGGGCATCACCGACGACCTGCACGTCGGCCAGAGTCTGGGAATATGCGTAGGGGACATCGCTTTTTTTATCGCCTTCGAAATTCTCGCCGGACTTCGCGTCGACGAGGCGGCGCGAACCCGCATCGGCGCCTTGAGCTCGCGAGAGCTTCAATACGTCGGAATCGCGCAGATGGCCGACGTCTACCGGGGCGCTCTTCTCCGCTTCGCCGAGAGCGGCGCGGCGGTCGCCGAGGAGACGCTCAAGGTCTACTTGTACAAAACGGGCCGCTACACTTTTTCGCTTCCTTTGATGATCGGCGCCGTCCTCGGCGGCGCCGATGAGTCGCTTATCGCCGCGCTTGAGCGGATAGGCGAACAGATGGGCGTCTTGTTTCAGATCAGGGACGATGAGATAGGACTTTTCGGAGATCAGGCCGGTGCGGGAAAACCGATCGGTTCGGACGTGAGAGAAGGGAAGAAAACGATGCACTACGCCGCGCTGATCCAATGCGTCGACGCCGCCGACCGGAAACGTCTCGCCGAAATCTTCGGAAACCGCGCGGCCGGCGACGACGACATCGAATGGATTCGCGCGCTTGTCGAATCGAGCGGCGCGAGAACGAGCGTAGAAAAAACGGCCGCGCGGTACGCATCGTCGGCCCGGCGCGCGATCGCCGCGTTGGAAGGCGCGAGCGAGCGCGGGCGGCGCACGCTTGGCGCGCTGCTGGAGTACACCATGAGGCGCGACAAGTAGAGAGCTACACGCTGAAGCGAATCGAAAGCACGTCGCCGTCGCGAACGACGTATTCCTTGCCCTCGAGACGGAACAGCCCGCGTTTTTTGAGTTCGGCTTCGCTCCCGTGTTCAAGTACGTCTTCGCAGCGGAAGCACTCGGCGCGGATAAAACCGCGGGCGAGGTCGCTGTGGATGACCCCGGCGGCCTCGACCGCGGTCGATCCCTTGCGAAGCGTCCACGCGCGCACTTCATCCTCTCCCACGGTAAAAAAACTGACGTACCCCAGCATGTCGTAGGCGAAGGTGGTCAATCTGGAGCGCGCCGATTCCCCGATGCCGGCATCCTTCATGAACTCTTCGGCTTCCCCGGGATCCAGAGCGGCAAGCTCGGCCTCGAACTCGCCCGCAAACTCGATAACCGGAACGGGAAGAGAAAGATCGTTCGAACCGTATCGCTCCTCGTCGGAGTTGAGCACCGCGAACATCGGTTTACCGGTCAGAAACTGAAAACCGGAGATGATCCGCGTCGCTTCATCGTCAAGCTCGCTCCGTCCGATCGGAGCACCCGAATCGAGCAATTCGATAAGCGTCCGGAGAATCCGCTCCTCTCGGGGGTTTGCCGGTTTTTTCCCTCTCTTCCTGTCCTCTTCAAGTCGTTCGATCCTGTGCTCGGCCACGATCTGATCGGTAAGGAGCAGCTCGGAGAACACTTTCTCGAAATCCGCGGCAGGTTCGGCGGGACCGAACTCCGCGTCTACCACGGGATCGACATAATGACGCAGCACGACCGCAAGCGCGTCGCAGGTCTTGATGCGGTTGAGCGCATCGGGGGTAAAGGAGTCTCCCCCTGCGCCCGCGAGCCCGGCGAAATCGACAAGCCCGATCGTCGCGTACACGGTCTTCTTGGGACGGTAGAGTCCGGCTAAATGATCCACCCTCGGATCGGCTACCTCCACGACCGCGAGGTTAGGTTCGACTTTTGCACCGGAGTAGGATGTGGTGTCGGCGCCGGCGCCCGTGAGCGCGTTAAAAACGGTCGTTTTCCCCGCCCTGGGAAGTCCGATGAGCCCGATGTTCATACGGCCTACACTATGTGCGCCGGCCCGGCGTAGGTCAATACCGACGGTTCTCCGGTCTGCAACGCAAAGCGAGAACCGCTCGGTCGATGTCGCACCGATCGCCGCGGCAGCGAGACGGAAAGGGAGGCCTTTGGTAGAATGAGGCGATGAAGCAGATTATCCTTCCCGTCAAGAACAGCGAGGCGACCTATCTGGTTTCCCCGTCGAAGATCATCGCGCTCGGATTGAACTACCGGGACCATATCGCCGAAAGTCACTCGGTTCGCGTCAAGGGCTTCGACCCGGTGGAACCGGATGAGCCGGTGTTGTTCCCCAAAATGAGCAGCAGCCTGATCGGTCCGGGCGAAACCATCGTATTGCCGGCGCTGGTTCATGATTATCGCTTCGAGGAACCGCGAACCGACTATGAAGCGGAGCTTGCCTTCGTTATCGGACGCGACTGCAAGAACGTCCCGAAATCGTCGGCGCTCGACGTCGTTTTCGGTTTCTTCTGTTTGAACGACGTCAGCCAACGGAACATTCAAACCGGGGACAAATCGGGATGGTTTCGCGGCAAGTCTTTCGATACCTTTTGTCCGGTCGGACCGCAGATCGTCAGAACCGGAGAGATCGAGAATCCGCAGGATCTTGATATCGTGTGCAGACTCAACGGCAAAATCGTGCAACGGTCGAACACGCGTCACATGATCTTTTCGATCGATGAGATCGTCGCGTTCGTTTCGCGCAACTTCACTCTCTACGAGGGAGACATCATTACCACCGGAACGCCGAGCGGAGTCGGGCCGCTGCACGAGGGGGACGTCGTCGAAGTGGAGATAGAAGGAATCGGCGTTCTCGAAAACCACTGCGTGGAAGAGGAATTATCGTAGTCGGTCGTTCGAAAGCCGCTCGATTTCGTTCCGGATGTTCCTTTCGGCCGCCTCTTCGAAGAGAATCGCCGCTTCGCGAGTCGAATAGATCCTGCGGAGCGAGAGAAGCTCACCGAGGAACGCGACGCGTTTCGACCTGAAAGTCTCCGGGTCCATCGCCGAAAATTCCTCCCGGATCGCACTCGCGTATCTGCCGTACGCCTCGGCGGACGATCCGAGGACCGCAAGATCGATATCGCGCAACAGAAGCGCTTCCCGGTCCGACGGTCGACTCGCGCCGTAGCGGGTGGAGAGGATGAGCCTCTCCACTTCGTTTCCGTCGGTCGGAGACATCCCGAGCGCGTCGGCGTGCGAACGAAACAGGCGCCCGCTTTCGATTTCGTTGTCGGGGCTCGCCGGGGAATAAACCGCGTCATGATACCAGAGCGCAAGCTCGACGAGATACGGGCGACGGATGAGCGTACGAAAGCGGTCGAACAGCCGCAGGCATGATTGTATGTGGTTCCAGGTGTGATAACGACGATGGGGCTCGCGGTATCGCGTGTCGAGCTCAGCGAAGAGCCTACCGCGGATTCCGTTGAGCATTCCCGGATGCAGGCTTATCCACCGGTCCGCCAAGAGCATTTTTTCGCTACTCCCGATTAGACCGACGGCGCCGGATTGCGGAGATTGCGGGTCTTTGAAGGGATTCTGCCGAGAAGAAGCACGACGATCGAGTTGGTGACGACGATCCATGAGCCGAGAAAAAGCCCGATGCCCGGGACGAAGAACAACGCACACACCGAAACGACGAGCGACCTCGGCCGGCGACGGTCGTTTTTCGCCCGCCCGGAAAGAGCGAGAACATAAGTCCCGAAGGCGCACAGTCCGATGCCGACGGCGACGAAAAGGTCCGACGTTCCCTCGGGAAACGCAAACAACGGGTACCAGAGATAGTGTGCGGCGATCGAGGCGACAAAAAAAAGGATCGCCGTAATAGCGAGCATCGGATAGGAACTGTATCATTATTCTCGACCGTGTCAACCCGACGAAACGCCTCAGAGCAATTGTGGCTGTCCCGCAACCCAATTCGAAATCTGGCCTGCCGGATTTCGAATATGCGCCCAGCATGGGTATATTCTATCAGGTGGAAGTCCTGACATCACCCCTTAATTGGGCTCGTCCGGCTCTGTGGGGGCTTGGGGGGAGAAATCCCTCGATTCTACCCGGAGATCCGTAAGGGAATGCACCTGACCGCCGCACTTACGCGCCGGCAAGTGGTTCCCGCCGTAGTTTGCAGGAGCACATGAAGAAGACCCTACATGCCGTGACAGGTGCTTTCGGGTACTCGGGGAAGTACATCGCCAACCGTCTGCTTGATCGTGGTCACGAAGTCATCACCCTGACCAACTCGCCTGATCGAGTAAATCCCTTCCGAGGGCGAGTGAAGCCATACCCCTTAGCAACTGACAAGGGCATGCAACGGACCGCTCCGGTCCGTCCGAGTCGAACAGATGGTTCATTCCGCGCCGTCCGTCTCGCGGCCGGCGAGATAGTCGGCGACGAGAAGCAGGCCGCGGACGTGGTGGACGAGTTGGTCACCCGAAAGACTGTGGTCGTACAGCGGATCCCACGACCAGAACCCCCACTTCACATGCGGATCGTCGAGATACTCCGGATAGCGCCCTTCGGGTATCGCCTGCATTCCGATCGCGTACCGACAGGCTCGAGCGGCGGCCTCGAGGTAGTGCTCGTCGCCCGTGTTCCGGTGGAGGCGGACCAGGCTCATGGCGATGTTCGGCATGTCTCCGGGGCCGACGTTCGGCGCGACCACCTCTCCGTCCCGGTCGATGCCGATCGGCCACGCTCCATCTTCGCGTTGGCGCCGCAATAGCCACCCGGCGAAGCGAACGGCGGCTTCGAGGAAACGCTGCTCGCCCGTGAGCTCGTGGATGAACACCAGCGCTCGCAGTTCGAGGGCGGTGAGATCGGAGTTCCAGAACGTGTCGTCGAGTAGGTAGAAAGCTCCGTCATCGGCCTGAAGCTCGAGGCCGTGATCGACCCAGGCCTTCGCGTGTTCCAAAAAGCGGTCGTCGCAGGTCGCCTCGCGGAGCTCCAGATAAGCGATCGCGGGGCCGCCGAAGGTGTTCCACGAGAACCCGTGATCGCTCCAGCGATAGCTGTCCCGGTGGTACGTTGCCATGAAGCCGGCCTTGCGGGCCTGCTTCAGGAAGTTATGGTACTGCGCGGCGTGATGCAGATACTCGTCCCGTGGCGCCCGCTGGTGAAGCACGGCGCACGTCGTCAGCGCATCCGAGGTGTACTTGGTGTAGAGTTCCGTCGGAACAAACCCGTCGCGAACCCCGCCTTGCCAGGTGAACATGGGGTGGGTCTCGGTGCAGTTGTCGTAGGCCCACCGATAGCAACTTTCCGCTCGGTGGAGCATCGATTCGTCCCCGTACCGGTCGTACATCGTCAGAAAGCACAAGGCCATCAGGAAGTTGCCGCTGTCAATCTTGGACAACTCTCGAGTGTCGGCGCGGTAGTAGTGATGCAGGGCGCCGAGATCCTCGTCGTAGCACCGACAGAGGAACTCGTAGACGGCCAAACGACAACGTCGTTCAAGTTCGTCATAAGGCACCCCGAGGCACGCCCGGACGGATCCATCGGCAGTAGAGGAGGCGGGGGCGAGGTCCCAGTCGGCGGATGATACGGGGGCATACACGGCAAGCGTCTCCTCGTCGGATCTATCACTAATAATAGGAGAAGTGATCGCGACAGTCGATTGGCCGAGGCGTGAAAACAGACGTTTTGCAGCGCGCGGAGCCGCCGCCTTGACTTGTCCGACGAGACACCGAACAGGCGTGTGCGCAACAGGCCGGATCTCACCTTCGCCGGGCCCGCCTCCGCCGGCACATTCGAAAGCCGGCGTAACGGATTTCGAATCGCTTCTCACCGTTGAGGCCCGTCGACGCGGCGTGTTATACCGAATCCTACATGCACGTGATGGTTTTTCTCTCGCTCAGGCTGGTGCGATTCGCATTCACCGTGCTGCTTATTTCTACGGTGGTGTTTCTCGTGGTGCGCGTGATACCGGGAGACCCGGCGGAGGTCGTTGCGGGAATCGATGCGGCGCCCGGGGCGACCGAAGCGATTCGCGCTCGGCTCGGAACCGATCGGCCGCTCGTCCGGCAGTACTTTGAATGGCTTTCGGCGGTCGTCCGGTTCGACTTCGGCGATTCGTTCATTTCGGGGCAACCCGTTTCCGCGCTGATCGTCAAGCGGTTCCCGGTTACTCTGTCGCTCGCGTTGACGGGGCTTTTTATCTCGCTCGTTGTCGCGATCCCGCTCGGGGTGGTGTCGGCCGTCAGACCCTGGAGCGTCTGGTACTATGTCGGCGTCGGGGTCTCCCAGCTGGGGATGGCGATACCGAGCTTCTGGATGGGGATTCTGCTGTTGCTGCTGTTCTCGGTAAAGCTCAAACTTTTTCCGTTTTTCGGCGTCGGCTCGGTCTCACACTTCGTGCTTCCCGCGTTGTCGCTCGGCGTCGCCCGCGCGGCGGTTCTCATCCGGCTGACACGGGCGTCGATGACGAGCGAGCTCGGAAAGGAATACGTGCTTGCGGCTCGTGCGAACGGTTTGCCTCCGGCGAGGATCGTTTATCGGCACGTTCTGAAGAACGCGTTGCTTCCGATCATTACGATCGCGGGTATTCAACTCGGCTACATGCTCTGCGTGGCGATTATTATCGAACAGGTTTTCTCGCTTCCGGGGTTGGGAAGACTCTTTCTGTCCGCCGTCTATCAACGCGATTTTCCGTTGATTCAGGGCGGCGTCGTGTTTATCGCCGTTGTCTTTTCGGCGACTAATTTTCTCGCCGACGCGCTCTACAGCGTTGTCAATCCGAAGATTAATCTGCGATGAACAGCGACCGCGCCGCGCCGCTTCTGTCGATTCGGAACCTCGAAGTCGTTTTCCCGGCGGGAGACAACGCGGTGCGAGCGGTACGGGGTCTGGACCTTGATGTCGCCGCGGGAACGGTCCACGGGCTCGTCGGCGAGTCGGGATCGGGGAAAAGCGTCACCGCGCGGGCGATTCTCGGACTTCTACCGTCGGCGCACACCCGGGTCGATTCGATCATGTTCGACGGTCGTGAACTGTCCGGGCTCGACGAGCCGGCTCTTCGGCAAGTCCGAGGCCGCGAGATTTCGATGGTGTTTCAGACGCCGGCGCGATACCTCAATCCGGCCTATAGGATCGGACGCCAGATCCGGGAGTTGATCGCCGTTCACCTCGGCGAATCGGGTTCGGTCGCCGCCGCGCGAACCCGCCGGCTTCTCGATCTCGTAGGGCTCGGAGGCGACGAGCGGGTGCTTCGCGCCTATCCTCACCAACTGTCCGGTGGAATGAAACAACGGGCGATGATCGCGATGGCTCTTTCGTGCGAGCCGAAGCTTCTTATCGCCGACGAACCGACTACCGCCCTCGACGTGACGATTCAGCGGCAGATTCTCGGACTTCTCTCGCGCATACGAAGCCGGCTCGGGACCGCGTTGCTGTTCATCTCGCACGATCTCGGTGTCGTCCACGACATTGCGGATTACGTTTCGGTGATATACGCCGGGAAAATCATCGAACATGCCTGCAAACGAAAGCTCTTCGAATCACCGCTCCACCCTTACACGAGACTGCTGCTCGCTTCGATACCCGACCCCGAACGCCGCGGTCGGCGGCTTGCGGTGATTCCCGGAACGGTTCCCGATGCGGAAGCGACACCGTCCGGATGTTCGTTCCACCCGCGATGTCCTTTCGCCGAGGAGGAGTGCGCCGACGTCGAACCGGCGCTGCGATCGGTCGGTTGCGGGCACTACGCGGCGTGCCGTCTCATCGGAACCCGCGCGCTCGACGAGGCCGTCGGGGGACGCACGTGAGTCGCCCCGAGTCGCCGCTCCTCCAGGTCGAAGACCTCACGACCCGGTTCGGCCGGTTCCCCTCCCGACGGCGGTTCACCGCGGTGGATTGCGCCGGGTTCAGCGTCGAACGGGCGACGGTGTTCGGGTTGGTCGGCGAGTCGGGATGCGGCAAGACGACCCTCGCACGCACGCTGCTCTACCTCGAAAGGCCCGCTCAGGGTCGGGTCGTCTTCGACGGCGCCGTCCTAGGTGCTCTCGGGCGCGGCGAGCTCAGACGTATCAGACCGAGGATGCAGATCGTATTTCAGGACCCCAACGGGGCGCTCAACCCAAAACTGCGCCTGAGAGTCAGTCTCGGCGAGGGTCTTTCGAACCTGGGGATACGGGGCGGCGAGCGGCGCCGTCGGATCGAAGAGGCGTGCGCTCAGGTGGGTATGGCGACTTCGCATCTCGACCGGTATCCGAACGAGCTCTCGGGCGGGCAGAAGCAGCGGTTGGTCATCGCGAGAGCGTTGACGATGCGGCCCGACTTTCTCGTTCTCGACGAACCGGTTTCCGACCTCGACGTATCCGTGCAGGCTCAAATCGTCAACCTTCTCACCGATCTGCGGCGGAGTCTCGACCTGACTTATCTCTTTATATCCCACGATCTCAACCTGGTGGGTTATCTCTGCGACGTCGTGGCCGTCATGTACTCGGGGAGGATCGTCGAAATCGGCCGCGTCGATGAGATTCTGAACGAGCCGTTGCACGCCTATACGCGCGTTCTATTTGCCTCGTCGATACGCATTTCACGTAATGAGGCCGACGAGGGGCCGGCCGAGCCCGTCGCAGTTTCTAAGTCTTTCGGCGGCGGGAGGTGTGCGTTCTCCGCCCGGTGCCCGATCGCCGCATCCCGATGCACTACCGAACGTCCGCCGTTTCGGTGGATCCGACCCGACCGCGGCGTCGCCTGTTTCGAAGCGTAGCCGCGTTTCACCGGTACTGACACTGTTTGAACGATGTGCTAACAATGCCCTAACGCAGGCGACGATACGATAAGTCGAGACGATCTGAAAAAGGAGACGCACCAATGAAGAGAGCCTTTGTCGTGGTATTGATTCCGGCGATGATCCTTTCTGCGCTGCACGTGGCGGCTTCCGGGCAGTCCGAGGCTCATGTCCTCAATTTCGCGCTGTCGGGGAACCCCGACACGCTCGACCCGCAGGCCACTTCCGGGACGCTGACGTTTCAAGTCACCCGAAGCCTCTACGACACGCTGGTCGAGCCCGACGAGAACGGCCGCCTCTCGCCGGCTCTCGCGGAGAGCTGGAGCGTCTCCGACGACTCACGAACGTGGACTTTCCATCTGCGATCGGGGGTAAGGTTTCACAACGGAGATCTCTTTACGTCTGCGGACGTAAAGGCCACGCTCGACCGGATTCGTTCCGAAGAGACGGCTTCGCCCAAGGCCGGCGAGTTTACGGTCATAGAGACGATCGAGACGCCCGATGAGAGAACCGTGGTGCTCAGACTTTCCAAACCGTACGCGCCGTTATTGAGCTCGCTCGCGTCCGGGTGGGGAGCGATTCTGCCGAAATCACTTATCGAGTCCGGGCACGATTTCGGATCTAAACCGGTGGGGACGGGTCCGTTCGTTCTTCTCGATTGGATTCGCGATTCGAAGATCGTGCTCGAGCGAAACGACGACTATTGGATGAAAGGTCGTCCGTTCCTCGACATGGTCGTCATTAACATCGTCGTCGAGCGCGCCGTGCAGGTACAGGCGTTGCTGGCCGGCGAGCTGGACGCGATCTACAACGTCAACAAAGAAGACGTTCCCGTCCTCGAATCGGCAAACGGGATCACGCTTGCGCGGAACCTCACTTCTTTGGTGATGGTCATGGCGATGAATACGAGCAGGCCGCCGCTCGACGATCTGAGGGTTCGTCAAGCGATCAACTACGCGATCGACAAGCAAGCGGTTCTCGACGTCGCCTACGGCGGCGGGCGGGTCGTCGGGACTTTCATGGACTACGGTGATCCTTACTACGTAGATTTCACCGACGTCTATCCGTATGACCCCGACAAAGCGCGCGCGCTGGTCGCCGAAACCGGGGTGGGAGACACCGTGCTGACGATGGCGTTGCCGCAGAACTTCGAGCCCCACGTTCGCGCCGGCGAACTCTATCAGGAGATGCTCAAAAAGGTCGGCATCAACGTCGAGCTCAAGCTCGTCGATTGGTCGACCTGGCTGAGCGAAGTCTATTCGAAGGCCGATTACGACCTTACCGTTATCGGACACACCGGAAAACTCGACCCGAACGGACGGCTCGGAAGATACGGGACCGCTGCGACCTACGTCCGGTGGGAGAATCCACGGGCCGCCGAGCTGATCGAAAGGGCGGCGGTAACCGTCGATACGGCCGATCGGAAGCGGCTCTATACCGAGGTGCTCGGGATTATGGCGCGGGAGGTGCCTCACGTATATGTCGGAACTTCCTACCGCTACGTGGCCACGCGGTCCAACGTAAGCGGATTTAGGATGGACGGGAAACTCGACACGTTTGATTTCCGATACACGGTAAAACGGTGAAACACACACGGACATGAATCGGCGGGCCTCATGGATCGTACTTATCGTGAGTCTCTCCTATATCGGTCTGCTGGTTTTCTCCGCGCTTGCCGCGCCGGTCATAGCGCCTTTCGATCCGACCGAGCAGGATCTCGACTCTCGATTCCTTGCTCCGGGCGCCGGGCGCCATCTTCTCGGGACCGACGGTTTCGGTCGTGACGTCCTGAGTCGCATCGTTTATGGATCGCGGTCCGCGCTCCTCGTCGGGCTTGTCTCGGTTTCCATCGCGCTCGTCGCCGGACTTGTTTTCGGGCTCGTCGCCGGGCTTGCGGGGGGAATCGTCGACCAGGCGATTATGCTCATGATGGACGCGTTGCTTTCGTTTCCGACGGTGCTTCTCGCCATTACGGTGGTGACCGTTCTCGGCTACGGCCTGCCGCAGGTGATGGTGGCGATGGGAGTGATATTCGCCCCGGTTTTCGCCAGACTGGTCAGGGCCGAAACGCTGTCGATCAAAACCGAGGGGTACGTCGAATCGTCCCGAGCGCTTGGAACGCCGCCGGCGAAGATGATCTACCTTCACCTGTTTCCCAACATGGCGGGGAGGATCGTGGTGCAATGCGCGGTAGTATTCGCGCTCTCGGTCGTTATCGAGTCTTCGCTTTCGTACCTGGGGCTCGGGACTCAACCGCCCGATCCGAGTTGGGGGCTGATGCTCAAGGACGCGAGAAACTATTTGTTGCATTCCGCGCATCTGGCCGTGTTTCCCGGTCTTGCGATCGCGCTGACGGTCCTTTCTTTCAACATGCTCGGCGATGCGGTATCGGACCTGTTGTGGAGCGCGACTAGATCGACCCGACTCCGCCGGCCACCGCTTCGTAGACGTCGGCGAGAACTTCATCGAGCGGGAGCGGGTTGACGTAATCGAGACGTCGACGCGTCGATCGCGTCCTGCCGTCGCTTAAATTTCCGTTTCCGACGACCGCTTCCGCCGTTTCCGCCGCCGCTTCGCCGCGGAGAACCCGGGCGACGCAGCGAAGCGGCGCCTGCGCCTCCCCGACCGCGATATCGAAGAGCTCGACGAACGATGAGGTGCGACACTCGGCCGGATCGTCGGGATAGTTCCAGCGGTCTCCGTTCTCGTTGAGATAGTCGAGCCGGCGCATCCGCCGGGGGTGAAACAACGCAAGAAAACGACGCGTCGGATCACGTTCGCCGTTACGATGCCCGCCGTCGCGTTCGTACGCACGGCGGAGCCGGTCTCCGCCGAGGGGGTTGGTGAGCCGGTAGAAACGGATCGTATCACGATAGGCGTTTCGGACCCTCGCCCGCGTGTCGCGCCGGCCGCGATACTCGGGGTAGGTGGCCTGCAGCGCCTCGGTCACCGCGTCGAGAAGCGAGGCGGGCATTTCTTTTCCACAATCGACGCGCGAAAAAAAGTCGTATTCACCGATGTCGCGACCCGTCCGGCGCTTGAACATAACGACGTCGATGATCCGTTCGAAAAAAGCGTGGAGGTTGTGATAGCGAATCGAGTCGGGAACGTCGCGCTCGACCCATCCCGAATAATAGTTGATAAACGGGTGAGCTCGTCGATCGAGTACCGCGTGCGTTACAAAGCCCAGAGTGTAGGCGCCGAGCGATGAATCGATTCCGGCGGAACTCCGACGCGCGATCCTTAACAGATGTCGCGTAAAGGCGCCGTAGCCTTCGCCGTGGAGGAGTTTGCCGAAGACCAGACCGCTCGGGTTAGTTCGATGATTGTGAAGAAAAAAATCCGGGCCCTGCGCGTCGAAGACCCAATACCGATCATCGAGAGACGGAACCGCTTCCGCGCCGAAGGCGCGCGAAAAGGCTTCGGCTGCAAACAACTCGTGCGTAATATGGGCCGGCATCTGATATGACCTTACGGCTTCTCTCCGACCAGGAGAAAGACGCCGAAGCGGTCCCGGCCGCCGTCTCGTTCGATTTCGAAAACCCGCTCGACGCGGACGTTGACGAAACCGGCACGTCCGGCGAGAGTTTTCACCCGCTCCGGTTCGAAGCCGTGGTGATGCACACCGGCCGTCGGTCCGTGAAAATCACCGTTTTCGAGTTCAAGATCGGCTATCGCGACGTATCCACCGGGGCGCAACAGATCGAACAGACGAACAACGAGAAGGTCGACGTCTTCGACGTGATGGAGCGTCATCGCGGTGTAGGCCAGATCGAACTCTCCCGCGTCAAGAGGCGATTCGGACAGATCGTGCCGGAGCGACGTGATTGCGGCACCGAAAGCGCCGGCCGCAATTTTTTCCTTGAGCACTTCGAGCATACCGGCGGAGGTGTCGACCGCCACAATCTCTCCGAGGTCGTCGGCCAGCTCCGTCGAGAGAGCGCCCGTTCCCGCGCCGTAGTCGAGTGCGCGCATGGTCTTCCGCAACGGGACGAGCCTCCTTATCGCCGCGGCGATTGCGCGATTTCTCGCCCGGTGCGCCGGGTTGTCGTCCCAGTGTTTCGCCTTCTCGTCGAAACCGCCTTCGCTTTGCACGTTGCGCTCCTCCCGTACGAATGCCACGAGTCCGAACAGCATAACCGCGCCGCCGGCGATCGTCAGCGGCGGCGGCGCCTCGCTGAATATAATCAAACCGAGAAGCGTAGCAAAGATCGGTTCGCCGAGGATGATTGTGGAAATGTAGGAGGTTGTGAGGTATTTCAACGCCCAGTTGAAAAAAGTGTGCCCGAGAATCGTGCAAAAGAAGGCCATCGAGGCGAAAAGCAGGTATTCGCGAGGCGGATAGGGGCCGATCGGTGTGCCGCCGGCGAGGCATAAGATCGTGAGAAACACGGCGCTCGATCCGTACACGAGAAAGACATAGATTCGCGCGCCGACCGACCGTCGCAGGTATCTTCCGATCATCATATAACCGGCCAGCGTCACCGCGCCGAGGAGCGCGAAAAGGTCGCCGGTGAGCGCCGCCCCTCCGAGCGAGACGTCGCCGGCCGACAGCAGAACGCCGCCCGAGATGGTGATGAGCATGAACAGCAGCGCCGGCCGCGAGATCCGCTCGCCGAACAGGAGATACCCCGCCGAAACGACGAAAAGAGGCTGTGAATTGACGATGACCGTTGCGCTTGCTATTGTCGTGAGCTCCAGAGAGCGGATCCACGCGGCGAAGTGGAGCGCGAGAAACGCACCGCTTGCGGTGCAGAGCAGGACGACCTTTGCTCCCAACACGGGCCGAGGGGTGTCCCGCGCGGCGGAAAAACGCTCATGAAGAACGATCGGGACGAGCATAAGCGTCGCAAGAATCATCGGGTTGGCGGCGATCGCGGCGGCCGGCGCGTGTGAAAGGCGTATAAAAACGGAAGAAAAGGACGTAAAGACGACTCCCGTCGCCACGACGATTCGGGGTTCGACACGCATAGAGGCCCAGTATGCCGACGGCCGAAAGGCGCGGCAAGGGCGCGGCGGAGACAACTTCGCCCGGACTATCGCGGTCGACGAGATAGTGTTGATCAGGTCGGAGCGGCGATGATCGGCTCCATTTTGATATCGAGGTCGCGCCGGCCGGCGAGCTCTTCTATTTCGTCCTTGAGACGGCCCACCGACACCGAAGCGGGAATCGAGATCCGCGACTTCATGACGAACATCGCCGCTCCGGTCCACGGAGCGGAGGTCGTTTCAGTTTCGAGATCTTCGATATTGACTCCGTACTTGCGGAGAATCGACGTGACGGCATGAACGATGCCCGGCTCATCGAGCGAAATCGATTCCAGCAGGTATGGTCTCGCGTTCGAAGGGGTCGGCGTCGGTTTGGTCGGTTTTATCGTCATCGACAGACCAAGCTCGCTCGAAGTACGCTCGATTCGGCGTCGCAGCTCGGCAATGTCTTCGGCGGCGCCCGAGACGAGGAGAATCATCGCGAACTCGCCGCCGAGCACGGCCATTCTGCTCTCCTCGATGTTACAGCGTTGATCGACGAAGGCGTTGGTGACCTCGTCGACGATTCCAACCCGGTCGCCGCCGACGGCCGTTATCACCGCGAAATCGGTCATGATGCGATTGTAGTGGCGCTTCGGTGCGCTGTAAAGCCGGTGATTCGGGCGACGGACCTCTTCACGCGGCAGGCGCCGGCTGGATTTCATGGCGCCGCGTGGTAACATGCGGCATGGAACCACTAACGGACGAAGTAAGACGGCTGCTCGGTGAATCGAACTACGTTGCGGCCGGCATGCTCATTCACGACTCCGGCGCGCCGGCCGTCGAGAAGTATGAGGCGGTCGGTCTGGCGGTCGCCGCGGTTATGGACGAGCTTGAGGCGGCGCGAAATCGTGAGCGAATCGTTTTTCTCCGGACCATGCTTTCATGGTTCTTTCGCGAGGCCCCGGGTCTTTCGTCGCTGTACCGCGAACAGCTCCGGATGATCCACGGCCGCCGGTCGCCGTGGAACGACTTGTCGAACATCGCGAGGTTCATCGGCGAGCTCGGATCGGGTGCGGCCGCTTCGGGGGCGCCCGATCCGCAGGAAACCGCCGAGCGGGTAAAGGAGTTCTCCGAGAAGCTCAAGGAACACGGAGACGAGTTCCAGGAACAGGTCAAAGACTTTTTCGCTCAATCGGGTATCGATCTCGATGAAGGGATGCGGCGGGCGAACGAGTTTTTCGACTCGATTTCGGGCGGACCGAAACGGAGCGACGATCGAACCGACGATTCGCCCCGCGACGCGTCCGAGGAGTAGCGGAACCCGATTCGCACCGACGCGTTACTTTTTCCCGGCCTTTCCTGCGGAGGCGCGCATTCTTTGCGTGCGTCGTCGCGAGAATGAGCGGAAAAAGCTCGCCGCAGCCGGCGGGACGTGGCCTGCGCGGGCGCTACGAAAGCGCTCCTGCGCCGCGAAAGAGCGCCGCGACGTTCTCCGGCGGCGTGTCGGGGAGAATCGCTTCGTGGCTCGGCGAAAGGACGAGACCCGTCGGAAAGAGCGCCGCGAGCCGGCGGGTCCTCCGTTCGACCTCCTCCGGAGTTCCGTGCACCAGAAGGTGCTGCGCGTCGACACCGCCGCAAAAAGAGACCCGGCCTTCGAAGGTCTCCTTGAGGTGTTCGGCCGACATGTCACGGGCGAGCGCCTGGATCGGGTGAATCGCGTCGGCGCCGATCTCGATGAGATCCTCGATAAGAGGGAAAACCGACCCGCACGAATGATGGATGACCTTAAGCCCGTACTCATGCGCCTGCTCGATCAGCCGCTTCGTTCCGGGAAACACCAGCGAACGGATCAGTTCCGGATCGACCATCAGGCCGGTCTGGCTTCCGAAGTCGTTTCCTATCAGCACCGCGTCGAGCCGGCCGCGCGTCGCTTCGTAGAAGATCTCGTTCGCGTCGAGGTAGAACCGTAGGATCCGCTCGATAACTTCGGTGAAAAGCGGCGATCCCTCGATCATCCGCATCAGCGCCGTTTCCATTCCAAAGGCCGAACAAACGTCCTGAAAATGAGCCGACCACGCCAGAACCATGACCGCGGCGTCCTTCGGTTGCGCATCGACGACCCTGCGGCACTCGTCGGGGTCTATGTAACGCTTCGGATCGGGCCAGTCGAACCTGTCGGCGTCGTCGGCGTCCTCGTAATTTTCGAAAAACCCCGGTGCGGTGAGCGTACGCTCTTCGTAACCGGCGCCGCCTTCTTTCTTTGCGAAATCGAAAGCCGCCGCTACGTGATCGCTCACCGGAGAGTGGTACGGAACGTTGACGTGATAGAGGTCGTCACCTATCAGCCCTTTGAGCTCCCCGAGCGATCGGGCGCCGAAATAGTCGAGCAGTCCCGGCACCGCCTGCGAAACCGGTTCGCCTAACCAGACGGCGGGACGATCGACCGGCCGTCGCTCGACGGTGGCGAGAAAACGCTCGCGGTGCGACAGGCTCATACGAGCGCGCCGGCGGCCGCGAGGCGATTTCGAAGTTCGCCGACATCCACGGCGTTCAGGTCGCTCTCCGCACGCGACGCCATAGCCGCGGCGACCCCCGCGGCCTCTCCGATCGCCATGCAGGTCCCCATGACCCTCGCTCCGGCCATGCCCTGGTGATCGGCCGAAATGGCTCGCCCCGCGACGATGAGATTAGGCGTCGTTTCGGTGACGAGCGAGCGATACGGTATGTCGTACCAGCCGCCTTCGGGCGGGTAGAGCTCATCGACGTCGAGCATGTCGCCGTCGTGCTCGGCCGCCCAGTAGGAACACGCCTCGCCCTTCGGACATCGGCGCGTACACAGATGGACCGGGAACGAATATCCCAGCGGACAGTGGATATCGATCCACCACGACCCACGGGCGATCGCGTCTTCGAATCGTCGGCCTTCGCGCACGTCGGCGCCGGTGAGAGTGTAGCACCCAATGAGTTGCCGACTCTCGCGCGGTCCGATGCACGGCGACGTATGAAGAATGCACGCATCTTCGAGACCGGGTTGTTCTCGGAGAAACGACAAAAGCTTCCACGCTTCGCGTCTCACGGCGCGCTCCCCGCGCGAAAGGTCTTCGGCGGAAGTCGGGTCGCCTGAAAACCTGGTCATATTCGGGGCGAAGTAGATCGATCTCTTCGGCCCCGGGTTGTTGAAGGTGGAGTTGTAGACGCGAACCTCGCCGGCGCGCATTCTCTCCTCGAGCCGACGCTTCGCCGATTCGAGCTGCTCCGAGGTCGCGTCCGACATCCCTCCGAAATGAATGAACGAACCCATCGACTGCACCGCGCCGTCGAATGCGCGGCCCATCGTATGTCCGGCCCCCGAGAATGCGACGAGATCGGCGTCCCCGGTCGCGTCGACGAACACCGAGCCGACGAGCGCCTCCCTGCCCGATTTCGATTCGGTGACGATCGCCTCGATCGGCGCCGCCTGGTGCCCAACGGGGCCTCCGACGGTCGCGGCGACGGCGGTGTGGAATCTCACCGTTACTTTGGATTCGTCGAGCATCATATCCGCGGCGTACTTGAACGCTTCGGCTTCGAAGTCGACTCCCCATCTGCCGAGGCTCGCCTCCCACGAAGCGGCGCCGCCCAGCTCGTTCATTCGCTCGACCAGTTCCTTGAGTATTCCTTCGACTATCGGCGTCGCGCTTTTCGCGGCGGTGTGTCCGAGAATCGGATTGACAAGCCCCGCGGTCGCGAGCCCCCCGGCGTAGCCGTACCGTTCGACAAGCACCACTCGCGCGCCCTCTCGGGCGGCGGCGACCGCCGCCGCGAACCCTCCCGGTCCGCCCCCGGCGACAACGACGTCGGCCCTCTCGACGATCGGAAGCTCACGCCCGCCTTCAGTGATACGTTCCATAGCCATCCCTCCGTTGCCGCGCGTTCCCGACGCGCCTAGTCGGACGCGAACCGGGCTTCGCGGATCTCGAACGTTCCGTTCGGTATCGAATCGTCGGCGAGGAGCTCGTACCGCTCAACGCGCGCGCCTTCCATCACATCGTCCGCCACGCGTCCGAGCACCGAGATCGTCTCGGAGTGCGAGGCGAGCGTAAGAGAGACGATCCGCGCTCCGGCCGACGCCTTTGATAGCGTCTTGTGTTTATGAATCGCGGCGAGCGCGTCGACCGCGACGTCGAAAGACCGATCGTCGTCCGGCGGAGGCACGTCGTCGAGCTCGGCCGATGTGGGCCACGCCGCGCGGTGAATGCTCGCGGCCCCGGTCTCCTTCGCGTACGCCCACGACCACACTTCCTCGGCGATATAGGGAAGAAACGGCGCGAAAAGTCGAAGCAGCACCGAAAGACCGCGCCGCAGACCGGCGACCGCCGAGTCGGCCTTCCCGGAATCCTCGCTTCGCGCTCTGATCTTTACCAACTCCAGATAGGTATCGGTGAATCTGTGCCAGAAGAAGTCCTCGGTCGCCGAAATCGCGCGGGCAAACTCGAACCGTTCGAAACTGCCGGTGGCGTGATCGACGAGTCGCCGGAGGTGCGCGATGAATCCGCGATCGAGCTCCGAGGCTATCGGCGCCGGGGCGCCGGACTGAGAAAGCACGAACTTCCCCGCGTTGTAGATTTTGGTGACGAGTCTCCGGCCGATTTTCATCATCTGTTCGTCGAAAATCGTGTCGGTCCCGAGATTGGCCTGCGCCGCCCAGTATCTCACCCCGTCGGCCGAGTACTTTTCCAGATACTCCATCGGAGTGACGACGTTTCCTTTGCTCTTCGACATCTTTTTCCGATCGGGGTCGACGATGAACCCCGAAATGACCGCGTTTCGCCACGGTATCGTGTCCTCGTGAAGCGCCGCCTTGACGATCGTATAGAAGGCCCATGTCCGAATGATCTCATGCGCCTGGGGACGCATGTCCATAGGAAAGAGCTTGGCGTGACGGGCGGGGTCGGTTTTCCACCCCGACATAATCTGCGGCGACATCGAGCTGGTGAACCAGGTATCGAAAACGTCGGATTCGGCCGTAAACCCGCCCGGCTTATCGCGCTGCGCAGCCTCGAATCCCGGCGGCGTGTCGATCATCGGATCGAGCGGAAGGTCCTCGACGCGGGCGAGGATGGGGTCGTCGTAACCGGGTCGTCCCTCCTCGTCGAGCGGATACCAGAGCGGGAATCCGACGCCGAAGTAGCGTTGCCGGCTGATGCACCAGTCGAATTGAAGGTTTTCGGTCCAGTTTTCGAAGCGTATTCGCATGTAGTCGGGATGCCATGTGATCCGTCGCGCTTTCTCGATAAGCACCGCCTTCTTGTCCATGAGCCGAACAAACCATTGCCGGGTGGAAACGAACTCGATAGGTCTGCTTCCCTTCTCGTAGTATTTGACCGGATGTGTGATCGTCTCCGGCTCGGCGCGAAGCGGCGCGCGAGAATCGTCGCCTCCGGCCGAGGCTTCGGGAGAACGAAGCTGCTCGACCACGATTTTGCGGGCGACGTGCACCGGCTTCCCTTCGATTTCGGCGTAGAATTTTCGCGCCCGCGCCGGATCGAGACTCGGCCACGCGGGCCCCGCGAAATCGACCGGCATCAGCCTTCCGTCGCGACCGAGAATCTGACGCAACGCAAGTCCTTCTTTCCGCCACCATTCCACGTCGGTCGCGTCGCCGAAGGTGCAGACCATGAGGATTCCGCTCCCCTTCTCCTTGTCGGCAAGCTCGCTGGGAAAGATCGGCACCGGTATCCGGTACAGCGGCGTGATCGCCCGTTTTCCGAACAGGTTTCGATACCGCGGGTCGTCGGGGTGCGCCGTGACGCCGACGCAGGCGGCCAAGAGCTCGGGACGGGTCGTGGCTATCGTGAAAACGGCGTGGTCGCCTTCGACGCCGAAGGCGACGTGATGATAGGCGCCGGCCTCTTCGCGGTCTTCCAGCTCCGCCTGCGCCACCGCGGTCTGGAAATCGACGTCCCACATGGTGGGCGCCTCGTTCGAATAGATGTGACCCTTTTCGTAAAGGTCGAGAAAACTCATCTGTGCGACGCGCCGCGCGTGGTCGCCGATCGTCGCGTAGGTCTGGTCCCAGTCGACCGAAAGACCCGTCCGTTGCCAGAGCTCCTTAAACGCTTCCTCGTCCTGAAGCGTCAGCTCCCGGCAGAACTCGATGAAATTCCGGCGCGAAATCGGGCGGGCGGGCTTTTTTCGGATTTTGGCGGTCGCAGGACGCGCTTCGAGGCCGGGTTCGTAGGGAAACGAAGGCTCGCATTTGACATGGTAGTAGTGCTGAACCCGCCGTTCGGTGGGAAGCCCGTTGTCGTCCCACCCCATCGGGTAGTAGATGTTTCTTCCGGTCATTCGACGGAAACGAACGATAATGTCGGCGTGCGTGTAGCTGAACACGTGTCCGATATGAAGAGAGCCGGAAACGGTCGGCGGCGGCGTGTCGACAACGAAAAGCGGGGATGATGAGTCGGCGTCGAACCGGTAGACGTCGTGCTGTTGCCAGAACTCGTGCCAGCGCCGCTCGGCGACCCGCGAATCGAAATGCTTGGGGATCGACGCGGTGTCGATCAACTCATAGCCCCGTGTAGACATAGGTGCTCCTGTCGTCGGTATGCCTCAATAGTTGTGATCGTGCGTTGTTGTGTCAAGTTTGTCGCGCGTCGGTGCGCATTGAAACGGTCACCGCGCCGAACGGACGCGAGCAGGGCGAGCGCGGCTACAGAGAAATCTCTCCCGATCCACGTTCGGCGTGGTAGGTGGTGAAATCGTCCTTCCCGTCGGGACCGCGGGAGGCGATGAGCTTGTAGGTAGAGCCGGGCTTCAGCACTTTGTCGAGCGGATCGCCCGAATCGAGCGGGATCGCAAATCGAATAGTCGTTACTCCGTCGACCTCTTCGCCCTCAACGTCGAAAATGTTCCGCCGGCCGCCGTGCTCGACATCGGGAGCGTGACGCACGTTCGCTATGCCGAAGTCGTCGCGCACAAAAACCTTGCCGTCGGCGACGTAGCCGACGATGATGTTCGCGTCTTTCATCTGCTTCGTCGGCTCAAACCCGACGGCGAGCCAGCCGGTCGTTCGAGCGGCGAGCCGGAGGCGAAGCATGTCGCCGTCCACCATCCATTGAATGTTGATTCCGGCAACGGTGGTCGCGCTGTAGCCCTCCGCTACCGGGGTTTCCTGCTCCTGCGCCGTCGTCGCCCCTTTTTCGCCTCCTCCTCCCGCGTATAGTGCGGAGGAGGCGATGACGGAGGAGAATACGAGCGCAATCACCTTTCGAATCATGAACGAATGCTCCTTTCGTTTCTCCGGTCCCGGACCCGACGCTGGTCGTGGCGGGCGGTTATTCTCCGTGGCGTACCAAGGACGCCGCGGTACCGGCGTCTCTTACCAGGCGCCGTCTCGAAATAGCGGAGGAGAGCCAGATCAGAAGATACACGGAGCCGAACATCGCGATCTGAGGCCAGTTGTCCTGATCGAGAGAAGGCGCAAAGAGTTTGAAGAGCGAGAGGATCGTCGCCGCCGCGGCAAAGGTTCCCGACGTGATCAGAACAACCGTCACACCGGCGCGACGGTTGCGCGCCAGAAGAATCCCCCCCACGAGCAACGCAAAAGAAAGCGGGTTCGAAAAGACGAGATTCTCGTTTCCGTAGGTCACCACGTGATCGGTGAACAGGCTCATGAAGAACAACAGCGTGCCGAGAATGCCGGCGATCAGGCCGACGAGCGCGATTGTCGTCCCCTGCGCCACAGTGCCCGAGCGCTCGAAACGAAAAGCGAAGAGCGCGGAGGCGAAGGCGAGGAGACCGACGACCAGC
>JAJRYZ010000307.1 GCA_024275515.1 Spirochaetota bacterium
CGGTCCATCGCCGATGTCGGCGCCGGAAACGCGCCTTCGAAGATCTCCGTCGCCGCGTCCTCGACGGCGCGACCGGCGACGGAAACGCGATCGAACCCGAACGTTGCGCCCGAACCGGCGATTTTGTGAGCTTCGAATCTAATCCTCTCTACGTGGCTTCGCTCGCCGGGGTCCGTCGAGAACTCTCGATGCGCGCGAGAGAGGTTCTCGATTCTACCTTTGAGCTGGCGAATGTATGTCGCCGACAGCGCCGCAAGCCGATCCGCAAGGCTTTTTGACATCGGAAAAGGAGTATACCATACCTGCGACGCGAGGCAAGGGTACCTGACGAGGACCGACGATTCGCTGCGCGACCGAAACGACAAGAGAAGTCGCTCGGGCGCCTCGCCCGGAATCGCCGACGGCGGCTTCCCTTGTGCCGAAGGCGAGGTATCCGCTATTCTCGTTGACGATGCGACTGTTCATCGCAACCGTTCTCGACAACGTTCGTGTAGCCGACGGGTACAACGAGCTCGCGATCACTTGGTCCCGCGAAACGGAGCCTCCCCTGCCGGGACAGTTCGCAACGCTGCGGTGCGGGCGCTCGACGGCCCCGCTTCTCAGGCGACCCTTTGCCTTCTCTTCCTTCGACACTTTTTCGAGCATCGCGAAGATGATAGTTCAAGAACGTGGTCCGGCGACCGCGATTCTCGCCAGGGCGCGTCCGGGCGACTCCGTCGACGTGCTCGGCCCACTCGGCAACTCTTTCCCGTCGCCGGCGCCGGGATGCACACCGGTTCTCGTCGCCGGCGGGGTGGGAATCGGCCCAATCGTCTATTTCGCCGGCCGTCTCGCTCGGCTGGGCAGATCGCCCGTCTGCGTGTTCGGCGCTCGATCGGCCGGCCTGCTCCCCGCGTCCGTTCTCGCCCGGGCCGGCCCATCGCTCGTCATTTGCACCGAGGACGGAACCGAAGGGATCGCCGGAAACGTTGTAGCAGGGTTGGAAAGCCTGGACGCGGACGTTCTTGGCCGCTGCGAGGTCTACGTCTGCGGGCCGAGTGCGATGATGGCCGTCGTCGCCAAGTTCGCCGAACGGCGGGGGGCGCGGTGTTGGGTTTCAATGGAACAGATCATGGCCTGCGGAGTCGGCGCCTGTATGGGCTGCGCGATACGCGTGAAATCACCCGAGGAATACGCCCGTGTGTGCACGGAAGGACCGGTATTCGATGCCTGCACAATCGTCTGGTAGTCTTTCCGTTCGCGTCGGAAACACCGAGCTACCCACTCCCGTTTGCGTAGCTTCCGGAACATTCGGCTACGGGGCCGAATACGAACAGTTGATCGACCTGAGCTCGATCGGAGCGCTGTTCGCCAAATCGGTTACCAGGGCGCCACGATCGGGAAACGCCACGCCCAGACTCGTCGAAACCCCGTCCGGTCTGCTCAACTCAATAGGCTTGGCGAACGTCGGAATCGAACGCTACGTCACCGAAAAACTCCCGCTGTTCGCCGCGATGCCGTGTCCCGTTTTCGCCAACATTGCCGGAGAGTCGGTCGACGAGTATCTGGAGATCGTCGAGCGTCTCGAAGCGCGCGGCGAAATCGACGGCTTCGAGATCAACCTCTCGTGTCCCAACGTCGCGCGCGGCCTTGCCTTCGGTACCGAGTGCGCCCAGGTGGAATCGCTTACCGCCCGATTGCGTAAGGCGACCGTCCGACCGTTGGTGGTTAAGCTGACGCCCAACGTCACCGACATTTGTGAGATCGCGCGGGCCGCCGAAGCCGGCGGCGCCGACGCGGTTACCTGCATCAATACCCTTCTCGGCATGGTAATCGACACGGAAAACCGACGGACGGCCCTCGCCGCCGGAACCGGCGGACTCTCAGGGCCCGCGATCCGGCCGGTCGGAGTCGCGGCGGTCTATCGCGTGAGGCGGAGCGTGTCGATTCCCGTCATAGGTGCCGGTGGCATCATGTGCGCGGAGGATGCGTTGCAGTATCTTCTCGCCGGCGCCTCCGCAGTGCAAATCGGCACCGCCAATTTCGTCGATCCCCGGACCGTCGCGCGGGTGCTCGACGGAATCGCCGACTACGGCCGTCGTAACGGATACGGCTGTATCGAAGAGTTCCATCTCGCCGAGTAGTCGGTATTCTAGTCGATACACGGCAACGTGCTCGGTCGAAATGTGCTGATATTCCGCCTGACGATCCGGGCGTTTCGTCGCAAACCGTCGACGCCCGCTCTCATGAGCGGCGAGCCGCCGAACCGGGCGGTCATCTCATCGTGGCTCGAAAGCGCGTCGACGGCGTCAAGAGGTATGCGCGGCCCGGCTATCCAGTTGAGAAAATCGGGCTCTTGCGTCCTCACCGCGTTGCGGTTGAAAGGACACACCCGCTGGCAGACATCGCAGCCGAAAAGGCGATCTCCGATCAAGCGTTCGCTTGTCCGTTCCTTTTCACACCCCGGGCCCTCGGAAGGTTTTCCACGCCGTTCGATCGTGAGATACGAAACGCACCGAGAAGCGTCGAGACGATACGGCGCGTATAGCGCGTTCGTCGGACACGCATCGATGCACAGCCTGCACGCGGAAGGACACTGTATCACCGGTGCGGCAGATTCTCGGGCGCAACGGTGGTTCCCGAGGCTCCTCGGAAGAAGCGTCGTGAGTATTCCGCACAGAAACACCCAGGAGCCGTACTCACCGTTGATAAGCAGCGTGTTCCGCCCGACGAAGCCGAGGCCCGCCTTGGCTGCGTAGTAGCGCTCGGCGAGAGGCAGAGTATCGACAAACGGTCGAAACGTCTCACCGGGGAATCGATCGCCCAGTTCGCGCGCGATCCGCCGTACACGAGCCCCAAGCACCTTGTGATAATCGCGACCCCATGCGTACACCGACACGTGACCAACAGGCCCGGGATTGCGTCCGGCCGTGTCGGCGCTGCCGGGACCTTTCGCGGACTTCGTCGCCTCGACGCCCGTGCGGTCGTCGGGCTGGAAATAGTTCACCGCCGCCATGATCACCGTCGCGGCTCCGGGGAGTATTCGCCGCGGATCGTACTTCGCGGCCGCCTGAGCGCAGAGGTAGTTCATACCGCCGTGGTACCCGCGTGACAGCCACCGGCGGTACTCCTTTTCGCGCGCCGGGGCCGCCTCCGCCGGCGCGAACCCGACATGATGCAGATCATGGCTTCTGCAAACATCGCGCACGATTTCCTCGTTTCCAGCCGGACCGCCCCGACGGTCCCTGCAGGAGTCGCCGCCGCGATCCGACTGCGACGGCCCTCGACTCCGTCTCATGACACAATCCCCGCGCCGACGCACAGATCGGCGATCACGCACTCTTCGCAGCGCGGTACTCGCGCGCGACAGATCAGCCGCCCGTGACGGTTTATCAGCATCGAGAAGGAGTACCGGATCGATTCCGGGACGAGCCGCCGCAGTTCGGCCTCGATTCGCGCCGGGCTCCCGGTCGTGGCAAGACCCAGTCGGCGAGTGACTCGTGCAAAATGCGTATCGACGATTATGGCGGGTTCGCCGAAAAGCGTTCCGACAATGACATTGGCCGATTTTCTCCCCACACCGGGAATTTCGAGCAGCTCAGCGATGGTTCGTGGAATCCGACCGCCATAGCGTTCGACGACGACCGCAGCCGCCGCAATGATGGTTTTCGCTTTTGTTCTATAAAAGCCGGTAGAATAGACGATCCGCTCGACATCTCCGATCCGCGCGCCGGCCAAAGCCCGCGGAGTGGGATAGGCATCGAACAGTTCGATGGTGACACGGTTCACCAGCTCGTCGGTCGTCTGCGCCGAAAGAATGACGGCGATGAGCAACTCGAAAGGTCGATCGAAGCGGAGCATCGGCTCCGTCGTCGCGATCGACGCACCGAGCCGAGAATGAATCTCTTGTATTCTGTTCATCACTTGCCCCCGTTCACGGCGTTTCCACAGAACACCTCGGAAAAACATCTCGTCGCATTCGGTCGAACCTGCGGGTCCAACACGTTAGCAAGTAGCGTAGTGTGGTACCCGCTCCCGGTAGGCAGCGGCCGACCCATCGGCCGTCGAATGGATTATCATTGACTCCGTCGCGACCACACAGATATACTTCGCTTCTCCCGGGATGTAGCCTAGAGGCCAAGGCGCCTGCTTTGGGAGCAGGAAACCGCCGGTTCGAGTCCGGCCATCCCGAGAAGGTGTTTCCTGCCCCGATTTCCTTGTCGGCTTGCGGCACACTTGTCCAAAAAAGTGACCGTCCCGCCATCGGAAGTAGCCGAAAAAAGAGAGGGCCGCAGCTAAAGGTTCCTCCATCTGCTACCTCTCTCTCATCGCACAACGTCTCGTATCACCGGCGCGAGATACGAGCGTTCGGTGCATGCGATTGTTATCTCTCTTCATTCCTTCACTGTTCAAAAACGTTCGTAATCATCTCCTTTTGAATCGTTCGATATATGTGGAAGTCATTATCGATTGAGATTATCTCTCTAATTCCAAGAGTTTCTCCTACAACGATCAGGGTTGCATCGGCCAGATCCATCGGAACATCATTTATCGCTTTTGCGTCTCTTTTTGGATCCGCGGTCTCGGATCGGCTGCGAACAGATTCAGATATAGACGTTGCGGTATACAGCGACGAAACACATAGACTTGAAGCAGATCGGCCCAAGTTCATCGATATTTCAATCGACTCGTATCGATCGGATCGCGATCTTCGGCGCAATATCGATCGCTGGACGGAAATGCTCATCAATGCGGCCATTGACATCGGCAAGATCATCCTCTCCTCCGAGGGTCGCATGGCGCCGCAGACGTACGGACAAATACTATCCGATCTCGAGTCGCTGCCGACCTTCACGTCGTTGTCCGGTCGCCTTGCCAAGCTCGCGGGACTCCGAGACGTTTTAGCTCACGAGTATGTTGATCTGCGCTTCGGCAGAATTCGTGAGTTCGCTGAAGAGGGCGTCGGCGCGATAGAGGAACTCGCATCCTTCACCGAGGAGTGGCTCGACCGGACGTGCTCCTGAGCCGGCCATTGAAGTATCTCGGGGACTACCGGCCTCGTGTCGGTCTTCGGTTCGATCTGCCTGTCGAATTATGCTATCTGACGAATGACGTTGATCATCTCCAGCAACGCGATTGCTGCGTCCCAACCTTTGTTACCCCCCTTGGTACCCGCACGTTCGATCGCTTGTTCGATAGTATCGGTCGTGAGAATGCCAAAGGCAATGGGCAGCCCGGTGTCGAGTGCGACATGCGCGACGCCCTTGCTTGCCTCAGCCGCGATGTAGTCGAAATGAGGAGTTGCCCCTCGTATGAGCGCTCCCAGGGCGATTATTCCGTCGTAGTGCCCGCTTTCGGCCATCTTTTGTGTGACAAGCGGTATCTCCCAACTTCCCGGTACGTGGACAACTACTATGTCGTCCTCAGATCCGCCGTGGCGCACGACGCAGTCGATCGCGCCTTCGGCCAGTCGGTCGGTGATGAAGGAGTTGGTGCGGGCAAGAGTAATTCCGATTCGCACGCCTTCGGCGGTGATCTGTCCTTCGATTCTCGCAATTCCCATGCTTAGCTCCTTGCCCTATTGCGTCTGTAGCGAGAGTTGATGCCCCATTCGCGAAGCCTTTGTTCTAAGGTATGCACTGTTGGCGGCTGTCTGAGCGATCTCGATTGGAATACGTCGGGAAACGGTAATCCCGGCCGTCTCGAGCGTGCGCACTTTGGCCGGGTTGTTGGTTAGGAGCTGAACATCGCCGACGCCGACATCACGCAAGATTGCCGCAGCAATTCCAAAACGGCGGGCATCGACTCGGTGCCCCAACGCCAGATTCGCGTCGACGGTATCCATCCCGTCGTCTTGGAGCGCATAGGCGTTGACCTTCTCAAAGAGGCCGATCCCGCGTCCCTCCTGGCGGAGATAGACGATGTACCCGCCCTGCTGAG
>JAJRYZ010000017.1 GCA_024275515.1 Spirochaetota bacterium
GTCCGCGAGTCCGCCCTCGTCTTCCGCCGCTTCGACCAATTCCCGATACGTCATGAACTTTGCGCGTCTACTCAGCGAATCGAAGAGTCGTCCGGCACGGTCGTCGAAGAACGTGCGACTCTCGTCGGATTCGATGACGATCAGCCGGCGGGCGCCGGCGGCGAGCTCGAGGTTGCCGAGGTTTCCGGGGCCGACGGGGAAGGGGCAGAGGACGGTCACGTCGGCTTGTTCGACGTGCGCGATTGCCGATTCGATCGCTTCACGATCGATCGAGGCAAAGGCGTCGACAACGACGTGGGGAATCCCGAGGCTGTCCCAGAGCTCGGCGTCGGTGTCGGACTCGTGTGCGATGCCTCCGGTGAGCGTATACCCGAGCCGGAAGAGCTCTCGCGTTATATTGACGGCGCTTCCGGCGCCGCCGATGACATGCACTCCGATATCTTGTCCGGTCTTTCTGCGCGGAAGAACGTCGACCTTGAGGCTGCCCGTGGAGACGCTCCGGGTAACGGCCGTGCGGACGTGATAGACCGGGTCGAGATGCTCGGGGCGGATGACCGCGGCCGGCGGCCCCGAGGCGGCGATTCGGCCCCGATCGAGGAGGAGAAGCCGGGTACAGTAGCGCGACGCCACGTCGAGATTGTGCACGGCGGTGACGATCGCTTTGCCTTCCCCGGCGAGCTCGCCGGCCATCGAAAAGAACTGATCCTGGTGTCTAATATCGAGGTTCGACGTCGGTTCATCGAGAACGAGTATCCGGCTCTCCTGGGCGAGCACTTTGGCAAACAACACGAGCTGTCTTTCACCGCCCGAGAGCTCACTGAAATAGCGATCGGCGAACCCCGACATTCCGACGTACGCGAGCGAGCGACGAACGATTTCCTTGTCGTGGCTCGATTCGCGTTGCACGCGCCCGAGATGCGGGTACCTTCCCATCATCACTATGTCGGAAACCGGGTAAGGAAACGACGTCTCGAGATCTTGGCTAAGATACGCGCAATGCTTTGCGCGTTCGCGGGGCCTGAGCTGTGAGGTCGGTGTGCCCGACAGTCGAACGACGCCCGCGGTGGGCCGGGCGATTCCCAGTATGAGCCTGAGAAGAGTCGTTTTACCGGCGCCGTTGGGTCCGATTATGCCGACGAACTCCCCGGCGGTCACCGCAAGAGAGACGGCCGAGAGAATTTCCACCTCCCCGATCGAAAAATCTACCGAATCGACCTCGATCAACGCCCCCTCGCCCTGATCCATCTCACCCTTCACGAAGTCCCTTCCGCTGAAACCGGATGATCAGATAGAGGAAGTAGGGACTTCCGACAACGGCCGTGACGATCCCGACGCGTATCTCGAACGGAGGAATGAGAATCCGTCCCACGAGGTCCGCCAAGACCAGAAACGCGCCGCCCCCGATACCCGCGACCGGGAGCAATACTCTGTGGTCGGGCCCGACGACGAATCGGAAGAGGTGTGGAATAAGCAACCCGACGAACCCGACCGGACCGCCGATCGCGACGGCCATGCCCGTTATCACCGCGGTGATTCCCAGGATGATCCTCTTGGTCCATTCGACGTTCAAGCCGAGAGAGTGCGCGTTCTCCTCGCCGAGGGCGAACATATTGAGATCGCGGGCGAACAGAAACAACATGACGACACCGGGGATAAGCACCGGGAGCGGTACGACGATATGTTTCCACATTCGTCCGTCGAAGCTACCCATGGTCCAGAAGATGAATTGACTCACTTCATACTGTCTGGAGAACAGAAGCACCGCCGATACCAATCCGTTCAAAAAAGAAGAGACCGCCAGTCCGGCGAGGACGACGAAGAGCAGCGACGTTTTCCCTCGATAGCTGGAGATTGCGTAGATCAGCGCGGATGCCGACATGGCGCCGGTCATCGCGAAGGCCGGCAGGAAGAAAGTGCTCACCGCGTAAAGCCCGCTGTGAATCGCCGTTACCGCTCCGAGGCTGCCGCCGGCGGTGATTCCGAGGATGTCGGGGCTCGCCATGGGGTTTCGAAACAACCCTTGCATCGCGACTCCGCAGATCGAAAGCGTCGATCCCACCAGAAGCGCGGTGACCACGCGCGGGAGACGGATGTAGAGCGCGATGGTAAGATCACGCTGCGACGGAGCGTTGAGCCGGAGGCCGAGGCTACTCAACGCCGCGCGCAGAAGGGTAAACGGCTCGATCCGAACCGCTCCGGCCTGCACCGCCGCGAAGACCGAAAGGGCCGTCACAACGAGCAAGATCGGAACGGCGAACCGCCGTCGGGTCATTTGAAATGCTCGGGGTAGGCGTGTTCGGCGAGAAATCGTATCGAATCGGCGATGTATTGCGAGGTCGTCGTCTTGAGCCGTTCGGGCATCTGAATAGCCATTCCAGCTTTTATTGCGGATAATCCTTTGAGCGCCGGATCGTTTACGACTTGTTTGTAGAACTCGCCGGCGCCGTTCGGGTCTCCGTAGACCCACCCCGGCAGCACGACGAGATCGGGGTCGAGCTCGATGAGTTTCTCTTTGCTGAGCGGAACTTGCCCCCACTCGTTGACTTCCAAGTCGGCGACGGCGTTCACGAGGCCGGCGTGGTCGATTATTTCCTGCCATGAAGTGCCGGCGCCCTGAGCGGTTCCCCACACCGCGTAATCGATGACCGTTTTTCGTTGCTCCTTCGGAATCCCGCCGATTCGCCTCTCGACGTCGGCGATCGCCTTCCGCATGTCGTCGACGATCTCCTTGCCGCGAGCCGGCTCTCCGACCATTGCCGCGACGGATTCGATCTTTGCGGCGATCTCATCGACGGTGAGCGGAGTCGCAAGCAGAAAAACGGTAAGCCCGGCGTTGCGAAGCTGTGTGACTTTGTCCGGGTCGCTCCAGTTGGCGACGAAGACGAGATCCGGATCGAGAGACAGAACCACTTCGACGTTAAGCGTGATTTTCTGTTCGATATCCGCTACACGATCGGCGACGTTGGATATATCGGCATCTTCGGCAAAGGCGGTTACCGCCGCGATTCTGTCGTGATCGACCAGATCGACAAGGACGTCGTCGGTAAACGCGGTGAGCGAAACGATTCGCTGCGGGGGCGACTCGATAGTAAGCTCGACGCCCGAGTCGTCGGCGACGGTGAGCGGGAAGCCCGTTCCGGCCGCGCCCGATCGGGGCGGAGCTTCCTGATAGCCGGCGGCGAACACCGGAAGACCGGAAAAGATTAACATGAGAGCCGACAGGAACGCCGGCGCTATCGACATGCGCTTCATAAGAGACCTCCTGTAAATATGTGCGCGTACAGGCGAGGCATACGCCTCATTTGTAGCTGCCTGGATCCCAGCGTTTCCTGACTTCCGGT
The DNA here is from genome assembly GCA_024275515.1 of Spirochaetota bacterium. Classification (GTDB taxonomy): domain Bacteria; phylum Spirochaetota; class Spirochaetia; order ARS1246; family ARS1246; genus JAJRYZ01. The sequence goes on from JAJRYZ010000017.1 coordinate 3,342, forward strand.
TCGTTCTCCCGCATCGCCTTCCCGGTTTCCCAGTGGCCCCTCGATACGCTCGTCGCCGGTTACAGTGGCGCGTCCGCGGCAGATTTTCACTGCCTTCCGCTGTAGGATCGCGGCTACCGTATCGGTCCCGTCGATGAGTGTCAAGACCGATCGACGGCGCCGTGCGCGCGTGGTACGCTTGCGTCGGTATCTCTGCCGCGAAGGGAGGCTCGACGTGACGGTTGGATTGCTGAAGGAAATCAAAAGGGAGGAGTACCGGGTCGGGCTTACGCCGCAGGCCGCGGCGGACTACGTCCGTCGCGGACACACCGTTCTCGTACAAACGCGGGCGGGAAGCGGATCCGGGTTCTCCGACGAGGACTACCGCGCCGAAGGGTGCGAAATCACCGACCGTGATTCAGTGTACGAACGAGCCGAGATGATCGTCAAGGTAAAAGAGCCGCAACCGGAGGAGTACGCGCGCTACCGTGAAGGCCAGATCCTTTATACCTATCTGCACCTCGCCGCCGATCGCGGCTTGACCGAGTTTTTGCTGGAACGGAGGATTATCGGTGTCGCCTACGAAACGGTCATGGAGCCCGACGGGTCGCTTCCTCTGCTCAAGCCGATGTCGGAGATCGCCGGTCGGCTCTCGATCCAGGAGGGCGCCAAGTATCTCGAAAAGACCTTTGGCGGCCGGGGCATTCTGCTCGGCGGAGTTCCCGGAATCCGGAGAGGCAAGATCGTCATCCTCGGAGGCGGCACCGTCGGGCGGAACGCGTGCAAAATAGCCGTCGGACTGGGCGCCGAAGTGACGATCCTCGACATTTCGGCGCGAAAACTCGAGTTTCTCGACGACGTCTTCGGTTCTTCGATCACGACGCTCTATTCCACCAAATCGAACATCCTCGAGAGCCTCGTGGAGGCCGACGTCGTAATCGGCGGAGTGCTGATTCCCGGGAGCGCGGCGCCCAAGCTCGTCCGTCGTGAAGACCTCTCCGTCATGAAGACCGGCTCGGTCATCGTCGATGTCGCGGTCGACCAGGGCGGCTGCTTCGAGACGACGCGACCAACGTCGCATTCGGATCCTATTTACATCGTCGACGATGTGGTTCACTACTGCGTCGCGAACATGCCGGGGGTGGTCGCGTTATCGTCGACCTACGCGCTGACAAGCGTGACCAACCGATACGGGCTGCTTATCGCCGACGAAGGAATCGAGGCGGCGGTCGCGGCGTCGAGCGCGCTCAGATACGGGGTAAACACGTTTCGGGGTGAGCTGACCAACGCCGCCGTCGCGGAGAGCTTCGGAATCGACTACGCGGAGTTGGACCTCTGATCATGGAGAAACGCCATGCGCATCCGCACCTCGACCCCAGGCAACCCCGCGCCGGCTCGACCGTTTCCGTTGATCCACCCGTATTCGCGTGGGGGCCCGACGCCCCCACCGGCCGGTACTCGCTACTCGTCGCGCGCCGCGCGGATCTCGAGGAACCGACGCTCGCGGTGCACGATCTTCGCGATCCGATGTTCCTGCCGACATCACGTTTGGGAGCGGGAAAATGGTACTGGCGTTGGTCGTCGGAGGCGGGAAGAGCGGAGACATGGGGGGTTTCGGTTCCGGCCGACGCGGTGCGGACCCGCGAACCGGCTCCGTCTTGCAGACGTTCGACGACGCGGGATGGGCCGCGTTTCGAAGCGACCGGAAGGACCCGGCTCGCGACATTGCGCTGATGTTTCGCTCGTCACCGTACGGCGCCGTGAGTCATTCGCATGCCTCCAACAACGACTTCGCGCTTCACGCGGGCGGATGGAAGCGACTATCGAATCGGTCCCGGCGTGTTCTGTTCGGGCGCGGGAAACACGCCGGTCGAGAGATAGCGGTCTCCGCGGTCGCAGATGATCGCGACGACGGTTGCGTTCTCGTTCGCCCGGGCGATCCTGAGAGCGGCTTCCACGCTCCCCCCGGAGGAGATGCCGCAGAATATGCCTTCTTCGCGGGCAAGGCTGCGCGTGCGTTCTTCCGCCTCCGGCTGTGTCACCGTCTCGATCCTGTCGAGGCGGCGCGGATCGAAAATGGCGGGCAGGTACTCCTCCGGCCATTTTCGAATACCGGGAATTTGCGCGCCCTCGGCGGGCTGAACGCCGATGATTTCGACGTCGGGGTTTTGCTCCTTGAGGTATCTGCCCGCCCCCATGAGTGTGCCGGTGGTTCCCATGGTCGCCACGAAGTGGGTGACCGTTCCTTCGGTATCGTGCCAGATTTCGGGTCCGGTCGATCGATAGTGCGAAAGAGGATTGTCGGCATTGCCGAACTGATCGAGTATCCGACCTTCGCCTGCGGCTTCGATCTCTCTCGCCCTATCGATCGCCGCCTCCATCCCGCCGTCGGCCGGAGTCAGAACGAGTCTTGCGCCGTAGGCGGCCATCAACGCCTTTCGTTCCTCCGACGCGTTTTCGGGCATGACGAGAGTCATTCGATAGCCGCGGATCGCGGCGACCATCGCGAGGGCGATTCCGGTGTTTCCGCTCGTCGCTTCGACGAGGTTGTCGCCCGGGGAAATCTCACCGCGTCTTTCCGCCTCGGTGATCATGGCGTAGGCGGGACGGTCCTTGACCGATCCGGCGGGATTGTTCCCTTCGAGCTTCGCAAGCACGACGCTCGTCCCCGTCGCCTGCCGCCGAAGTCGTACCAGCGGTGTCCGTCCGATAATTTCGTCTATCGTGCCGTAATTCATCGCGTCGCCTCGCCGAAGTAGCTGTTATAGGCTACCATAGTGGTCGGAGAATCGAAAGACGACGGAAGTACCAACGGCGGGGGCGACGCGAATGCAGGTGAGGTTAAAGCGGGTAAACGACGGTGTGCTGATGCGCGCCGAAAACGACGCCGGCAATACGATTCTCATCGACGGCGACGAGTCGGTCGGCGGGGTCGGCGGCGGGTTTCGCCCGATGCAACTCCTGCTTGCGGGGATCGCAGGCTGCAGCGTCATCGATCTCATCGGCATTCTCGTAAAACAACGCCAGCGAATCGACGATCTGGAAATAGTCGTCGACGGAACACGGGCCGAAGGGGTCGTGCCGGCGCCTTTTACCGACATCCATCTGCACTACATATTGACCGGTCGACTCGACCGGCCGCGGGTCGAGCGGGCGCTGTATTTGGCCGTCGAGAAGTACTGCAGCGTCGGCGCGATGCTGGGTAAATCCGCGACCGTCGGCTACGACTACGAGATACGCGATGTGGAGGTTTAGCTTATGAGTTTCGAAACCGACGGCATACGCAAACAGATGGATCGCTCGCCGCATCGCGAGCATTCGGCGCCGATTTACATGACGTCGAGCTTTCTCTTCGATACCGCCGAACAGGCCCGA
>JAJRYZ010000308.1 GCA_024275515.1 Spirochaetota bacterium
GCCTTGAGACTGTTGTTTTCCCGCAGAAGCCGCGCATTCTCGTCTTTGAGTGTCGATGGAAGAAGAGCATGCGTGCTCTGATCGGCAACCATGAGCGCAGCATAACTGATAGTTTCAAAAGTGTCCAGCCCTACGGGATAGACGAACGCTTACTTTTTTGTGAATAGTCGGCCCGCCAAGCGCCTATTCTGGGTTTAAATTTTTTGACCCTAACTCCCTTCACCATAGGGAGTAGGCGAAATGGGGCAGGCTCCAGGTTGCTCATAGAATCCACCGAAGGCATCGGTTACCTGGTCGGTGCCGTTCACAAGATGAACAGTGCCAGATGGAGACGAAGCGAAACTCATGTCGTGGACGAACGTATGGTGGACGAGTTTCTTGGCCTCTGTGAGTCACTCGCAAAAAAAGGCGTGGATGCCATCGCGCATCCGTTTCGCATACTCTCGGGCAACATCGGTGTCGAGAAGCTCTTCGAACCGATGATCGATATCCTCAAGCGATACGGGATCGCCGCAGAGATCAACTATCATCTCAACAACCCGTCGGTCGAATTCTTCTCACGTTGTATCGAAGAGGGCGTACGGCTTACCTTCGGGAGCGACTCGCACGAAATCTGGGAGCTCGGTAACTTTGTGCCCAATCTCGGGCTGCTCGAACATATCGGGTTTGACGGCGAGCTCGAGGATATTATGATCTCGCCGAACCTATTCGGCTGATGTCACGATCAACGGAGCCGCACCGGTGCGGTCCGCTGTTCCGATCGGAGTCTCGAGATAGCCCGCTCCAAACGCGACAACGCGCGTCAGCCCGTTACCCTTCTGCACCACGACGAGGAGTTCCCCGTCGGTGCTGCATTTCAACAACGGCTCTCGTTCCACTGACTTGCTGCAGATACAGATTCTGAGATCTTGGTCCGAGACCTCGATATCGGCTCCGTCGCCGCCGTTGAAACTGATCTCAGGCGACGAGCCGTCAGGATTAATAACCTCAATCAGTGATATGACGCGAAGTCGAATGTCCTCGGAGGTCGTCCAGGCGGCCCGATACATCGGCCATTCGACGCCGTTCTCGTTATGAACCGATGCTTCCCCCACGCTCATCGAAAGGTTTTGATCACTCGCCGCCGATATCCTGGCCCCGGTTCGCCCGATACGGAGAACCGCGGTCGGCATATCGCTGTATTCCGTCTCAGACTCCCATTCGGCAAAACCGTTCCAGCTCAACACACCGGTCTCTGCCTCGTCGAGCTCGAGTATATCGTCGACCACAATGACCGAAGGCCGAATGAAGATGACACGCCGGACGGCGCGTTTGATGTTGTGGTTCCACGACGTGGCATTGTCGCTCTCGATGATCGAAATCGCACCGAGATCCTCGGCGGCTTTGAGCACCGCGCCGCGTCCCGGGGTGCCTGTCGCATCCTGATCGCGTCCTGAGGGAGCGAATGTATTGTAGAACCGTGTCGACATGGTAGAACGCGACCGCGCGTCTTCGTAACTCAAATGGTGTCGGGTGACGAGGATCCGTTCATCCCAGGCATCCACGGTAAGCGCATGTTTGTGGTACCACGAGTGCCCGTGACCGTCCCATAATCCACTTTCGAATGAGAGCCGCGGTTCCGCCGCGTCGTCGTTCCCGAGGTAGATCCACCCGCCGTCGGAGAACAACGTAAACCCCGGAAGCTTCAGAGGCGCGGGAGTTCGTGATTTCGGGGCGCACCAGAGCGGAGCAAGGCCGTAGAAGACGTATTCGGAGGAGTTGCCGCTCGTAGGCTCTCGTTCCGGGGTCGTATACGCGGCGAATACGCTGGTCGGCACACACTGTTCTTCGAACATCGGGTCGCCGAGTGGTCCGGCGCAGAACGCAGCGAAGGTCGGTGCTATTCCGTTGCGGGCGGTCAGGACGAACCGCATGGACCGGAGAAACAGCGGCGATACCAACTCGTGTACCGGGGTGTCGAGACACCGGCTTGCAGCCACATAGGTGATAGGCACACTCGCCATGGTACCAGTACCGTACCCCATGCCTTCGCTGAAGGTACCATCGGAATTGGAAATGGTTTCGAGCTTCGTATCGAGAGCGTCGAGGTACCTTCGAATCGAGCTTCGGAGTTCCGACGATTTCCGATCCGCCGCGACGGCGAGGGTTCCGAGCACGATGCCCTTTACGAAACGGACTCCCTGATTCGCCATACGAGTCTCTGCACCGTCGAGTCGGGCAAGACCCTTCGTCCGAATGGCATCGCGGATGAAATCGCGCCCTTCCGGCGAGAGCCAGTCCCAGGTCCAGTCGAGGAGAAGCGATACCTTGATGGTCGCGACGTTGGGAGCGAAGTTCGAGTGATACCAGAAATAGCCCGGCATGCGATCGACAAAGCCTTCAGCCCACTCGTCGATATGAGCGAAAACGAGAGCGTGCTTTGCCGCCTGGCGCAAATAATCGGAGTTACGGGTGATCATACCGACGAGCGCGAGGAGAAGTCCGTCGCAACCGGTGTCGACATCCCGGTCCCATGGCCTTCCGTAACGGGTATGCGCATAGAGCGAGTACTGCCTGATCATCGACGCCGGGTCGACGGCGTTCTGAATCTCGGCTGCTTTCAGATCCTCTCGCCAGACTTCCTCAAAGAGGGGATCCGATACATAGGTCCTCATCTTCTCGAGCTCGGGCGCGCCGAATATCAAACCGAGACCCGGCTCGAATCGGTCGCCCGGATCGTTTGCCAGGTAATCGGCATACGGATGCGCCGGAGGCACCCACCGTTCCCCGTCGCGCTCGAGCATGACCCATCTCAGCTGAACGGCGTGTACGGGCTCCGCGGAATCGAAATCGTTCTCCGGCGCCGGCGGCAGCGATTCTCCCTGGATCTCGAATGCAATGTCGAGACCCGTCAAACTTCTACCCGAAATATCACCGACGAGCTCGATCGCACCGTGCACCGTCGATTGCCGGCGCGCAATAACCGACTCACTCCCATCGATCGTTGCGGTAACGGTCGTTGTCACTCCGAGACCCGGGCGTATCCGTATCCGCAGACGATCGTACGAATCGATCTCAAGGTTATAGCTCCTGCTGATACTTCCGGAACCGAAAGCTCCGCCCTCGGTCGTCGTACCGAGACGGATGTTGAAGAAGCAAGCGTCCCAGAACGTCGATATGTCGCCGCCTTCGCAGATCCAGCGAGTCGGCGCCTCGAGGGCGGGATTCCAGAATGATTCGATGATTCCTTCGATTGGTGATACATGAACGGGTGATTCCGGCCAGGGCGTCGATACTTTCCCGGTTGTCGTCATTTTTCCATCCTCTCAGGTGTTTGTTACGGCCGACCGCATCGGGCTATTCGAGCCCGACCGATCCGTCGCGTCCGATGATGACCGGTCGATCGTAGGGGTGATACCCGTATTTCAATGCGGCTTCCTCGTCGAAATCGATCCCAAGCCCGGGAGCGTCGGGTGCGGAGATGGTACCGTCCTCGATTGCCGGAACTCCAATAAATACCTCCTGTATGAAATCCGAAGACAGATCCACGTGACACTCCTGGATAAGGAAGTTCGGGACGACCGTATCGATATGGAGGTTTGCCATGAGCGACACCGGACTGCATGCGTGATGAGGCGCGAGGAGGATGTGGAAGAGTTCGGCCGTTGCGGCCCACTTGATCGTTTCATAGATTCCGCCGTTCGCCGCGGGCTCGGGTTGAAAAATATGAATCGCCCGCTTCTCGAGGAGCTCGCGCATACGGTCACGACTCACGACGCGTTCTCCCGCCGCGATGGGAATCGAGGTCTTGGCTTTGACTTCGGCGAGGGAGTCGGGATGCTCGGTGAGCGCCGGCTCTTCGAGGAACAGCGGATGATATTGTTCGATCTCCTGCGCAAGCTGTATCGCCACCGCCGGAGAAAGCTCACGGCCGTGAAAATCGAGACCGATATCGACGTTGTCTCCCACCGCTTCACGGGCGACACGGACGCGTTCCGCGGATTTCCGGATGAGCTCGTGGTTCGTCAGATTCTGCCAGTTCGCCGGCTGCGGAGCGATCTTGAGGGCCGAGAAGCCCCGCTCCGAAGTCATCGCACAGGCTTCGCCAAAGGCTACCAGATCGTGTTCGTCGAAATTCTCGGGATGAATGAGGTAGGTACTTCCGTAGACCCGAATACGCTCCCGGAACGCGCCACCGAGAAGTCGGTAAACCGGCACGCCCAGGCTCTTTCCGGCGATATCCCATAGAGCGTGCTCGACCGCTGAGAGAGCGGCGGTCGTCGCGGTTCCCAGCGGGTAACGAGCTCCCCGAAAGATCGCATACCAATGATGCAAGATCCTCGACGGGTCTTTACCGATGAGCCGGCGGGAATACTCGATCAACGCGCCTTCGGTCGCCTTGTCCTTGCCGGTGCGAAACGCCTCGCCTACTCCGTAGATCCCCTCATCGGTATTGATCTTCACCAGCAGGTAGTTTGCGTTCCAGCCGGTCCCGAAGGAGACTCGCTTTCCGTCGTTCACATAAAAGAGTTTGCATTCGGTAATTTTCATAGCTTCCTCATACGGCAATTCGGTGTTTACCGGTTCTCACGTATAGAGCTCTTCGATGCGGAAGATCTTGAGCATGATCTCCGAATCGCGGCTCCAATAGGTGCCGCGGGTATAGTAGGTAATCAGCACCTCATCGTCGAGGAAGGTGATTCCCGCATACGCGGCATCGTGATCGATACGATTGTCGATATCGTGAATGTGTCCCCAGCTCTCCCCGCCGTCCCTGGAAATTGCGGCAGTCAACGGCGTTCGCGGCCAGTTGCTGTGGGATGGTACGTTGTTCCAGACAAGGAGGATGTCACGAGTACCGGGGATATACTTCATGAGCGGGGGCGAGTCGGGAGCTTCGAGATCCGTCGGCGCCGGCTCGCTCCAGCGTTGCCCATAATCTTCGGAGTAAGCCTGGTAAACGCAGGCGTTCGTCGTCCGCATGAGACACAACAACCGACCATCTTCGAGCTCGAGAATCGTGGGCTCGTGGGCTCCGCGTCCCGGCGCGGTGAATCGCCCATCGGAAATCCTCCAACTCTCGCCTTCGTCATCGGAGTAGAACACGAAGGAATGGAGTTTCGAATTCCCTCCCTCGTAGACAAAGCCGGGACCGCCATGAGCAGGAAGCAATATACGACCGGTCGAAAGCCTGAGGGCGTGATCGTTATTGGTACAGTACCACCCCGGTTCGGAGATTTGACGGATCGGTCCCCAGCTCTCACAGTCGTTCATCGAGATCTTTGCGAACACGTTCCGCTCTCCCGACTCGGTCTGCCAAGCGGTAAAGGTAAAGATGATTCCACCGTCGGTTCTTCGAATGAGGTTCGGATGTTTGACGTTCAGACCCCATCGGTTCTCCTGGAGGGTGAATTTGTCGCTCCAGCTACGCCCACAGTCGGCCGATACCTTTGCGGATATTCGGCACGGCGCTTGATCGATCGAGCCGCCGGCGCCGGTATCCGGGAACTGACTCCGGAATACGTGGCTCGGGGCAGCGGCATAATACTCCGACCAGACCAACATGAGCCGGCGGTCGTCGAGGGGAAATATCAGCTGATGATCATTCCGCGGATTGGCCGGGGTCCAGGGGCAGACGATCGATTCGAAAACCGGTGCGAGAAGCGGAACCTGATCGGGTCGCGGCATAAAGACTCCTTGGTATCTCCTACAAGAGTATGAGCGCTCGAGTATTCTTGATAATATCAGTCCGATTGAGTATTACAATGCCGCGACCCTTGGGTCGCGCGCAACGGGAGATTGATATATGGGAAACACGCCTGCTGCCCGGAAACTGAAAGAGAACCTCGTCGGACCGGTGGTTGCGATGACGTCGACCTTCAACGAGGATTACTCCCTCGATCTCGCGGGGATGGAGGCGCTGACCGATCTCTATATCGAAGGCGGGATCGAAAACGTAATCGTCTGCGGATCGACGGGCGAGTTCTATTCGATGACCGACGACGAACGCATGAGGATGATCGAAACGGTCGTGAGACGTGCGGCCGGGAAGATGACCGTTATCGGATGCGCCGCTCATTCGGGGACGGCCATGGCGATCGAACTGACGAAGCGCTGCAAAGACGTCGGCTGTGACGGAGTCATGATCACCCCTCCGTACTACTCGTTCTCAGGTGTCGAGGGCATGCTGACCCACTTTCGCATGATCTCCGATGCGGTCGATATCGGTATCGTCGCCTACTTCTCGGGCTCGGTACTTCGATTTCCCGCCGTCAACGGAATGGTCAGTGAAGAATGGAGCTGTCCCCAGGCGATGATCGATATCGCTTCGGTACCCAACGTCGGGGCCTTCAAAGACGCTTCGGGAGACTACGGTTGACACCGGGACATCGTACGCGCGATCGACGGTCCCGACGGCCTCGCCGCGATCATGGGGAGCGACGGCATGGGTTACCACTACTGGGGACATCAGTACGGTTCACGGTGCTATCTCACGGGGCTCGGAAACGTATGGCCCAGGATCGAAGCGGAATTCTTCGACAAGCTCGAAACTGGCGACCAGGCCGGCGCCTTCGAAATCGTGAATACCTACGAGCTCGACTATCTGAAAACAACAAAGGCGACCGGACGGTACTGGTCATGTCTCAAGTTTTTTCTCGATGAGTTGGGTCTCCCGGGCGGGCCGATGCGGCCGCCGCTTTTGGACTGTACCGACGAGGACAAGAAAAACCTGATAACCATGGCAAAGCGTACCGGATTGATGTAGCCATGCGAAAACGAATCCTCGGTCGAACTGGTCTCGAGATATCGATCATGGGCATGGGAACCGGGGGGGCACGATCCCCTCGGTCAACGTTCCGGACGTCCCGAAACCGAGATGAAAGGGCTCATTCGCAGGGCCTACGAGGCGGGGGTGAGAGACGGCGTGAAACAGAGCCTTCGATCTCTCGGTCTCGACTACATCGATATCATGCTCATGGCTGTCGCCGAGGCGAAGTACAAAGAGCCCGTCGTCCAGGATCATCTTCCGGTGCTCGAACAGCTCAAGCAGGAGGGGCTCATCCGTTTCATCGGCTCGAGCGAGCAGACCAGATCCGACGGCGCCCACGAGTGGCTCCGGGCGATCCTCCCGACCGGAGCTGTCGACGTCGCCGTGGTCGGCCACAACATGATCAATCAGAGTGCGGAACGGACGGTGTTCCCATACTGTCAAAAACACGACATCGGCGTGCTCAATATCTTTACGGTCCGAAACCTATTCTGGAATCCCCTGCGGTTGCGAGAGGTGACAGCCGAGCTTCGGGCGGCCGGGAAAGTCCCATCAGACGGCCTCCCCGACGATGATCCCCTCGGCTGGCTGATCGACGACGATGTCGGCAGTCTCGTGGAAGCGGCCTACCGGTACGCCCTTCACACCGACGCGGTGACGGCGGTCATGTGCGGCACCATCGAGTCCGCCGAGCTCGAGGAAAACCTGTCGATATTCGAGAAGGGCCCGCTATCGGTGCCGCTTGTCGACAAACTTCACGCGATCTTCGGGGACATCAACGACCCGATTGGGAACTGACCGATCCGGAATCGACTTTCAAATCCGGTCCGCGAGCCGCTCACCCTGAAACTCCGCGACGGAGGCAAACCGATCGTCTCGATCCGACGAAACCGCTTTCGCCGCGGTTTCGTAGAGTTCGCGACTGCAACACCATCCTTCGAAGCTACGGTCCTCTTTCGCGACGCCGTTACCGAGTAGACAAAACGCCGTCGCACCCATCGTATAGATGTTTGTTAGCTCGTCGACGGCCGCCCCGAGCTCGAACTCCTCCGGAGACATGAATCGCGACGAACCCCACATACGGCCCATCGTATTTCGGTACGGTCTTCTTTCGTATTGATCGATATCGCATATCTTGATTCGTTGTGACTCGAAGTCATACAACATACTTCCGTCGTAGAAATCGATGGCGAGGTAGTTACGTTTCTCGACCTCCAGGTGGTAATCGAAGACGGCCTCGAACGCCGCCAGTCTCGCTCCGGCCGGCGCGCCGTTATACATCGTCGTATTCGCACCCGCGCACTTGAGGAAGAGGTCGCGACCGTTGGCGTGCACCCCGAAGCAGATGTTTCCCGAATCCTGGGTATCGTATACATCGAAAACTCGCCCGTATCGCCCGATCCACGAGAAGTCGTGCCGGTTTCGAAGCTCGAACCGCAAACCGTCGACATCATGTTCGATCATCATCGAGCAGTTACTCCATATCCTCGAGTACAAGTGGGAAGCGACACCAGGTGATTCTTGTTCCGGATAGCAATCCCTTTCCTCTTCGGAGGGGAACGCCACACTCTTCCGCCGACGCTTCGGGGCGTATAATCGGGATAGGGGGGCGCCTCACGGCACCACCCCTCCCACAACACCTGGCATACGGATCACGTACCAAGGCGTTTCCGCTACACGTTTGCATGGAGCAATGGTAAACCCATTGCAACGAAATAACGAGTCGGGAGTGCATAGTTTCCCCACCGTTTGCTCCGCCTTTCAGCATTGGAGTGCCTCACTAGCCTTACCTAGCCACCCGCCTACTATGCCTTTTGCTGACTCCTGCCGTGCGGTCAAGGAGGATTTCTCCCCCCTCAGTCCTTCATGGACACACGACAGGTCTCCCGGGGTAAGACACGTAACCTTCCACACGTAGACGCCGGATTAATAAAGCACACCCCAACGAAGAATGGAGGACTTAGCTACGCACGTGCCCGCTGGTCCCGAGCGTACCACACCTCATATCCGGTTCCTGTTCGTCGTCCCGTGTTTTCGCGTTGGGCTTCCTTCCCACCTCACCTCGCGGTGACGCGGTTGCCCTTTCGCTTCCCTTCGGCCTCTCCTATACCTGGCGCGCGAACTCCCACCCCGCAAGCTACGTGCCATGCCCGGCACACGTCCGGGTTCAGCCGCGTTGCGGAGCGCAGCGGAGCAACGTCGGTTGCAACCCGTTGTTAGCCGTCATTTTCTTCCCATGTTTTTGACAATCACTGCATCAGCTGTCTAACGCCGGCGCAGATGCGATCTCTGTTGGGGAGAATCTGGTCTTCCAAATGACGGGCATAAGGGATGGTCGTCTGAGTGCAGACGCGCGCATACTTGCAGGATATACCAGCCTCCAAGACCACCGCTGACAATTCGCCTGAGAGGCCAAAGCCCTCGTAATCTTCGTCCACCACAAGTAAATGCCCAGTCTGTGCGACCGCTTCGCGGACTGCCGCCTTGTCCAGCGGAGAGACGGTTCGCAAGTCCAGCACACCTGCTGAAATTCCTTCAGTCTCAAGGGCTTGCGCGGCTTCTACAGCGCGGTGCACGCCCACTCCCACGCTGACGATTGTTACATCATCCCCTGCCCGGCGGAGGACAGCTTTACCGATGGGGATGGGTTCCCAACTCTGAGGCACAGCGCCTTTTGCCCCCTCGGCAGGAACATCATACTGAACCGTGCGTCGCCCTCCTGAACCCAAGAATTCAAGCCACGTCTCCGAGAGGAGTTTATGCTCAACGAAGATGACTGGACCATCGTGCTGTAGAGCAGCCAGCATCAGGCCGCCTGCATCGGCCGGTGTGGATGGAACCAGTACGGTCAGCCCTGGAATATGTGCCAGCCAACCCCACAAAGACTGTTCGTGTTGCCCACCATCGCCGTAACCGCCGCCACAAGGCGCGCGCACCACAACGGGCCCAGTCCACTTGCCACCTGAAAACGCTTCAACTTTGGCAGCATGGTTAAGCAGCGCATCCATGCACACGCCTAAAAAATCCACCATATACATTTCAACCACCGGGCGTAAGCCAGCCATCGCGGCAGCTACGCCGGCTCCCAGGAAAGCACTCTCACTGATGGGAGTACCTCGCACGCGTCTGGGGCCGAAGCGAACCAGCAAGTCACGCCGCAGTAACGAAACGTCCTCGCCAAATAGAATAATGCGCGGGTCATTTACCATGGCTTGGGCAAGCGCATCATCAACGGCCTGCGTGAAAAACAAGGTTCTCATGATGGCTCCTCCGCTAAGGCAGACGCTAGCACATGGCTCATTTTTTGCTCGATTTGGTCTTCCAGTTCTTGCAGGCGTACTGGGTCCGAGAGCAAGGGTTTGCGCGCACGCCGGACCGGATCATTGGCCGAATCCCGGCGTGGATCGCGCAACGTTGAGAGCACAGCCGCAAGAACTATTTTCAGCCCAGCCACGCGTTCGCGCAAAGCAGCCCCGCCAGGCCGTAAGAATGAGTATGTGAGCGGAATGGCGATTTCAGGCATTTCTCTGAGTGGATTGCGCGCGAGCCTTAACAGTTGAAAGCCCAAAAAGTGGCCTTCGAAATGCACGCACCGAGCATGCAGGAAGGTCGGCCCCTTGCCGGAACGGGCGTGTTCAATTGCCGAATGGGCAGCCTCCCACACCTCGGATACATCGCAGCCGTCAACTTTAACAGCGGGGATGCCCAACCCGCGCGCTCGTTCGTTCAAATCCCCACCGGACACCTTTTCGGATTGAGTGGTTATGGCCCAGCCGTCATCCTTGCAGACAAACAACACAGGCAAATTCCAGGCCGAAGCCAGGTTCAACGATTCCATCAACATGCCCTGGTTCATTGCCCCCTCCCCGAAAAACGCAACTGCGATTCCACTAGAACGTGAGTATTGTGCCGATAGTGCAAAACCAGCTGCGGTTGGTCCTTCTGCGCCGACAATCCCTGAAGAAGCGGCCAGGTATTCTTTAGAAAAGAGGTGCATATGCCCGCCCATGCCGCCGCACAACCCGTCTGGATAACCAAGCAGTTCGCGCAGGATGAGGACAGGGTCCACGCCGCGCATAAGCAAAGCCGCGGTACCGCGATGATCCAAACCCATGGCGTCGCCTTCACGCAATTGGGAAACAACGCCCGCGATGATAGCTTCTTCGCCCGTTCCGAGATGCATTTCACCCGAAATTAGGCCGTCATGCCATAGTTTTGCAATGGCTTCTTCTAACAAACGGCTTTTCAGCATAAGGGTATAAAGCGACCATAATTCAGGTGTCATAATAACCTCCAAGAATTGCCGACGGCTAACCATTGATTGTACCGCAATAGCGAATATGGCAGCCGGGAATACGCAATATCAGCAGTGTGGTCCGCCGTTTCAGCGCAACACCCGGCGCAAATGCGCATATTTTCCGGTGATTACGGCACATCTGCGGGTATTGCAGAGCGATTGCCGCATAATCGCAATATGAATGGGTAAATTACTCCATTTTCGCCGGCATATTCGAACGGCGGCGACTCCATTCATGTTTCTTCCATGTTATGTTTCCGTTGCCGGCGTTGATGTTTGTGCTTTCTCTCGCTAAACGGAGAGATCGGCCTATGATGTAGCCGATGTGTGTGTTCACGTATCGGCGAACAGCAGTTTCGCTGTTTACGAATACGGAACCAGCTTTGTCCCATCGGCGGTTCCCGTCTCATCGCCGCCGTACAGGAGCGCGGCTCCGGCGAGATCCTCGTGGAGTGATCGCAAGCGTCGGAGCGGTCTGGTCATGTCGGGCACGTATGTCGAGCCGGCATTTATCCAATCGTCCGCATGTCCGACCAGCGCCGGAGAGCACGTCTCAAGAGACCGCGCGCCTCCGCGAACAACGGTCCCCACAGGCGTCGCATTCGATTTCGTGGACGCGTTTCTGATCCAACCACCGCCGGCCCCGGCCACGCCGGAGGCTGATTCTTACGTTGTTAGTCCGCGA
>JAJRYZ010000309.1 GCA_024275515.1 Spirochaetota bacterium
CTCCCGTTTTCGCCACTCCCGAATAATGCCCTCTTTTTCCACGATGCGCTTGAACCGCTTCAATGCTTTCTCGAGTGGCTCGCCTTCGTCGACTATTATCTGAGCGATGTCCATCACCCCCTTTTTCGTTCTTCACGGGACAATATGCAGAAAGGCCCCGATCGTGTCAAGAATCGCCGCGGCCGCATCGCGGTGCGCAGCTCGTCTATCGTTTGATGTCGAGCACGGTCAATTGAAGCTGTTCCTGACGCTGGTAGTAGTTGCGCCCGAGTCGAAACACAATATCAACGACGTCATGAAGTGAGAAATCGCGCGAGGCCCGCTCGGCAGCGTTCCAGAAAACGGCCGGCCATTTATGGGATCCGGCGCCGATCAGTAACCGAAGATGACTCGGATCACGCTTCCCGATGATCCGCATCTCCTCGATCCGCACCCGGCGCGCGACGAAGGTAAGCGGAGGACTTCCTTCGCCGAACGGCTCGAACCACTCGACGGTCTTCGCCAGATCGGGGGTCATGTATTCGCCCGGAAGCTCGGCGTCGATCTCGATAGCCGCCTGTCCATACGCGGCAGGATCCAACGTCGTGGCGACCTTCGCGACCCTTTCGCGAAATAGCTCGTAGTCTTCAATCCGCATACTATACCCGGCCGCGTAGTCATGTCCGCCGTAGTCGATAAAAATGTCGCTGAATCCGTCAAGAAAACTCTTGATATTGACTCCGTCGGTGCTGCGAGCCGATCCGACCGCCTTCGATCCTGCAAGCGACACGACGAGCGCGGGAACGCTGAAATACTTGACCAGCCGCGCCGCGATAATACCGGTAATCCCACGATGAATGTTCTCCCCGCCCACCTGGACAAGTCGGCACTCATGCTCCTGGTAACTCGAACGAGCCTGCGCAAGAACGTCGTCCCAAGCGACGTCGCCGAGCCTTCGGCGCTCACGGTTAAGTTCCAACAGCTCTTCCACAAGCTCGGCGCGACGAACCTCTTCATCGCAGAGGAACAGCTCGACCGCCTTCTCCGGCACTCCGAGCCTCCCGGTCGCGTTTATCAGTGGTGAAATCTGCCACCCGATATCGGTCGTGGAAATCCTCTTGCCGTCGAGATTCCGGCGAAGTATCAAATCCCGAAACGCCGGGCGCGGAGAGGTGCTGATGCGGTCGAGCCCGAGCCGCACAAGAATTCTGTTTTCATCGACAAGAGGCATCAGATCGGCGAGCGTACCGACCGCGACCAGATCGAGATACGCGTGAAAATCGGTCGATAGCTCGCGGTGGGAGTAGATGCTGTAGGCCTTGAAAAGGCGGATCAGAACGTCCAGTTCGGTCTCGTCTCCGACGTCGTATCGTCGCATCCGCGATGAGGCCAGAATGCGAAAAAGGCTTCGATCGCGAACCGCCGGGAAGGCCTTCCAGATCTCCGGCGCGATATCGATCAAGCCGATCTGCGCGTCGGCGCCGAAGATTCGTCTGAGAAGTCGTGTCTGCGTCGCGGCGTCGTAGACGAACAGCTCGTGTCCGGTGAGGAACCGTTCGAGCCGCGTCTGGTCTATTCCGACCATCCCGGGAACGATGTTTTCCGTCAGTCTATCGATTTCGACCATGTTGGTGAGCAGCACCGCTTCAAGAATGAGGGTCTCGTTACCGGGCCTTACATTGAGCAGACAGATGGTTTGGTTGTAGAGCCGCGTCTGCGCGAAAAGCAACGCCCACGCCACCTTCGCGGTCACGCCGCACCCCGCCAGATCGCGAAAAGGGTACCCCGAATCCTCGATCTTGGGATTGATGATGGCGCACGCAGGCGGCAACCTCTCCTGTCGGTTGTGATGATCCAGCACGATCGTGTCCACTCCGCGCTCGGCCGCGTGAGCAATCTCGTCGTGGTTCGAAATGCCGCAGTCGACGGTAATCAGAAGCGCGCCGTCTCGATCGGCGAACTCATCCACCGTTTCCATCGTCAGTCCGTATGGATCGTCGCCCGTCGGAACCGCCCATTCGGCTTCGATCCCGATAGCATCGAGAACGGTTTTCATGATCACGGTCGCCGTAATGCCGTCGGCGTCCTTGTCGCCGAACACTTTGACCCGTTCCGCCTCGTCCCGCGCGGTGAGAATTCGATCGACCGCGTCCTCCATTTCGACGAATTGAAAAGGATTATGCAAATGAACCAGGTCGTGTTCGATGAAATACTTGATCTGTCCCGGCTCGGTTACCCCGCGGCGGGAGAGAATCGAGGCCGACAGCATGTCAATTCCGTATCGAACCGACAGCGAGCGTACCTCATCGCCGTCGATTTCGCGTTTTCGCCACTCCATGCAATGATGGAGTAGTGTACACACGGCGTCGATCGCCGTCAAACCCACCCCGGCAGCAGTATGCAAATGAGACTTTCTCACGGCGATTCGCCGGTCCTGACCGGCTAAACGTCAGAGAAAGGCGAAGCGAACGATAGTTTCAGTTTCAAAATGAGAACCCTCTGACTATATGAGTGAATAGGCTCGGTAGATCGCGTATCGCGAACCGTGCGGCGTCAACGTCGATTCGTAGAGCACGAACCGATCGAACCGAAGTCCTTGCGGCGCACGCGAAGCCTCCACCGCCTCGCGGAGAGCGCTCGTTCCGCCGTCGCGGACTCGAGCGAGCGTTATGTGCGGGTGAAACCGTGTATCCCCTCCGCCGCAGTACGGGCGGCAGACATCGCCGAGCTTCCCGAAGACCGTCGCGCATCGATCGCTTCCCGAAACAAGCGGAAGATGAATGACACGAATGCGGCGGCCTCTCGGCGGAAAAAAGCCGAGCGCCGACACCGATGCGTCGATCGCGAAAGAAGCGAACTCGACCCGGGCAAGCTCGTCCGCCAATCTTTCGAGGTCGTCCGGAGCGATCTCCCCGACAAAGTAGAGAGTGATGTGATAGTTCTCCGGCGCCACCCATCGCACCGAGGGAAACTCTTCACGAAGCGGGGCAATCCGGTGATAGATGTTCCGCGCCGCCCGGACGTCTATCGGCAGCGCCACGAAGACTCGCACGGCGCGTTCTCCTTTCCGCAAGCGCTCACGACAGCATCGAACCCGCGGCCGAGATCGATTTGAGAGGCGTTTCGACGACTCGCTGAACGATCCGAATCAGCGCCCGCTTCAGCCCTGCGACGTCCGTTGGCTCAATTCCCGTCCGCAGCGCATCGCCGAGCGGCACGGTTGCGCTGCGTTTGAGATACTCCGGCGCGGTGCGGGAAACCACGGCCGAGTCGGACCGACCGCATCGTTCGCAGCCGACGCCGCCCGCGAACGTCACGAAGCGCGCGCCCGTGAGCGGTGCGCCGCAACGCTCACAGTACGCCCAATCGGGAGGATATCCGATGATGAGAAGAAAACGATACAGTAGCTGTATGAGCAGCAGATCGGCTTCCGCCGGCGTCGCGGAGGAAAGCAGCGCGAACCCGTCCGCTAGTAGCGGGAAAAGTCCGGCGTGTTCATCTCCGCCGGCGAAGCTTCGCATCACGGCTTCGGAAACGAGAGCGGCGATGTAGAAGCGTTTCAGATCGTGCCTTATCCCGTCGAACGTCGCGACGGCTTCGGCGTCGCTCAGCTTGAACTGTTTTTTCACCGGTTCGAAATAAAGATAGGCCCGCAGATGTACGAAGCTCTCGGTAATCCCCGAAAGCTTGCTTTTGCCCTTGAATGCACCGTAGGCCACCACATCGATGATTCCGCTTTTGGTGGTCAGCAGCGTAAGACGTTTGTGATACTCGGAGAATCGAATCGATTTGAGAACGATGGCTTCGTCGATACTGTTCCGCACCATGGCAAGTCTATGATACCGCTCCGGCGATTGATGGTCAGCAGAGAAAAGAGTACTTTAGTTAAAACAGCACGAAAAACGGAACCCATGGACAACGACAATCCGAAACGAATCGTGGTGCCCGGCGGGCAGATAATACCCGCCGATCAGATGTTGCCGGGCAAATTGCTGATTCTTCCGCTCACCGGTCGACCCGTATTCCCGGGCGTATTCACTCCGCTCGTTATTACCGACCAAGACGGACTCGCGGTCGTCGAGCGCGCGACGGCGGGCACAAGCCTGTTCGGCCTGGTCTTGACGAGAGATCCGTCCGCCGAGCATCCGACTCCCGACGACCTTTTCCAGGTCGGCACGGTCTGCAAGATCATTCGGCGCATCAATCTGCCGGACGGCGGAGTCAACCTGTTCGTCTCAACGCTGAAGCGTTTCAAGGTGGTGAAGTATCTGAGTTCCGAGCCGCCGCTCGCCGCCGCGGTGGAGTATCTCGACGAAGAGCTCGAAGACACCGACGAAGTAAAGGCGTTGACGAGGGCGCTAATATCGGAGATGAAACAGTTGTCTTCGAACAATCCGCTGTTTTCCGAGCAGATGCGGCTCGACATGGTAAACATCGACCAGCCCGGCAAGATAGCCGATTTCATTACGTCGATCCTGAACATAGATCGGGAGCAACAGCAACAAATTCTCGAGACTACCAACGTTCGCAAGCGGATGGAACAGGTCCTTGTGTTTATCGCGCGCGAACAGGAACTGCTGAAGATTCAGCAAAAGATCCAGCAACAGATAAACGAGAAGATCGAGAAGAGTCAGCGCGAGTATTTTCTCAAGGAGCAGCTCAAGGCGATAAAACAGGAACTCGGCATGCCGGTCGATTCGAAGAGCAGCGAGTACCAGCGCTTCAGAACCGCGATCGAGGAGCTCGGCCTTACCGGCGAAGTAAAAGAACAGGTAACGCAGGAGCTTGAAAAGTTTTCCCTTATGGACCCCAACGCGTCCGAGTTCGTCGTCACCAGAAACTATCTCGACACGATCATTTCGCTCCCGTGGAAGGAACCGAAGCCCGAGTCGTACGATCTCGACGCCGCGCGTCGAACCCTCAATTCGGACCACTACGGCCTTGAGGAGGTCAAGGATCGGATTCTCGAGTTCCTTGCGGTGAGAAAACTGAAACAGGACGCGAAAGGTTCGATCATCTGCCTGGTCGGTCCTCCGGGAGTCGGAAAAACTTCTGTCGGAAGGTCGATCGCCAAGGCGCTCGAAAAGAAGTTCTTCCGGTTTTCGGTCGGGGGGATGCGCGATGAGGCCGAGATCAAGGGGCACAGGCGGACCTACGTCGGCGCGATGCCGGGGAAAATCATCCAGGGGCTCAAAATCGTCAAGACCGCCGATCCGGTATTTATGATCGATGAAATCGACAAGCTCGGTGTGTCGTACCAAGGGGACCCGTCCTCGGCGTTGCTCGAGGTGCTCGATCCGGAACAGAACGTGTCGTTTCGCGATCACTATCTCGACCTGCCGTTCGACATTTCCCGTATTCTCTTTATCGCGACGGCGAACACGCTCGATTCGATACCCCGCCCGCTTCTCGACCGAATGGAGATCATCCATATTCCAGGATATATCTCCGAAGAAAAAATCGTCATTGCCCGCAAATACCTTATTCCCAAATCACTTGCCAAAGCAGGGCTTCAGAAGCGCCACGTCAAATACGCCAAATCGGCGCTGACCGGAATCGCCGACGGCTACGCGCGCGAGGCGGGAGTGCGAAACTTCGAAAAAGCGCTCGACAGAATTCACCGCAA
>JAJRYZ010000310.1 GCA_024275515.1 Spirochaetota bacterium
AGACCGTGCAGCCGATGATACACGCCGGCGCCGATAAGGTGATCGTCGTCGATTCGATCGATTCGAAGGCCTTCTGCGACGAAACGGTCGCCGCGACTCTCGGGAAGCTTATCGAGAATCACAAACCGGAAATCGTTCTCGCCGGCGCCACGGCGCGGGGGCGCAGCTTTTTCCCACGCGTCGCTGCGGCGCTCGAGTGCGGGCTCATCGGGAGCTGCGCGGAGGTCGACGTCGACGAGTCGGGCTCGCTTCGGGCAAAAAGGCCGGGATTCGGCGGTAATTTCATCGCGACCGTCGAGTGTCCGGACAGCCGTCCACAGATGGCGACGATACGACCCAAGGTTCTTACGGCTGCGAAGGGTGATGCGTCGCGAACCGGCGATGTGGTGTGTGAATCCGGCGTCGAAACCGATTCGAGAAAGGAGATTCTCTCGGTCACGTCGAGCGATTCCGACACCGTGCAGATTGCGGATGCCGATTTCATCGTCACCGGCGGTCGGGGAGTAAAGGGGCCGGAGGGGTTCGAGTTGCTCAAGAAGCTGGCGAAAGCGCTCGACGGCGCGGTGGGCGCGAGTCGGGCGGCGGTCGACGCCGGGTGGATTCCCTACGATCACCAGGTGGGACAGACCGGCCAGACGGTGCGTCCGCGTGTCTATATCGCCTGCGGCGTTTCGGGGCAGATTCAGCATCTGGTGGGAATGCGGTCGAGCGATTTTATCATCGCCGTCAACAAGGATCGCGAAGCGCCGATTATGGAGATAGCCGATATCGCGATCGTGGGCGATCTCTTCGACGTCGTGCCGGCTTTGATTGCCGGCCTCGCGTAGCGGCGATAAGTCAGCCCGGAGCTCGCTCCCACGGTTTTCGTTCGCGCCATTCGTGAATCCACGACTCGGGCATGACGAGGCTGAGTCCGGCCAGATCTCCCAGGTAGTTCTCCAGGGCGCATTTGCGGAATTCGACGTCTTGCACGAAGAACGGGTTCGCCGCGTAGAACTCCCTCGAAACCAGAGGCTCGAGAACATCCCAGTCGTTCGACACGCTTCCGCCTATGATAAACAACCGGTTGTCGAGCAACGTGGTGACCGTCACGAGCGCCCGGGCGAATTGTTTCGCGGCGCGCGTGACCACGCTCCGCGCGCGTTCGTCGCCGGACCGATAACGCCTGAAAACCTCACGGGTATTCGACGACCCGTCGTACGCACGGGCGATCGCCGGGCCGGCGGCGTTCGGCTCGAGGTTGGTCGCCTCCCGCCATCCGTCCAGGTAGCTCTCTTCGGTGTCGATGTGCAGGGGAATATGCCCGAGGTGCATCGCGTTCGAGTGTTTCCCGCCGAGAAGCCGGCCGTCGACGAAGGCGCCGGCGCCTATGCCGGTGCTCCAGGTAACATAGACGAGGTCGTCGAACCCACGACCGGCGCCGAAGGTCCGTTCGGCTACGGCTGCGGTCGCGCAGTCGTTTCCTATCGAGACCGAAGCGTACCGGGCCGCGAGTTCGGATTCGAGCGGGATGAACTCCCAATCGTTGGGAAGCGGCACGGGGGACCAACCGAGACCGCCGCAAAGATTCGGCGCGGTCAGCCCGAGCCTACCCGCGCGTCGATCGAAAGGGCTGCACGTACTTACCCCCACCGCCGAGACATCGTCGACGGAGACTCCGGCGTCGTTGCAGGCGCCCCGTATCATCGAGTCGATCTGCATCGGCAGCGCGGTCTCATCGCCTTGTTTGCAGGTCGGTTCTCGTCGCTTCGCCGCGATTCCTTCTCGGTTCGAAACGCTTACCGACACCTTGGTGCCGCCGACGTCTACGGCGGCCAGGTAGTCTTTCATCGTCGCCTCCCGGGTCGATAGCTAACAACAGCGACTCTAAATCGTCAATATGAAGCGGCACCGGGACCGAGCCCGGATTCGTTCCGCCGGATTTCGAATTCGCCGTGTTCGGTCGGCTTCCGTGGCCCGATTGCGCAACCGCACGACACGGTCTATGGTAATCCGATCCGAGGGCGTCGCCGGAGGAGGGGGCCGCGGGGCGGGCCCCTCCTCCGGCCGAACGTCGGAAAACGGCGGAGCGGTCGAATTGTTCGGTTTGCCGTTTTCGGAATTCCTGATCGGTTGGGGCGACATATGCAGAGAGTAAAATGGGGCATCATGGGGACAGGCGCCATCGCGCGAGCGTTCGTCCGCGGTCTCGAGCGGTCGCGGACGGGTGTGGCGTCGGCGGTCGGTTCACGCAAGCGAAGCAGCGCGGAGCATTTTGGAGAGGAGTTCTCCATCCCTCGTCGCCACGAAAGCTACGAGTCGCTTCTCGCGGATCCCGAGGTCGCGGTGGTGTACATCGCTACACCGCACCCGTACCACGCCGAGTGGACGGTGCGTGCCGCCGAAGCGGGAAAGCACGTTCTTTGCGAAAAGCCTCTCGCGCTCAATCACGCGCAGGGAATGGCCATGGTCGAGGCGGCGAGGGAGAACGGCGTCTTCCTCATGGAAGCGTTTATGTACCGCTGCCATCCTCAAACGGCCAAGCTCATCGAGTTGCTGCGGCAGGGCGTTGTCGGCGAGATCAGAATGATCCGGGCTTCGTTCGGTTTCGGCGGCGGGCGCGCGATCAACGCCGACGGCCGCATTTTCAACAAGGACCTCGCCGGCGGTGGAATTCTCGACGTCGGCTGCTACCCGGTCTCCGCGGCTCGCCTCATCGCGGGGGTTGCCGTCGGTGAACCGTTCGCGAATCCGGTCGAGATCGTCGGCGCCGGACACATCGGCTCGACGGGGGTCGACGAGTGGACCGCTGCGGTGCTCAGGTTCGAGAGCGGCATCATTGCCCAGGTCTCGACCGCGGTCAGAGTGTCTCCGGACCGGACTCTCGAGATCTGTGGTTCCGACGGCGCCGTTATCGTCGAGAATCCGTGGGTGGCCGACCGCATCGAGGCGGATCAGGGTCGAATCGTCGTCTCGACCGGAGGCGAAAGGCGGATCGTCGAAGTTCCCGCCGACCGGACGAGCTTCGCGTACGAGGCCGACGCGGTGGCGGCGGCACTGGCGTCGGAGGCGCGGGAAGGAGCGTGGCCCGCTATGGGGTGGGCGGATACTCTGGGAAATCTCGCGACGCTCGACGGATGGCGCCGGGAAATCGGGTTGGTCTATGATTCGGAAACCTCGGCCGGAAACCGACCGGTCCGTGGGGCGCTCGCACGGAGAAGCAACGCTCGCATGACCTACGGGAGAATCCCGGGGCTCGACAAACCGGTAAGCAAGTTGATCATGGGCTGTGACAACCAGCGGACCTACGCTTACGGAGCGGCGATGTGGGACGATTGGTATGAGCGAGGCGGGAACGCTTTCGATACTTCGTGGGTTTACGGCGGCGGTACGATGGAAGTGCTTCTCGGAGAATGGATCAAAGCCCGCGGGATTCGCGATGAGGTGGTTGTCGTCGTAAAGGGAGCTCACACGCCCCGCTGTACGCCCGAGCTTCTGGTAGCCGATTTTCACGAATCTCTCGACCGGCTTGGGTTCGAGTATGCCGATCTGTACGTCATGCATCGTGACAACCCGGATGTGCCGGTCGGCGAGTTCGTCGACGTGCTCAACGAGCTTATGGGCAAACGACTCATCCGTGGCGCTTTCGGCGGTTCCAACTGGAGCATCGATCGATTCGAAGCGGCCGACGAGTACGCGAGGCGTGGCGGCAAAACGGGGTTCGCCGTGATGAACAACAATCTCTCGCTTGCCCGCATGGTAAAACCGGTGTGGCCGGGGTGCGTACACGTTTCCGACGACGCGTCGCGGAAATGGCTGGAGAGGACCGGAACGACGAATCTGTCGTGGTCGAGCCAGGCCCGCGGTTACTTTCTCCCCGAAAGCGAGCGAATGAAGCTCGGACCGGACAATTTCGCGTGTTGGGATGCTCCGGACAATCGGGAACGACGCAAACGCGCCGAAGAACTCGCGAAGAAAAAGGGTTGTGCTCCGATAAACATCGCCGCGGCGTACGTTCTTAATCAGCCTTTCCCCAGTTTCGCGCTCGTCGGACCACGGACGATTCAGGAAACCGCGGCGACGATTCCCGCTTTGCGAATCGAACTCTCGCGAGATGAGATCGATTGGCTGTGGGGCCGATAGAACGTCCTCTCCCGGGCGACGTTCCGATTCACCGCCCCCGCCGCCCCGGCTTGGCGCCGAACGGAACGAGCGGGGATCGGAAGCGCCGCTTCCTAATCGTTTTTCGCGCCTGCCTCGATCCACTCCCTGATGGTGGCCTTCTCTTCGTCGGTGAGCTTGAGAATGCGCCACGGCATGAGAGGTGAAAGCTCCTGCGGCATCAGTCCCCGCGCCGCGCGAATATAGAGGATACTCCCGTAGGCGTCTCCCGGTTCGATCCTCTTCATGTCGCCCCGAACCGCGGGCACGTTCACCGCGCCGGTCTTGGGATTGAACACGTCGGTAAGATCGGGACCGAAATCGGCGCCCGAGTAGTGGCAGTAAGAGCATTTGCCGCCCTTCTCGCCGAGAGAAACACCGTCGCCGAACAGCGGCGCGATCGTGCTACGAAACGCTTCGTCGTCCGTGGCGCCCGCGTCGATCCACGCGCGCAACGCCAGTTGCTCCTCGGCGGTGACCCGGGGGACCTGCCACGGCATGCGGTTGCCGTCGATCTCCGGATCGAGGCTCTTCGCTTCGACTTTCAATACGAGTGCGCTTGCCTCCGGGTCGCCCGGCACGACGAGAATGCTCTTTTCCGATTGAGTCCGACTGTTCGGTCGGTTGACGATCCCCACGTCGGGATCGAACGGCTGCGTCAGGTCGACCTTGGTCGCGTTGTCGGGATGATGGCAATAAACGCACTTCGCGGCGAAGATCGGCGCGACGTCGCGCGAAAAACTCACCGGCAATTGCTTTTCCTGCGCGGCAGATGTCGATTCACCGCTCTGCGCGGCTGATGTCGATTCGCTCTCTTGGGGAACGGCGCCGGAATCCGAGCTCCTTCCGCAGCCGATCGTCGTCACCAGCAGAATGACGGATGTTGCAACGATACACGCACGAATGACCCGCATGGAACTCCTCCTCGTGTGCACTGTGATTATTGAGTCCATCATATCATAGAACCGCTCACCGTGGGCGAATTTGACCGGAGGACGATAGTCGGCGATATTGGAATGACCGAACCGTAAGGAGTGAGGATATGAAGAAAAACATGGGCGCCGTCGATCGAATAATCCGGACCGTAGCCGCCGCTGCCGTCGCGATCCTTATCATTGCCGGAGTGTTGAAGGGCGCGGCCGCGATCATTCTGGGCATTCTCGCCGCGATTTTCCTGTTGACGAGTTTTATCAGTTTCTGCCCGCTCTACCTTTCTTTCAAGATCTCCACGCGCAAAAAGGGCGAACAAGCGGCGGACTGAGTACGCGCCTTTACCGGTGCGCGAAGGGATCGGCGCAGGTCGTCGCAAACGCCGCGGAAGGCCTTCAACTTGAGAACAAGAGGCGCGCCGGATGAGCGGAGTCCTGAACATGATGATAATTCCCATCAACATCGCGGAAGCGATTATCGAGCCGTTTTTCAACGGCGGGACGAGCGATCAGAACGAAAAACGCAACACTTTCGTGCTCGACCACTACGCGTGTTCGTGGCACGGCGGCGCGGTCGGACGGGTCGAGCAGATGTGGGACGGCGTTTACGCTTTCGTGCAGGGCGGGACCGGAGGCCGGCGCTGTCTCACGATGAGCCGCGAGTGCGCGCTCGACGTATCGGGGTACGACACTTTCATCGCCTTCGTCGGGATTCCGCCGTGGGTCAAGCTAACCGTCGAGATAACGGTCGACGGAGTCGTGACGCGCGTAATCGACCGAGCGCCGGGCGGGGAAACAACGTGCGAGCTTGAAGGCGGGTTTACCGGTGAGCGGCTCAGCCGAATCGTCGCGTCCTTTGCGTTGTCGGAGGCGCCGGAAAGTACCACCTTTCACCTCAAATGGTTCGGTCTCGCCAACGAGGCCGACCGGTCGCTCATGCTCTCGAAAAAGTGTCGCTACACGCCGGAGTGGCCGGGGTTTCTTGCCGACGGGTCGGCGCCCGCCTCGCCGCACATCGGAATCTATTTCGACGAAGACGGCCTCGAGCGGATCCGCCGGATGATCACATCCGAGCCTTTCGCCGGCGTATTCGGTGGGATTCGGAAGCAGGCGACGGAGGATCTCGCGATCATTCCCGAAGAACAGATCGGCGAAGTCAACCCCGGCGGAACCGATAGATACATTCGCGTTCGTCGACGTGCGCTGAAAGACCTCTCGGCGCCGGCGGTGCGACTGGCCTTCGTCGGTCTCGTCGACAACAACGCCGCGATGAGCCGTCTCGCCGCGCGGATGGCGTTGTCGCTCGCCTTCTGTGAAACATGGGACGAGTCGACCATCGGTCATCTGCCGGGCTCGATCTGGCATCATCGGTCTTTCAGTCAGGAGCGCGCGATAAAGGCCGCGGCGCTGGTCCTCGACTGGGCGGGAAACCATCTGACCGCGGAAGCGAAGCGGGTGATCCGCGACGCGATTATCATGAAGGGTCTCCCGCGGCTCGAAAACGACTTTCGCACGATCGAATACATTCGGCGGATGAATCAGGGAATCGTGTTCAACGCGGCGAGGATCATCGGCATGCTTGCACTCATTCCGGTATATCCTCGGTACCGGGCGCCGCTCGAGGAGGCGGAAAGAGACCTGCACGAAATGATCGACGCCTACGTACACGCCGACGGCGGAACGCTGGAAGGCTGTGGATACTGGAACTATACTTTTTCCAGTGCTCTTCCGCAGCTCTACCTGCTTGCGAGATATCACGAGCGACCGTTCGCCGAGTACGTGCCCGAGGCGGTCCGGAGAACCGGCGACTATCCGCTCGCGATGCTTTCGGCGGGGGGTGACGGGACCAACTGTCTTCCCGTCAACGACGGTCACACCGCGCCGGTTGCGGCGATGCTCGCCGCGGCGTTCGTGCGGCTCTTGGAGCATCCCACGTGGCGGGCGTATTACGCGCGGCGCCTTGCAGCCGATCACCTGCAGCCTTCCTTCGAGCATTTGATCATGCACCCGGTCGGTTTCGACCGGGAGAAAGCGGCGAAAGCTCCGCTTGCACGTCCGCGGTTCATCGTCCTTCCCGACGTCGGGCAGGTCGACTCGGTCCGGATCACCGACGATGGAATGCTCGTGCACCTTCACGTTCTTTCGGGTCCGGTCGAGCCCGGGCATTTCCATGAAGATAAAGGAAGCTTCATCCTTGAAGTTGGAGCCGAGATGATGCTCATCGACCGGGGAATCTGCAACTACGGGCACCCGATGACGATGACGTTGGGGAAGGCGCGGATGCACAATTTGTTAACCCCCGATAGTCCGATCCCGGTCGAGCAGCCGAACGACGTTCCCGGAGGGAGTCTGATAGACGCCGGCGAGCACGCCGAAGCCGTGTGGGTCGCGACGGACAATGCGCGCGCGTGGGCGCCGGGAATTTTCAGTCGAAGTATCAGACGAATCGTCTCGCCCGATCCGGCGCTCCTTCTTATCGACGACGAAGTGGTGTTGACCGAGCCGCGAAACATGACGTTCAACCTCCACACGCGGAAAGAGGTCGACATCGACATCGACGGGGCGACCATTCGCGGGACCGGCTGTCAAGTCGGAGTCGAACCGGTGAACTGGGCGCCGTCCGACGTGCGCGCCGCGGTCGACGGTATCGACGAACATCTCGAAGACGTCACTGCGATCCGGTTACGAGCCGCTAAAGCCCGATCGCACAGACTGATTACCGCGATCGAAGTGCTTCCCGCCGAGGGCGCGGCGAAGCAGGCCCGCTGGGAATACCGGTGGGACGGGCGCCGAATAGTCGGGAGTCGCGGTGAGAGTTCCTTTTCCTACGACACCTCCGGTTCCCAGGCCGCCGTCTTCGAGATCGTATCCGGTTCGACTGCGGTGCGACGGAAGCTATAGAGACGCGACGGGGTGCGGAAGCGCCGACGCGCGGCGGGTTCATGCCGTCCCGTCGCGCTACGCCGGATCGTAGTACAGCCCGAAGCCCGACAGCGCCGGCGCGGCCGGCAGGCCGAGCAGTTTCAACCGTACGCGTCCGCCGGTACGTTCCTCTCCGCGAATGAGACGTCGATTGCCGATTGCGGATCCTGAAGCGTACTCTCGCCGGCCCGAACGGTCTTCGGTCTCGACCACATACCGCTCCACTCTCTGTCCGAGCGGGAGGTGCTCGCGCATCTCGACGATATTGAACCTGCTGGTCTCGGGTAGATGCACGACGATCTCCGCCTCGGAGAGTCCGTCGTCGGTCGACCAGAACGTTTCGCCGTGTCCGTCTACGAGGTTGCCGACGTCGAACCGCGGATGGTCTCCGCGGACGTTACTCGCCTCGATCCGTGCGTCCGCCGCCACGTTTCGCGCGAACACCGAACGAAGCCGTTTGCCGAACTCATCGAGCGAGCGGGCGTCGTTCTCATGGATGAGCCCGCGCCGGTCGGGGGGCAGGTTGAGCAGAAGCGAAGCGCCCCTCCCGACCGAGCGAAGGTAGAGGTCGAAGAGGTTCTCCGGCGTACGAACCGCGCCGTCTTCCGATTCGTGATAGAACCATCCCGGTCGGATCGATACGTCGCACTCGGCCGGCAGCCATCGGGCGCCCGAGCGAACGCCGCCGTTGAGTCTCGCCGAATCGGCGCTCCCCGGCGCTTCGTCGCCAACGTCGGTCGTGTGCCAACAGGGATCTCCTGCGATGCCCTTTTCGTTTCCGACCCACCGAATATCGGGGCCGACGTCGCTGAACATGCACGCATCGGGTTGAAGCGAGCGAACGAGATCCCAGGTCGTCTGCCATTCGTAATAGGTACGCGGGTCGATTCGGCGCGTCTCCCTCGCGCCGCCGTAGTATCCGTCTCCGCCGTTGGCGCCGTCGAACCAGACCTCGAACACCGGGCCGTAGCGGGTAAGGAGCTCTTCGAGCTGGTTTCGGTAGTAGCGGAGATACTCGCCGCTCCCGTATGCGCGGTGGTTCCGATCCCACGGGGAAAGGTAGACGCCGAACTCGAGTCCCCGCGAGGCGCACGCCTCCGATATCGCGCGCACCACGTCCCCGCCGCCGCTCCGCCACGGACTGGTGCGCACCGAGTGGTCGGTATGCTCGGAAGGCCAGAGGCAGAACCCGTCGTGATGTTTGCAGGTGAGAATCAGTCCGGCCATCCCTCCGGAGGCGGCGACCGAAACGATCCGTTCGGCGTCGAACTGGGTGGGGTCGAAAACCGACGGCGACTCGTCGCCGTACCCCCACTCCAGGTCGGTAAAGGTATTGACGGTGAAATGCAGAAAGCCGTAATACTCGAGTGCGTGCCATCGAAGCTGTCGTTCGGTGGGCACGGGGCCGTACGGCGCGGGATCGTGGATCGACGTCATCACTGCTCCTCGGCTAACCCTACGCGAGAAGCGGAGTGCGATCAACCGCGGCTGTTCCGCTCGAGGTTTCGCTTGCCCCGGCGCGCCGAGCGGCGATACGATAATACTCTGAGATAGGAGAAACGGCGGATGAGTGGTGAATCGTACGTACGACATGTGCTTGAAGCGCTGCATCAGCGGAACTCAGGGGAAACCGAGTTTCTTCAGGCTGTTCAGGAGGTGCTCGAGTCGCTCTACCCCGTGCTCGATGATCGGCCCGAATACGAGGAGTACGCGATCCTCGAGAGAATGGTCGAACCGGAGCGCCAGATCGTTTTCCGCGTAGCATGGGAGGACGATCGAGGTTCGATTCGGATCAACCGCGGGTTTCGATTCGAGTTCAACAGCGCGATCGGTCCCTACAAGGGCGGGCTGCGTTTCCATCCGAGCGTGTGCGCGAGTATCCTCAAGTTCCTCGGGTTCGAGCAGATCTTCAAAAACTCGCTGACGACGCTTCCTATGGGAGGCGGCAAGGGGGGCGCCGATTTCGACCCGAAAGGCAAATCGGACCGCGAAGTCATGCGCTTCTGTCAGGCCTTTATGACCGAGCTGCAGCGCCACATCGGACCTTACACCGACGTCCCGGCCGGAGACATCGGCGTCGGGGGACGTGAGATCGGATATCTTTTCGGACAATACAAACGGATCAGGAACGAGTTTACCGGCGTGCTCACCGGGAAAGCGCTCAACTGGGGCGGGTCGCTTATCAGGCCCGAGGCGACCGGCTACGGGGCGGTCTACTTTGCCCGTGAGATGCTTCGGACACGCGATGAATCTTTCGAAGGGAAGGTGTGCACGGTATCGGGATCGGGGAACGTAGCGCAATACACGACCGAAAAGCTCATCGAGCTCGGTGCGAAGGTCGTGACTCTCTCCGACTCCAACGGAACGATCTACGACGGTGACGGTATCGACGCTGAAAAACTCGCGTACGTGAAAGAGCTTAAGAACGTCCGGCGCGGTCGGATTCGCGAGTACGCCGAAAAGTTCGACGCGCGCTACCTCGACGGACGTCGTCCGTGGAGCGTCCCGTGCGACTGCGCTTTCCCCAGCGCGACTCAGAATGAGATCGACGCCGAGGACGCGGCGGCGCTCGTCAATAACGGTTGCCGGCTCGTCTGCGAGGGCGCCAACATGCCGTGCACGCCGAAGGCGGTGGATTTGTTTTATGAGCGAGACGTGCTGTACGGGCCGGGAAAGGCCGCCAACGCCGGCGGTGTGGCGACCTCGGGGCTCGAGATGACGCAGAACGCCATGCACCTGCAGTGGACGAGAAAAGAGGTCGACGACCGACTCCAGGGAATCATGATGGAAATCCACGACCGGTGCCGGCGCACAGCCGTCGAGTACGGCGCGCCGGGCAACTACGTCATGGGCGCCAACATCGCCGGGTTCGTCAAGGTGGCCGATTCGATGCTCGATCAGGGATTGGTGTAGAGGCCGGAAGCCGAACCGGTCGGTATTCGGCGAGGACGCGGCGTCGAAGCGTCGGCGCGGCGGCGCAACGCGCGCCAAGAGGAGACGCACAGGAATGGCGAAAACCACGGTGCGGCTGAGCACGGGACTACCCAGGCTGGATCGGGTGTTTCGCGGTGTTATGCCCGGAGACAACATCGTGTGGCAGGTGGAGTCGATCGACGACTACGCCGAGTTCGTGGCGCCGTACGCCGAGTTCGCTCGAAAGAACAATCGCAAGCTGATCTACTTCCGGTTTACCGAAGATCGTCCGCTCGTTTCGCCCGACGGCGGCGCCGACATCCGCGAAATAGACCCGGAAGACGGGTTTGAGCCGTTCGTTACCGAGATCTACCGCACGATCAGCAACGAGGGGCGCGGCACGATGTACCTGTTCGACTGTCTCTCGCAGCTCGCTCCCGATTGGAACAGCGACCGGATGCTCGGGAACTTCTTTATGCTCACTTGCCCGCACTTCTACGACCGCGCCTCGATCGCCTACTTTTCGATCTTCCGCAACTATCACTCGTTCCACGCGATCAAGCCGATTTCGAATACGACGCAAATTCTCGTGGACGCGTATCGCAGAAACGGTAAGACGTTTATCCAACCGATCAAGGTCCAGTACCGGCATTCGTCGAGCATGTACATGTTGCACGTGCGGGAGGGTGACGATTTCGTCCCGGTCACCCAAAGCACGGTCATAACCGAGACTCTCGCGGGTGTACCGTGGTCCCGCTCGGACCCGCGGAGCTACGTGCTGGGATTCTGGAGCAAAACCTTCGCCGAGGCGCAACAGATCCAGCGGGACCTGGACGACGGTCTCGACGTTCAGGCGCAGGCGGACTCCTATTTTCATCGCATACTCAGGATGTTGATAAGTCGCGACGAGCGAGTGCTGCGTATTGCGGAACGCTTCTTCACACTCAAAGACCTTCTCGCGATCCGCGAGCGGATGATAGGCACCGGGCTGATCGGCGGGAAGGCGGTCGGCATGCTTCTCGCCCGCAAAATCCTCACGAGCGTCGACGCGAAATGGGACAAGATTCTCGAGCCGCACGACTCGTTTTTCGTCGGCGCCGATGTCTTCTATACCTACCTGGTTCAGAACGGATGCTGGTGGATGATGCGCAAACACAAGATGGATCCGAACGTCGCGGATGAAACCGAAACCGCTCGTCGCAGGATCCTCGCCGGCGATTTTCCGGAGTATATCGTCGCCCAGCTCACCGACATGCTCGACTACTTCGGTCAGTCGCCGGTTATCGTCCGGTCGAGCAGCATTCTCGAAGACAATTTCGCAAACGCGTTCGCCGGCAAGTACGAGAGCGTCTTCTGCGCAAACCAGGGAGGGCAGTTCAAACGGCTGGAGGACTTTTTGCACGCGGTCAGGGCCGTCTACGCGAGCACTTTGGGCGAGGAAGCGGTCCAATATCGCACCAAGCGCGGACTCCTCCGCTACGACGAGCAGATGGCGTTGCTGATTCAACGCGTGAGCGGGTCGACTTTCGGGAATCTGTTTTTTCCGGAGGCCGCCGGAGTCGGGTTCAGCTTCAATCCCTACGTCTGGAGCTCGCAAATCGACCCCGAGGCGGGAGTGATCAGGATCGTCTTCGGCGTCGGGACCCGGGCGGTCGAGAGGTCCGACGACGACTACACTCGCGTGGTCGCGCTGAACGCCCCGGAATGTCGACCGGAGGCCAATTTCGACGAGGTCCGCCGGTACGCTCAGCACCGCGTGGATGTGATCGATCTCGAAACCAACCAACTGACGTCCACTACCTTTGAAGACGTCGTCCAAAGATGCCCCGGAGTCGCCTACGAGATGTTCGCCGGCCGCGACACCGCGCTTGAACGTCGCCTGCGGCGCGAGGGCGCCTCACCGGGTTTCTCGTGGATCCTGACGTTCGACAGGCTGCTGCACAACACCGACTTTGTTCAAGACATGCGCGACATGCTCGATACGCTCGAAGAGGCGTACGAACACCCGGTCGACGTCGAGTTTACGCTCAATTTCTTCGGAAACTCGCGATACCGGATAAACGTCGTCCAGTGTCGTCCGCTGCAGGTCCAGGGCGCCGGCGACGCCATTTCCACCCCCGAGGACATCTCGCCGGATCGGATCGTTCTCAAGGCGAACGGCGCGGTGATCGGCCGAAGCATGTTTCTCGACATCGACTGGCTCGTCTACGTGCGCCCTTCTCGCTACGGCGAGCTTCCGACGCAGACCCGACATCAGGTGGCGAGAACCATCGGGAAGATCGTCCATCATCGTCGACTGGGCGACAAGACGATCATGCTTCTCGGCCCGGGAAGGTGGGGAACGACGACGCCGTCGCTCGGAGTACCGGTCACCTTTGCCGAGATCGCTCCCGTATCGGTGCTCTGCGAGATCGTCGCTATGCGGGAAAACTTGACCCCCGACGTTTCGCTGGGAACGCACTTCTTCAACGAAATGGTAGAGAACAACATGCTCTATCTGGCGTTGTTTCCTCAGCGCGAGCACAACGGCCTGAATGAAGCGATCTTCGGAGAAACGCTCCCAAACAGATTGACCGAACTGGTGAACGAAGATGAAGCGCCCGAGGACACGATTCGGGTCGTCTGCGCCTCCGATCTGAAGGACGACGGGATCGTCAGGCTCGCCGCCGACATTCTCGATCAGCGAGTGCTCTGCTATCTGGTGTAGCGTCCTCCGATGTCGGCGACAAGCGGATTTCGAGATGAGTGTTTCATAGGTCCTTGAAATACCTGACTCCCCAGAAAAAGGTTCACCGACGCGCAGTCGCGGTAGGGACACCCGTCACCGGGCGCCCCCGCACAGATCCGAACGTGAGGAATTACGCTCATCCGGCTCCTACCTCGGGTAATTGACGCAGAGACGTTGATTTGGATATGGGTGAAGAATTCGAGCCCGCGGAAGCCATGTCGCTTCGAACTTACGCATTCGTACCCAGGTCAATCCTCGTGCCTTGTGGCTCCTTTTGCGTAACGAACGCAGCCATGCACGCGTTACCAATTTACGGAACCGTCCCAATGCCTCGATATTCCCAGGCACCGCGTGGTAATTGAAGTACCCACGCACGACACTTCTCAACCACCGACCTTGATCAGCCACTGCGTCGTGCCGTCTGCGCTTCAGTTCTTTTGCGACCTTTTTCACTTTCATCTGCAGTCGTTTGGCGATCGTTGTCCTCCGCACCACAAACCGTCCATCTTTGCGACGTCGGGCGCAGAAGTGGGTAAACCCGAGAAAATCAAACGTCTCCGGCTTTCCCTCGCCCCGCTTCTCCCGGTCCTCCATGGCAAAACGGCCGAACTCGATCAGGCGTGTCTTCTCCGTATTCAGCTCCAGACCGAACTTCTGCATCCGCTGCTCAAACGCATGTTGAAATGCTTCGGCATCGTCCCGGTACTGAAACCCCATTGCGAAGTCATCGGCATATCGCACGATGTATACCTCGCCTCGGGCGTGCCGCTTTCGCCACGCCTCAACCCACAGATCAAGCACATAATGCAGATAGACATTCCCCAGTAATGGCGATATTGTCGCCCCTTGTGGTGTCCCGACCACTGTGCTCGACCACTGCCCGTCTTCGGATACCCCGGCCTTCAACCACTTGTGTATCAGCCTCAGTATCCGTTGATCCCCGACACGGTGCGATACGAACTTTTCTATCCATTCATGAGTAATGGAATCGAAAAATCCGCGCACATCCGCATCCAAACCCAATTCACCTTCCTGTGCATGATCGCTACCCATACCGCGTCCAACGCATTGTGCTGACTGCGTCCGGGCCGAAATCCGTAGCCAATCCCGAGAAAATCTTCCTCGTAGATCGCCTGCAACACCCACACCACCGCCTGCTGAACGATCTTGTCTTCCAGCGACGCAATACCTATCGGCCTCATGCGCCCCTCGGCCTTGGGTATCCAGGTTCTCAAACTCAGGTAACGCTCTGTAGCTACCCCGGTGCACGCGTTCGTGCAGGTCCTTCAGCCTGCACTTCAGACCTTCTCCGTACTCCCCCCACGTCACCTGATCCACTCCCGGCCTCGCTTTCGGATTTAGCGCATAGTACGCCTCATCCAGCAGTTCCTCCGTGATGTGGTGCAGCAGGTTGGTGAAAACAAGACTTGCATCCCCTCTCGCTGCCTCTCGTACTCGTTCCAGCCCCTGTGACACACATCCGGGTTCAACGTAGGTACTTCCCCTTGGCTGTTTCTGTGGTTTCCCCACGTGTGCCCGTTTAGGGTTCTCCATATTGCTCCCTCCGTCCCTGTGTTCGGTGTATGGTGGACTCGAACAAGTTCCCCGTGGCCAGGCCGCCTTTCCTCCTCCACCTCCTCCGGTCGGTGGCCGGATTCACCGGTTGAGGACCATTGTTCGGTGGCATCTTCGGTACTAGCGCCTGTCCGACTGCCTGGTCGCGTACACGCTGGGAGTTCGGTCTCAGACCTTCCCCAGCCGGACTGGGTGCAGGACACACTCAGCCGCTTCCAGGCTCTCCCGGCTCCCGCTCATGGAGCTTCTACGCATGCTCAAGGGTCTCTGACTCCGTGGGCCGGTACGCACCTCGCATATCGCTGCGCACCGTGTTGTCTTCCCCATAATTGCACAAGGTCGACACGCCAAAGGTTTGATTTCGGTGCTCTATACCTTGCCCACGCAACCTCGCACCAACGCTTCGCCGCTCCCCTTACGAGAAGCCGACGCATGATTCGAGGCCATAGCGGCTCGCTACGCCTTACTATGTGGTGGACTTTCACCACCTCCTCCATGCCGGTTTGTGCCGGCGCTTTCGCAATTCGACATGTGACGCCGGGAATGTCGGACGCTGCGCCATTTTCTACAATGTCGCCGGAAGAACCGACACTTCTGACCGACATCCGCGCCAAAAAGCCTCTTTATGAAACGCCGGTTTTTCCAGGGGAGTCAACATTATTAACCGGCGGTAAACATTCGGAGGTCCCATCCGACTGGACACGTTTAACACTATCTGCAATGCTGCGCTCATGGTTGCCGATCAGAGCACGCATGCTCTTCTTCCATCGACACTCAAAGACGAGAATGCGCGGCTTCTGCGGGAAAACAACAGTCTCAAGGCGGACATCGGATACTGGAAAAGTTGTCATCAACGAGCGCTGGAACGAGAAGAGGCGTTGAAAAAGGAGTTGCAGGATGCGAAGGCTCGCATCAAGTATCTGAACCGGCAACTGTATGAGAAGAAGAGGGAGAAGTCGAAGAAAAAACGGGAATCAGAGAAAAAGAACGCGGATAGGAAAAAGCGTAACCGCGGTCAACAACCCGACCGAGCCGGCCACGGGAGAAGAGACCAGGATCACTTACCGCAGCAAGAGGAAAACTACGATCTTCCCGAATCCGAAAAGTTCTGTCCCTCCTGTGGCCTGCCGTTTGTAGAAATGTCCGACACGGAAGATTCGGAGGTCATTGAGACGCAGGAAGCCCAAGGATGCACCAGAAAGATACGACGAAAAAAGTACAGACGAGGCTGCAGGTGCCCGGGAACGAAGCGTTGGTTTCACTTCCCCCTCTTCAGCGCCGGCGAGTCCCGATGAAACCGATCGAGCATACCGAACGTACGGCGGCCGGCGAAGAGATTATGCAGTCGGC
>JAJRYZ010000311.1 GCA_024275515.1 Spirochaetota bacterium
GAACGGCAAACATGTCGGAGTTGGGATCGAACTGCCTCGCTACGTCGTAGTCGTAGTTGAAATCACGGTAATAGTAAGTTTCCTTCGCAAACTCGTGGCCGCGAACGATGTCCGCCGGTTCGACCAGTTCGCGCAGCGTCATCCCGTATTCGTAGGTGACCACGACGTCGGGGCGACGGCGTACCGCGTACGATCCGGCCGCATCGACCGTTTCCGCGTCGGTCAACTCGAATCCCGCCGCTTCGATAAGCCGGTGCGCCCGCGACTCGTAGGATTCGTCCCGCCTCTCGCCGTAGGTGTTGACGATAAAGACGGTTTCATGCGGGTTCGTCCGCACCCGAAGATCCTTAAGCGCCGGGAGCGGC
Organism: Spirochaetota bacterium; assembly: GCA_024275515.1. Lineage (GTDB taxonomy): Bacteria > Spirochaetota > Spirochaetia > ARS1246 > ARS1246 > JAJRYZ01. Next base: position 366 of record JAJRYZ010000311.1, read on the forward strand.
CCCGAGGAGAAGACCCGCGACGCGATCAGGTCGTCGAAAGAAGCTTCGACTCTGTCGACCATCGGAAGCGGGCCGAAGTCGATTTCGGCGAGGCGAGCGGCGCGGTTGTTCATGCAGGCGGATTCACGACGTTTTGCGGCATCCCGCGGGCAAAAGCCCGGACGTTTTCCACGGCGGTACGAAGCAGTCGCTCGCGCGCCTCTTTTGCGGCCCACGCGATGTGCGGCGTAACCAGACAGTTCTTCGCGGTAAGCAGGGGGTTGAGCGGGTCCGGCGGCTCGACGGTCGATACCACGTCGAGCGAAGCGCCGGCGATTCTCCCTTCGTTGAGCGCGTCGGCAAGGTCGGCGTCGACGACGAGTCCGCCCCGCGAAGCGTTGATCAGGATCGCGGTCGGTTTCATCCGGGAGAGAAGCCGCGCGTCGACGATACCTTCGGTTTCGGGGAGCAGCGGACAGTGCAGGCTCACAACATCGGAGACGGCGAAAATCTTATCGATCTCCATCCAGTCGAAATCGGCCACCTCGACCGGCGGATCGAAGCGAACGGCGTCGTTCGCGCGAACCGACATCCCGAACGCGGAGGCGAGAATCCCGACCTGACGTCCGATTCGTCCGAACCCGACGATGCCCATCACTTTGCCGGCGAGCTCGGCAAGAGGATAGTCCCAAAAACAGAAATCGGGCTGTTTGTTCCATTTCCCCGCGTGTACGGCGTCGCTGTGCCGCTGGACGTGATGGCAGTGTTCGAGCAAATGCGCGAAAACCATTTGAGCGACCGCGACGGTGCCGTAAGTGGGAACGTTGGTGACCGGAATAGCGTGTTCCCGGGCGGCGTCCACATCGACGACGTTGTAGCCGGTGGCAAGAACGCCGATATAGCGCAACTCCGGCAATCGCCCGATGATGTGCGCGGAAAGCGGCGTTTTGTTCGTCAGCAGGACCTCGGCGTGCAGCGAACGCGAAAGAATCTCCTCCCGCCCCGTTCTATCGTACACGGTGACCGGCCCCAGCGCCTCGAGGGGCTTCCAACTCAGGTCACCCGGGTTGAGCGTGTAGCCGTCGAGTACGACGATCTTCATGAAATCCTCCCGGTCGACACTATACCATGGTTCGGCCGCGCCGCAAGTCGGATTACGTTCCTTCCGTCGTTCTCAATTCGGGGCACCGAATCGGGACTGTCGCCGTGCCTCACCGAGTGTCCGTAGCCCGAACCGCCGTCGCCGCCGGCTCACAATCGCCTTTCCGTGCTACACTCCACCGGGGAGGTTGCAGTATATGAGTAGTGCAGACGGAATGAGCTACGCGCCGACGGGCAAGGCCATGCCGGTGGTCGAACCGGGACGATTTCGATTCGCCGCGATCGGTTTGAAGCACGGGCACATCAACGGAATGACCAACGGGCTTCTCGAGGCCGGCGGCGAGCTGGTATGGGTATGGGACGACGAACCGGCCAGGGTCGAAGAGTACAAGGCGACGTTTCCGCAAGCAAAAGTTGCCCGCTCGGAGGCGGAAGTGCTGGAGGACGAAACGATTCACCTCGTCGCCGGCGCCGACGTGACCGCCAGGCGGTGCGAGCTCGGCTTGCGGGTTTTGGCGCACGGAAAAGACTATCTGAGCGACAAGGCGCCGTTTACGACGCTTGAACAGTTGTCGCGGGCCAAGGAGGCGGTTGCGCGGACATGTCGAATCTGGGCGGTCTGCTATTCGGAACGTGTGCAGAACGAGGCGGGAGTATACGCCGGCGAGCTTGTTCGTGACGGGGCCGTCGGCCGCGTCGTGCAGGTTATCGGAATGGGACCGCATCGGCTTCGTCCCGAGGGGCGACCCGAGTGGTTTTTCAGCAAGGAGCTCTCCGGCGGTATCCTCTGCGACATCGGATCACACCAGATCGAACAGTTTCTCTACTATACCGGGGCGCGCGACGCCACCGTCACGGCAAGCAGAATCGCCAACTACAAATACGCCGATCGGTACCCCGAGCTCGAAGATTTCGGTGACGCGACTCTTGTGGCCGACAACGGCGCGACGAACTACTTTCGCGTCGACTGGTTTACGCCCGACGGACTCGGGACGTGGGGCGACGGTCGGACCTTTATCCTCGGTACCGACGGGTATATCGAGCTGAGAAAGTACATCGACGTTGCGCGCGAGGCCGGCGGCAATCACGTCTATCTCGTCAACCACGAGGGCGAGCGCCATATCGACGTCTCGGGGAAGGTAGGATTCCCCTACTTCGGAGAGCTGATTCTCGACTGTCTCAATCGAACCGACAAAGCAATGCCTCAGGAGCACACTTTCAAAGCCGCCGAGCTGTGCATCCGCGCCGAGATGCAGGCCGTGCGGGTCGGTTAGGCCTTCGTTCGGCCTGCGGGCGGCGGGAGCGCGATCCGATCGGTCACGAAGTGTTCGATCGGCTCGCGCCTCCGCGTCTCGCCAGATAGAGCCGCTTGTCGATTTCGCTCCGTTCGGAATCGCGACCGAACCAGTAGCCCAGATCGCGCTTACTCCGGATCTCTTCGCGCAGCGAACGTTCGATCTGATCCGTCATTTCCTGATAGCGCATCCCGCCTTCACGCGACAGTCGGTCGGCGAGCCGGCGGAACAACGGTCGGGTCACCGCCTCTTCACGTTTCCCGCGGAAGGCGATCTGGCGGTACGCGATGTCGAAGACAAACAGGACGAGAGCGAAAAGCAACAGTCCGCGCCACAGGTCGCGATACGACGAGGCGGGGTGGTCCGAAACGAATACGCTCTCCACTCCCCCCGGAAGCAGTATCCGACCGCCGGAGGCGCTCGCTATCGATTCGATAAGACCGGTATCCGAAGGGCGGGGGAGATACTCCACCGGGTACGGCACCGCGACGCCGCGAGTGACCGGCGGATACCGGCGCAGCGGATCGTAGACGGTGACGTAGTAGTCTCCCTGTTGACCGGCGTCGAACGAGGCGTGGTAGCGTCCGGGGGCGGTCTGGTCCATCGACACGGCGCTCGTCGTCCCGTCGGGAGACAGGACCGCCGCCTTCAGGCCGAGCCCGTTTACGAAATCGCCCTCGACGTCGACCACATCGACGTTCACTTCGCCGACGCCGCGATCGACGTCGACGCGCGCTTCCATAAGCGACGATTCGACGGGGCGCTGAAGCCATCGCACCAACTGGGCCGAGAATCGCGGGAATTGCTCCCAATCGAGCCAGGCGCCGCCCCAGCGACCCGTGAGGTCGGAGGTAAACGCGGCGCTGCGGCCGAGACCGTACTGCCGGGTAGCGAGAAGCGGGTTCGCGTTGAAGGTCGTGAGCACCTGCGTGGCGGCCTGCTTGGTGTACGTCAGGACAAAACCGTCGAGCGGCGGAAGACCGTACACGTCGATTCCGTCGACGATGTCGCTCGGATCGCCCGGCTGCGGAATAAACCGCTCTTCCACGATGAGACCTCTGGAGACGATGATCGACTCGGACGCTAAGATGCGCGGAATCCGCTCGATGTCGTCGGTGTAGTAGCTGCGGCCTCCGCCCCGTTCGGCGATCATCTGAAGCAGCTCCCGGTCCGAATCGCTCCCGACGGCGATCGTCGAAACGGTGATCTTTTCGGACACGATCGCTTCGACCAGCTCTTCGAACTCGCCGTCGTCGGTCAGGCCGTCGGAAAGCACGAGCATGTGTTTAACCGCACCCGGCGTTGTGACCAATTTTTCGAAGGCCGCCTTCATCGCCGGGTAGAGCTTGGTCCCGCCCCCCGGCGCAAGCCGTGAAAGATCGCGCACGATCTGTTCGCGGTCGCCGGCGCGGACCGGCGGAACGGTCCACTCGTAGTCGGCGTCGAAAGCAAGAAGCCCCACCGTATAGA
>JAJRYZ010000312.1 GCA_024275515.1 Spirochaetota bacterium
CACAAATGGCCGAGGCGGGGCTCGCGCCGAAACTCGCGATAACCGAGCTCAATGTTTTCACAAACACACTCGCTCTTCCCAATAACAAAAGCTTGACCGAGGCGCTTTTCTATTCCGGTATTCTCAACGCGAGCATCCGGTCCGAAGGGCTGGTGGAGATGATCACTCATAGCGAACTGGTGAATCAAAAAAGGCGCGAGGTGGTATACCCGAACTCCGGCTACTACGCACGCCGGCTCTACTCCGGATTGTCCGGCACTATTCCCGTACGCATCGACGTCGTCTCGCCGACCTACCGGTCTTCGGGCAGGTACGCCCCCGCGACGGAGGTGCCCTATGTGGATGCGGTCGCTCTTGTCGATGAAAAAGGGGGGAGCCTTGACCTTGTCCTGACCAACAGAAATCCGGAAAAGGCGTTGAATGCACGAATAGAGCTGCACGATTTTGAACCGGCGGCAACGGTACGTGTTCAAACACTGACGGGAGACAGTTTCATGTCTTACAACAGCTGGGACGATCCGGACCGGGTCAGGTTGGACGAGTCGATTCTGGAGATCGGCGGCGCGACGCCGGACTATTCGATTCCTGCGCACTCGATCGTATCGCTGACGTTCACCGCGAAAGACGGCTCCTTCCAGAAGAGCAGGGGCAAAAGGAGGTGATATCCGGACAATGCACATGTATTGAGAAAGATACAAGACCAAGGAAGAGGAGGTGATGCCGCGCTTGTACGTAGAATATTGAGAACTGAGTGCTTTTGAACAAAACCAAAGGAGAACAAAATGAAAGAATCCAAAGCGCTGGGAATTCTATTTCTAGCGGTCGTGCTGATGTTTTCGGCCGGTACTATGCTATTCGCCGGCGGCGAAGGGGAAGAAGGAGCGGAAGAGACTGGATCCGCGAAGCAAGTGGTCAATTACTGGAGTCGGAATGGTGGGCCGCTCGGCACCGTCATGGAGACCATGGTCCAGGAGTTCAACGCCGCCAACCCGGACATAGAGGTCAAGCTGCAGGTCATGACCTGGGGCGGGGAATACTACAGCAAGGTTCGGTCCGCCATAATGGTGGGAGAAGCGCCCGAGATATTCGACGTGTCGGTGTATGCTCCCGCGATGTTTTTGAAGTACGTCGAATCGTACACCGAAGACGACCTCCGCCAGGCGGGGATAGACATATCCGAGTATGCCCAAAGTGCGTGGAATGCGCTCAAATTCGACGGGCGATACTACGGCGTGCCGATCGGGCTTTTCCCAATAGGGCTTTACTGGAACAAGGATATGTTTGCAGAGGCCGGACTTGATCCGAACGCGCCGCCGACCAATGCATCCGAGTTTATCGAATATGGAAAGGCGCTCACCAAAGACACCGACGGCGACGGCGAGATCGACCAATGGGGAACGATCGAGGTGAACTGGTACAATCTCGTGGCTTGGATCTGGGAGAGCTTCCTCGTGCAGAATGGGGGTAGCCTCCTGAATGAAGATAACTCCAAAGCGGCTTTCAATACCCAAGCCGGCATTGACGCCTTGAATCTGTACGTGGACTTCGTAAGGAAGTACAAGATATCTCCGCTCCCCGGAGATGCTCCCGAGGCTTTCGGCACCGGAAAGGTGGGTATGATAATAGACTTCGCCCATGGACTGGCAGGATTCAAATCGCGCGAGGGATTGAATTTTGGTATTACCAGAATGCCCGCATTCTTTTCGGAACGTCCCAATATGTCGTGGTCGAGCATGAACATATTCCTCAGTCCGAAAGGGTTACGCAAGGACGCCGGGAAATGGAATGCCACAATGACTTTTATCGGATGGATCATGGGTACCGATTTTCAGACGCGTTTCGCCGAGGGGGCCGGGGAATTACCGTCTAAAATGGACGCTTTTGAGGCACTGAATTCCGATCCCTATCTGGCCGACGTCGCTGCGGCGATAGCCGAGGGTCTGATTTTCTTTCCTCCTTCGGTCGTGGACGCGACGGAGATATTCACGGTAATGGGTGACTCAATGGGGCAAGCCTTTGCCGGAGAATCGAGCGTGGAAGAGGTTCTGGCGGAGGCCGAAAAACAGGTCAACCAGATTCTGGCAAGGTAGTTAAGTAAAACTCTCTGATAAGCGGGTACTGTAATACGCATTCCTCGGGGCTTTGGCTCCGGGGAATGCATCGAGATAATGTTGAGGTGAAAGTAGCTATGGAAAAAGGGACCGGAACGTTGAGATCTGTGAGGAAAGTATCCGAACCATACTTGTACCTTCTTCCGTTTCTCGCTTTCTACTTGGTGCTGCAGCTTGTTCCAATGGCACAGAATTTCTATGTAAGCCTTACGGAGTGGGACATGATGAGCCCGGAAAAACCCTTCGTGGGCTTCGACAATTACAAGAATCTTTTTTTCAACGACCGTCTCTTCTGGGGTAGCGTAAAATCGACTTTTCAGTACATTGCGTTGAATGTTCCGCTGAAGATTGTGACCGGTCTCGCTTTGGCCCTGCTTCTCAATCTGAACCTGAGAGGGAGGGCCTTTCATCGCGCCGCAATCTTCATGCCGTTTGTTCTGAACACGGCCGTTGTGGGACTTTTGTTCAAGTGGATCCTTAACCCACAATTCGGCATGCTCAACTACTATCTGGGGAAAATCGGTCTTGGTCCTCAGCAATGGCTTGTCAAACCCGACTGGACCATGGAGATCGTCGTTCTCGTGACCGTGTGGTGGAGCGTCGCCTTCAATACCATTATCTATTTGGCGGGGCTGCAGGGAATTCCGACGGAGCTGTACGACGCCGGTAAAACCGACGGGTGCAATGCCTGGGGGCGCTTCTGGCACATCACTCTCCCGTCTCTCAAGAACACCACGTTGTTTGTCGTGGTTATGCAGGTAATCGGGTCTTTTCAGGCTTTCGGCAATATCTACATGCTTACCGGTGGCGGCCTCGGGGGGGAGGCGGCCCGCTTAACGCGACGCGCGTCCTGATGATACACCTCTACGAAACCGGGTTCTATTACTTCAGGATGGGCGCAGCAGCCGCCATATCCGTAATCATCTTTATCATCGTCTTGATATTGACCATCCTCGTGTTAAGGCTCTTCAGAGAAGAGACGCAGAAGTAACTATTAGGAAAGGACAAGACATGTCTAAAGCGAAATGGACAAAGACGAATTTGGCGAAGCTATCGCTGTGGGTACTGGTCACGGTTGTCGCATGCCTTTTTCTGCTCCCCGTTCTGTGGATGCTCTTGACATCCATCACTCCGAATAGCGTTGTAATGTCGTATCCTCCCAGATGGGTGCCGGAAAACCCTACGCTGCGAAATTACGTAGACGTTTTCACAACCACCGCGACCGCGCGGGTCGGTCGTGCGTTGCTGAACAGCGCCATCGTTTCACTTTCCACGGTGTTATTGAGCCTCGTTGTTTCCTCTTTGGCAGCCTATCCGTTGGCAAGAATGGAGTTTAGGGGACGGAGGTTCTTGTTGCTCCTCATACTGGTGGGACTTATGGTCCCGATACAGGTCACCTTCATTTCTCTTTTTCTGATCGCTTACTCCGTGGGATGGCTCAACAGCTATCAAGTCCTCATTCTACCTGCCGCGATCAGCCCCTTCGGAGTCTTTCTGCTCCGTCAGTTTTTTGTGACCATTCCCGGTGAGTTGGAGGACTCCGCTTTGATGGACGGGTGCGGTCGATTGAGGATTCTCTATTCCATCATTCTCCCCTTGTCGGTGCCTGCCGTGGCCAGTCTGTCGATTTTCATCTTTCTGGGAAGCTGGAACAGTTTCCTCTGGCCGCTGATCGCGATCAGTAATCCGCAGATGATGACGGTTCCGGTGATCTTGAGTTATTATTTCAACACTCTGACGGGCCTGAGGGAATGGGCGAGTCTTATGGCGGTGTCCGCGGTCGCCGGTGTGCCGACAATAGTCGTCTTTCTCGTTTTTCAGCGCTATTTCGTCCAAGGAATCGCCACGACGGGGTTGAAAGGATAAGGCTCCTCGTTCCGTTCCGGGGGGAACCGACGGCCCCCGGCGCACCGCCCGACTCGGAAGATCGTCCTAAGGCGGTGATCTGCTTGATTAATTGATCTCGTATTGGTACTATATAAATACCGACAAATGCGAAAGAATGGGGCGCTTGTGAAGGAAAAACCGCTGCTGAAGGAAGACATAACCGAACGGCTGAGACATCAACTTTTGGATCTTCGCAGGGATAGATTCATACGGATTTCGCCGGAACGCGTGTTGGCCGAGGAACTGAAAGTCAGCAGATTGTCCCTGCGAGCGGCACTCAAAGTTCTTAGCGAGCAAGGACTGCTGGTTCAGAAGCAGGGAAGCGGCACGTATATTACGCCCATAGCCGACATAAGCTCGATACAGTTGGTTACCGCACCGGACATCAAAACGAACGATCCGTTTTTTGCGACATTTCTGGTGGAGCTTTCGACTTGGCTTTCCCGCGAATCCGTACAGCTGTCGATTATCGATCCTGATCGACTGGACGGCGCCTCCTCGCATACGCCGTTGATAATCGTGGGCCTGTTGAACCCACGCGTCATAGCGAAAATTAAGAATAGCTTCAAATGCATCGTGGCCGTCCAGTGTTATCCGGATGATGAGGATATTTCTCAGATTTACTTTGATGACTATAAAATCGGATACATGGCTGCAAAAAAACTTCTTGAATACAATCACAAGCGAATAATTCACATAAGCGGCCCCGCCAAGTACCCTTCTTCTTCCTACAGAAGAAAGGGTTTTTTCGACGCCTTTTCCGACGCGCACGCGGAGGTTGGCGAGATACCGGGAAAGATGAATTGGAGTTGTGGCTATCAGGCCGGAGAAAAGATAATCAAGGACTTCGGTGTGGAGGATAGACCTACGGGAATCTTCGCCGCCAACGATTGGATGGCCATGGGGTTGATACAAAAACTTACCGAGGCCGGAATCGGAATACCTCGGGATGTGTCTATTATTGGTTGCGACGATATTCCCGTGGCCGGGGAAATCGTCCCTGCGCTTTCTACATTCCAGTTTGATTTCAAATGCTTGATAGGGGAGCTTATTTCCGTTCTGAACGAAAAGTATGTTAATAATAAAAATGTGAATAAAAAGATCCTTCTTCAGGCCCCTTTCATAAAACGAGAATCCGCCAGGAAGATATAGGGAGGGACTTCTTTGCGAAAGAAGAATCCGCACGCGCCGACGGTCGATTCGAAGGAGACGCAAGTGAAAGTGAAGGGAAGGTTTGAAGGCAAGACCGCCCTTGTTACCGGCGGAGCGGCCGGAATCGGGCGCGCGACGGTGCACCGACTTGTCGCCGAAGGTCTGCAGACGGTAATCATCGTAGACAGAGACGCTGAGGGAGCGCGGCGCGAAGTTGCCAAGGTAGAGGCGGCGGGGGGGCGTGGTTTTCCTTTGAAGTGTCACTTGGCCGACGCGGAGGACATTCGGCGAATGGGCGTCGTGGCGGCGGATCGGTTTGATCATTTGGATTTGCTCGTAAACTGCGCGGGAATACCCTCAAGCGGAGGGTTGGTCGAGGAGGCTTTTCTGCATGCGTTTGAGCCGATTATCAATATTCATCTTCGGGCGTGCGGATTGGTGACGCAGGCGGTGTTGCCGCTGTTGAAACGAAAAGGGGGGGCGATTGTGAATGTCTCCTCAGACGGCGGGCTGCGAGGGCGCCGAGGCGTCTGGATCTACGATGCTGCAAAGGCAGCCGTCATTCAGGCCGGCAAGTCGATGGCCTGCGAGTTTGCCGGCTACGGAATCCGGGTAAACGCCGTCGCGCCCGGGTGGGTGGTTACGGAGTTGCACTTCATGCGCGCCGAAGATCCGGAGCGCCGAAAGAAGGAACTGCTGGAGATGGACACCGACAACTGTCTCATGAGACGACTCGCACTGCCGGAAGAAATAGCCGCCGCGATCGCCTTCCTGGGAAGCGACGACGCTTCGTACGTAACAGGTACTTGTCTCTGCGTCGACGGAGGCAGGGTCGGTTTGGAAATACCCAAGAAAGAGTAGCAGGCGGCGCGTTCGACGGCACGCGAGTAAGCTCAACAAGATTCCGGTCGTGCCGTCGGAGAATCACAACGCGCGCCGAATCCCTGCGGTCGCTTCGCCGGGTCGGTGCCACGTGAAAGCGATCGAAAGAACGCGAGCGGCTCGGGCGAAACGAACTCTTGTCGGGACAGGACCGACGGTGGCTCGGTGAGAAAGTCAGACTCGATAGTTGACTCATTGGTATTAAAATGGTTACATGCAGACTAACAATGACGGCACGAGGAGGACTGCATGTCGCAAGCGAAAGGAGAAAAGGCCGGCGCGGAGGACCTTGGTATCGGAATGATCGGCGTGGGCGCCGTTGCTAACGATGGTCACTTGCCCGGCTATCGGAATGCCGGCTTGAAGGTCGTTGCCGCGGCGGATTGCAGCCGGCCGGCCCTCGATGGGGTTCAAAAGCGATGGGGCGTTGACAGAGTTTTTACAGACTACCGCGAGATGTTGGCGCTTCCCGAAATCAGAATAGTGGATATCACCACCCCGCCTGCGGTAAAGCCGCCGCAGGTGCTGGATGCGATAAGGGCCGGCAAGCACGTGATCGTGCAGAAGCCTCTGTCCCGCAGTTTCGACGAGGCGAGACGGATGGTGGAGGCTGCGGAGGAGGCGGGCGTGTTGATGGCGGTGCACCAACAAGCCAGGTGGATACCTGCTCTCTTGCCCGTCAAAGGATGGATAGACGACGGGTATCTCGGCAAGCCATATTTCTGTTTGCTTATTCAACGGGATTATGCGAGGAGCCTTCCCGGAGGCGCATGGAAAAACGAGATGGATCCTTTTCTTATTATCCAAAACGGCATCCATTATCTCGACTTGTTGAGAGAGTGGCTCGGAGAACCGAGACTGGTTTACGCCATCGCCACCCGGGATGAAACCACGCGCATAAAAGGAGAACTGGTCGATGTGATTTCTCTCGAATTCGATGACGGCGTCAGGGCCTGTTTTGTCAATGATCTCTGTTATCGCTGCGGCAAAGGAAACAGTGAAATATGTATCGAGGGAACCGGTGGCGCCGTCAGCGGCGACTTCTTCTCTCAATCGATAACCCTACGCTCCGACAAGCTTCCTGCGCCCGGAATACGGGAGCATAGGGCGGAGGGAAAATGGTTTCCGGACGCTTTTTCGGGTCCCATGCTGGATTTGATGGACGCGATTCGAGAAGGGCGGCAGCCCCGAACGAGCGGCCGCGACAACCTCAAGACTCTGCAAGTCGTCTTTGCAGCTTACAGATCCATGGAGGAAAAACGTGCCGTAAGCCCCGAGGAGATAGGATAAGAAGTCGATGTATGCCGCCTTGAGGAAAACCGCGCGTTGATATGGAAACAGCCGTACCGACATGACGTATACGAGAGAGAGTATATTTCGTTCTGTAAAGCAGTTTTCTCTCATAGGTCTAGTTCCTTTCTTGGCACAAATCGTGTCTTTCAACTACAGCGCCGTCATGCCGCTACTGCAGAGAGACTGGGGTATGACGGCAACCCAGGCCGGCGCCGTCTTTTCGGCTCAGCAGATCGGCTTTGTACTGGCGGCCGTGGTTCTTACCGTTCTCACCGACTTCGTGCCGGCCGGCTGGATCTTCATCTTTTCCTCACTGGGTGTCGGCTTGGCGAATATCGGGTTCGCTCTGTTCGCCGCCGGCTTCCCCACCGCGTTTTTGTTGCGGGGCACGGTAGGATTTTGCCTGGGTGGAACATATATGCCCGGGCTTCGTGCCATATCTGAAACAAAGCCCGCGAATCAACGCGGGAAGGTCGTGGGGTTGTTTGTCGGCGCGCTGGTTCTGGGAGGCGCCGCGTCTCAGTCGCTGACGGGATTGCTTTTGTCCTGGCTGGACTGGCGGTCGGCCTTTACGGTCTCCTCCTTGGGTGTTTTCGGCGGAACCTATCTGGCCTACCGACTCATGAAGAGGGTTCCTCCGCCGGCCCGAACCGCCCGACGCTACGACGTTGGAATTCTTAAGCGCGTGCTCGGGAGCAGGCCTCTGATGGTGGTGATCGTCGTCTATGCAATGCATATGTGGGAGCTCTACGGAGTGCGCGGCTGGCTGGCCACCTATCTGGCGGAAACCTATCGGCGGCAAGGGGTCGGGCAGGTCCATGCGGTAAGTAAGGCCTCCAACTGGGCGGCCCTGATCGTGGCCGTGGGGGGGGTGCTGGTGTGGTTTGGCGGGCGCATCTCCGACCGCCTGGGGCGGACCGGTACTGTATTGATATTCATGATCGGCGGCTCGTTTTTCTCTTTCGTGTTCGGATGGCTCATGCCGCTGCCGATGCCGGTCATTATTGCCGCCGGCGTGATCTACGGTTTTCTGGTTATCGGTGATTCAGCCGTTATTTCGACGACCATAATCGATCTGGCTCCCACGGAAGTTCGAGGTACGGCGATGGCCCTGCAGACACTGTTCGGCTTTTCAGTCGCAGCCGCCTCGCCTTTGGTCTTCGGAATCGTTCTTGACGGCCTTTCGGCGGTAGACTCCCCTCATTCACAGACGGCGTGGGGAACGGCTTTTGGCATTTTGGGCGCAGTCAGCCTGCTGGGCGCACTACTGGTGTTATGGCTACGGCGTCTCAAGAAAATGTGAGTCGGACACAATCAGCTCCACGCGCCGGCGGGGTTCGCTTCGGGGTTCGACGCGCGAATCTTCCCCGGCGTCGTAGCATGTTTCCGCCGGTCGCTAAGCGCCGAACCGGGAACGGCGAAGACGCCGACCGTGCCTTGTGTTTGTTGTCCTCATGTGGTATACTATTGGTATTAATGCTTCCGGAGCCACCACGGGAGGCGGCCGCGTGTCTCTTCGGGGGGTGGGAGGTCAGTTGCACATTCCAGGGGGGCAATACTAGTGAGAATTTCACTTAGG
>JAJRYZ010000313.1 GCA_024275515.1 Spirochaetota bacterium
GCCTCGGTGCGGTTCAGGCGGGGCGGCGAGGTCCGAATCGATCTTGAGCCGGCGAGTCTTCTCGCCGCCTTTGGCGGAGGGGGCCGGAAATGGTGAGAGCGGGAATCGTTACCGGGTACGGGATCAACGCCGACGTCGAGCTTTCGACCGCGTTCGCCCGCGTGGGCGCCGACGCCCGGCGGATACACCTCGCCGATCTCATCGCCGAACCGGAACACCTCGACCGGCTGCGGATAGTCGCGTTTCCCGGCGGGTTCTCCTTCGGCGACCACCTCGGATCGGGTCTGGTTTTCGCGGCTCGGTTTTCGCATCACCTCAAGGAGCGGTTCCGTCGTTTTCTCGATTCGGGCGGCCTGGTTATCGGAATCTGCAACGGCTTCCAGATACTCGTCAAAATGGGGATCCTGCCGAACCTGTCCGGATCGGGCCGACCCGAAGTGACGCTGGTGCACAACGTCACGGGAAAGTTAGAAGACAGTTGGGTCCGCGTCGTTTTCGACCCGGAAAGTCCGTGCGTCTGGACCCGCGGTATCGATGAAATGGATGTCCCTATCCGGCACGGCGAAGGCAGGTTCGTCGCCGCCGACCGATCGGTGCTCGACCGGCTGGAGTCGAAACACCTCGTCGCGGTCCGATATCACGACAGAAACCCGAACGGTTCGCAGCGAAACGTCGCCGGAATCACCGACCTTTCCGGCAGGATTCTCGGTCTCATGCCGCATCCGGAGGCGTTTCTCGACCCGGAGAACCACCCCCGCTGGCGCCGCGAAGCAATCCGGGAAGCGGCGGGGCTCCGGCTCCTTCGAAACGGCGTAGAGGCGGCGGCGCACGCCTAGTATCACCGTCCGGAACGACGACGTCACGATCGAAGTGCTCGGCCGATCCTAACGACCCGGTTCGGAAAACTGCAACCTGTAAAGCGTTGCGTAGGTGCCTCCCCGCCTCAACAGCTCCTCGTGCGTACCCGATTCGACAAGCCGGCCCGATGAGAGGACCAGAATGCGGTCGGCGTCGCGGATCGTCGAGAGGCGATGAGCGATCGTGACCGAGGTCCGACCGGAGAGCAGCACCGAAAGGCCGCGCTGGATCAACCTCTCGGTCTCGGTGTCGACGCTCGAGGTGGCCTCATCGAGGACGACGACCGGCGGATCGCCGGCGAGAACGCGCGCGAATGAGATGAGCTGCCGCTGGCCGGTGCTCAGGTTTGCGCCGGCTTCCTGAATCCGGGCATCGAACCCGTGGACGAGACCCTCGATAAACTCCCGCGCGCTCACCGCCTCGGCCGCTGCAACGACCTCTTCGCGGGAAATGTCGCGTCCGAAACGAATGTTTTCTTCAATGGTCCCGGAAAACAGGAACACGTCCTGTTGCACCGGCTGGATTATTCTGCGAAGCTCGGCGAGAGGGTAACGGCGGATATCGACGCCGTCGACCGCGATTCGTCCGCTCCCGACGTCCCACAGCCGCGTCATCAGGTTGATCAGCGTGGTTTTCCCGGCGCCGGTATATCCGACGACCGCGATCTTCTCACCGGGCCGTATGGAAAACGACAGGTCGCGTATGACCGGTTCGTCCTCGTTGTATCCGAACTCGACGTGTTCGAAAACGATTTCTCCGGAAATCCGGCCGGGAGGACGATAA
>JAJRYZ010000314.1 GCA_024275515.1 Spirochaetota bacterium
GATGCGGCCATAAGGGTGATTGCGGGAGAGCGCCGGGGCGCCTTTAAGAGGGTGTCGCGGGAGCGGTGATCTTTGACAGGAAGTAGAGTGAGAGAAGGGAAGAGAATAATATGGTCAAGCGAACAAGGGTCTACGGTGGATGCCTTGGAGCTATCCGACGAAGAAGGCCGTGGTAAGCTGCGAAAAGCTGTGGGGAGGAGCAAACATCCTGAGATCCACAGATGGCCGAATGGGGTAACCCGGCCGGTTGGAATACCGGTTACCGTGGGGTGAATCAATAGCCCTACGGAGTGACACCCAGGGAACTGAACCATCTAAGTACCTGGAGGAAAAGAAATCAAAAGAGATTCCCTGAGTAGTGGCGAGCGAAAGGGGAGAAGCCCAAACCGTGGACGTTTCGGCGTGTACGGGGTTGTAGGGCGTCTCATGTGGGAGTAAGAAACTGATTGGTTAGCCGAACGGCACTGGGAAGGCCGGCCGGAGTGGGTGAAAGCCCCGTAGGCGAAAACGAATCAGCTCCCGAGACGTACCTGAGTAGGACGGGACACGAGGAATCCTGTCTGAATCCGGGAGGACCACCTTCCAAGGCTAAATACGAGATAGCTACCGATAGCGGAAAGTACCGTGAGGGAACGGCGAAAAGAACCCCGGGAGGGGAGTGAAATAGAACCTGAAACCGTAGACCTACAAGCGGTCAGAGCTTGTCCTTCGGGACGAGTGATGGCGTGCCTTTTGTAGAATGAGCCTGCGAGTTACCGTATGTTGCGAGGTTAAGGGATAGGAGTCCCGGAGCCGGAGGGAAACCGAGTCTGAACAGGGCGATAATGAGTAACATGTGGTAGACCCGAAGCCGGGTGATCTATCCATGGCCAGGTGGAAGCTTGAGTAAAATCAAGTGGAGGACCGAACCCTAGTCTGATGAAAAAGGCAGGGATGAGCTGTGGATAGGAGTGAAAGGCTAATCAAACCCGGAAATAGCTGGTACTCCCCGAAATAGCTTTAGGGCTAGCCTTGCATGATGAATGTTGCGGAGGTAGAGCACTGGATGAGCTAGGGCCCTTCACCGGGTACCAAACTCAACCAAACTCCGAATGCCGTAAGAGGATGTGCAGGAGTCAGACTGCGGGCGATAAGGTTCGTGGTCGAGAGGGAAACAGCCCAGACCGTTAGCTAAGGTCCCGAAACACAGCTAAGTGGCAAAGGAAGTGCGACTGCGAAGACAGCCAGGAGGTTGGCTTAGAAGCAGCCATACCTTCAAAGAGTGCGTAACAGCTCACTGGTCGAGTAGTGGTGCGCCGACAATGTAACGGGGCTAAGTTGTGTACCGAAGCTACGGCTTTTCGAATCGCCGAGAGGTGGTTTGAGAGGGGTAGGGGAGCATTCCGTGTACTGATGAAGGTGAGCCGGCAAGGCTTGCTGGAGGGGACGGAAGAGAGAATGCAGGCATGAGTAACGAAAAGACAGGTGAGATCCCTGTCCGCCGAAAGCCTAAGGATTCCAGGGTGAAGGTAATCTTCCCAAGGGTTAGTCGGCCCCTAAGGCGAGGCCGAAAGGCGTAGTCGATGGGAAACGGGTTAATATTCCCGTACCTCTTGTATAAACGAAGGGATGACGCATGAGGCGAGGTCCGGCCGGGCGACGGTAGACCCGGTCCAAGCTTCCGAGCCTGAGAGGCGCGCAGGTAAATCCGCGTGCGGAGGTGAGGGGTGAAGGCGAGCCGATCTACGGAGAGGCGAAGCGGGTACGAGTCATGGTGCCGAGAAAGAATCTCTAAGGGTAATATACAAGGGACCGTACCGGAAACCGACACAGGTGGGCGAGATGAGTATTCTCAGGCGTACGAGAGAACTCGCGTTAAGGAACTCGGCAAAATACACACGTAACTTCGGGAGAAGTGTGGCCTTCCTTGGATTGAATAGATTTGTGGGAGGTTGCAGCGAAGAGGTCCAGGCGACTGTTTACCAAAAACACAGGTCTCTGCGAAACCGTAAGGTGAAGTATAGGGACTGACACCTGCCCGGTGCTGGAAGGTTAAGAGGAGCTGTTAGGGAAACCGAAGCGGTGAATTGAAGCCCCAGTAAACGGCGGCCGTAACTATAACGGTCCTAAGGTAGCGAAATTCCTTGTCGGGTAAGTTCCGACCCGCACGAATGGTGTAACGATCTGGACGCTGTCTCAACGCGAGACTCGGTGAAATTGAAATACCGGTGAAGATGCCGGTTACCTGTGGTTAGACGGAAAGACCCCGTGAACCTTTACTGCAGCTTGGCATTGGAATCTGTCCGTAGATGTGGAGGATAGGTGGGAGACTATGAAGCAGGGTCGCTAGGTTCTGTGGAGTCGTCGGTGAAATACCACTCTTCTGCGGTTAGGTTTCTAACGCACGCCGTGAATCCGGTGTGTGGACCATGTCAGGTGGGCGGTTTGACTGGGGCGGTCGCCTCCTAAAGAGTAACGGAGGCGCGCGAAGGTCACCTTACACTGGTTGGAAATCAGTGTCACAAGTGTAAAGGCACAAGGTGGCTTGACTGTGAGACATACAGGTCGAGCAGGTACGAAAGTAGGTCTTAGTGATCTGGCGGTAGCGAGTGGAAGCGCCGTCACTTAACGGACAAAAGGTACTCCGGGGATAACAGGCTGATCCTACCCAAGAGTTCACATCGACGGTAGGGTTTGGCACCTCGATGTCGGCTCATCGCATCCTGGGGCTGGAGCTGGTCCCAAGGGTTTGGCTGTTCGCCAATTAAAGCGGTACGTGAGCTGGGTTCAGAACGTCGCGAGACAGTTCGGTCCCTATCTGCCACAGGCGTTGGATGGTTGAGAGGAGCTGCTCTTAGTACGAGAGGACCGGAGCGGACGAACCTCTGGTGTACCAGTTATCCTGCCAAGGGTATCTGCTGGGTAGCCAAGTTCGGATGGGATAACCGCTGAAAGCATCTAAGTGGGAAGCCCTCCTCGAGATGAGCCATCCCTTCACCTTCTAAGGTGACTAAAGGTTCCAGAGAGATGATCTGGTCGATAGGCCGGCGGTATACGCATGGCAACATGTTCAGCCGACCGGTACTAACTACCGTGAGGCTTGACCATATTATTCGCTTCCCTTCTTGATACCGATCCATGAATACGTGCCCGATGGGGACGAGTCGTGCTCGAGCCCATCGGGTTTTTGCGTCTGGACGGCGCCGCGCGATGATTCCGAATTGAGAGTCGGCGCACGATTTCTCGTTTCTGTTGCAGCGATAGCGGTCGGCGCGTACAATTGAGACGGGAGGAACGCGATGATACAGCAGGTTGTCGTGGGGACCGACGGGTCTCCGGATGCGCGGAACGCGGTGCACCAGGCGATCTATGTGGCTCGGAAAACCGAGGCGAGTCTGAAATGCGTGTTTATCGTGGATCTTCGAAAAACGCAGCTTCCGTACATATACGCGGGAGGGTCGTACGAAGGCGCGTTCGAACGACTCTACATCCCTCCCGATCCGGCGATGCGGCAGTTCTATGAACAACTTGCCGATGATCTTGACGAGTTCGCCGAGAAGCACATGAGCGAGTGCCGCTGTCTGGCGGAGGAAGCGGGAGTAAGGTTCGAGTCGGTCATCAAGTCCGGTTATCCCGGAATCGAGCTTTGTGACGAGTCGAGGTCCGGTGGACTGCTCGTCGTCGGCCGGCGAGGCGAAAACGCTCACTATAAGCGATCGATCGTCGGGTCCATCGCCGAGGATCTGATCTACAAATCACCGAGACCGATGTTGATATGTCCGGTCTTCCGCGAGACGGTGAGCCGCATCCTGTTTGCGTACGACGGAAGCAGGACCTCGGAACACGCGCTTCAGTTCTACGTCAACGGGCTAAAAACACTGGGCGACGATCTTTTGATCGTGCTCGTCGGCGAGTGCCCCGCCGAGGACCATCGGCTGGAGGAGGAGCTCAACTATCTCGAAAGTCACGGCGTTCGCTATCGGGTGGCGACGCGGAGCGGCGTGGCGTCCGACGAGATACTCAAGATCGCCGAAACGGAGTCGGCGGATCTCGTCGTGCTCGGAGCACAGGGCAAGCACCGATTCAAGGACTATATTCTCGGTTCCACCGCATCTCATATTGTCCACAAAAGTCGAATTCCGGTTCTGCTCGTGTTTTGAAGTGTTGCACAACGCGACGGAGTTACCTTATCTTAGGGGAGCGCAAGGGCGGCCCCTGTCTTCCGGGGCGAGCGCGCCTGCGAGGTACGCTCGCGCGCGACTTCGGAGGCGGCGCGCTGCCACGATGAGCCACGCAGCGTGAGTAGTATCGACACCGCGGCACGACTCGTCGTTTGTCAACTCGGCAGGGGGTTGTACGGCGCCGCCGGGCAAACAGCGAAGAAGGACGGGAGTCTTCCATGAGGCGCACCGTAACCAAACCCACAATCAAGCGCCGCGATATGGACGCCGTGTTGCGATGTCTCGTCGACGAAGCGATCGGTCCCGGCGAACACGCCGAGCTGCTAACGAAGGAGGCCGCGAGCTATCTTGGTCTCGCGGGAGGAATCGCGCTTCGTGAATACGGGCGAGCCGTGGAGGTCACCGTGGATGCGCTCGGTCTATCCCAGGGCGGTCGCGTGCTGGTTTCTCCATTGACTTCCGCAACGTACCGCTGGGCGCTCGAACGTCGGGGAATTACTCCTGTGCTTTACGACGTTGATCCCGACACGGGCACTATCTCTGCCGAAGCGCTCGACTCCGCGGCCGCCGGGACGGTTCAGGCCGTCGTCGTAGATTCCCCGTTCGGTCTGGCGCTCGATATCGCGCGATACGCCGAGTTTCCTGTTCCAATCATCGAAGACATATCCTATTCTCTCGGTGCGCACCGAGGAGACTCTCCGAGCGGGAGCTGTGGACGGTACGTAATCTGTCTTCTCGAGGAGGACGGGGTGATAACCGCCGGCGGCGGTGCGCTGGTTCTCGGGCGGCACTCTCGGGCGGTCGGTGAACTCCGTTGTGCGGTGGATCGTGCGGCGGGAGTGCCTGCGATGGGCAACCTCAACGCATCGCTGGCCTCAACCCAGTTGAAGCATATCGATGAGTTCGCCGAACGGCGCCGAGCTATTGCCGAGCACTATCTGCGGGCGCTTTCGCCGGGACCTCACAAGGCTCTCGGTGGCGATGACGGTTCGTCGAGTTCCTTCGCGCTTTTTCCCGTTCTCATAAGCGGTAGCGTTCGTGATGCGGTGAAGTATGCGCGATCCAAGGGCGTTATGACCAAGCCGCCGTTCGAAAACTCCATACTGAATCGATACGACGTGGACGCTTCGCCGTTTCCGAACGCTTCCGCCTTGGCGATGCGGACGCTACTGTTCCCGCTGTACCCGGTGCTGAAGCGTGAAGAGATAGAAAGAGTCGCGAAAGTTCTCGCGACTCTTCCCTGAAAGGAGCGTTGATGAACAGGCGCGTCGGGAAAGTACTGATCATCGCGAATCTCGCGAAATCCGATGCACAGGCCACCTCGCAAGAGGTAGAGAAGCGTCTCGCCGAGCGCGGAATTACCGTTGAAACCTTCGCTTTCCACGGCAAACCGACCGACCCGCCGCCGATCGATTGCGATCTCGCCTTTTCGCTTGGGGGAGACGGTACGGTACTGTACAGCGCACGTCTGCTCGCGCCCCACGGGATTCCGGTCATGGCGGTCAATATCGGGGACTTCGGATTCATTACGGAGGTCGGACGCGATGAATGGGGTGCGGCGTTCGAGAAGTATCTCGCGGGCGCCTTAGGCATCAGCAAAAGAATCATGCTTGAGACGCAGATCTACCGCGACGGACGCGAGGTCGGCGTCTATCATGGGCTCAACGATTCGGTTATCGCATCTGCGGGCATCTCCAAGATCGTCCGGCTCAAAGTCGACGTCAACGGCACCGCGCTGGGACGATACCGGGCCGACGGGGTCATCGTATCGACGCCGACGGGGTCCACCGCGCATTCCGCCGCCGCCGGCGGCCCCATCCTCGATCCGGAAATGCGGGCGCTGTTGCTCATACCGATATGCCCGTTTACGCTTTCGAATCGTCCGCTCGTGCTGCAGGGAAACGACCCGGTGTATATCCATGTAGAGCCTGATCAGAGGACCGACGTCTACCTGACGGTCGACGGGCAGGACCTTTTCCCGCTTCGAGAGGGCGACACGATCCGGTTTTCGATTTGCCGGTATCCGGCGCTTATCGTTCGATCGGACAAACGGAATTTCTTCGAGGTTCTTCGCTCGAAGCTCAACTGGTCCGGAGGTCCCGATGCTTGAGAGCCTGCGGATCGAGGGCTACGCGATCATCGACAGACTGGAAATTGAGTTTCACGACGGCCTTACGGTTCTCTCCGGTGAGACCGGAACCGGCAAATCGATCCTTATCGGCGCGTTGAGCCTCGTGCTCGGTGCCAAGGCGGATTCAACCGTGATTCGGTCGGGACACGAGGAAACGACCGTAACGGGAGTAATCCGCGTCGACGGCATCGACGAGGCGATTTCCTGGCTTTCCGATCGCGGGCTGTCACCCGACGACGGACGTGTCATTGTGCGGCGCGTGCTCAAAGCCTCCGGTCGCGGCGGCTTCTACGTGCAATCTACCCCGACGACCCGTTCCGACGTGAAGGAGTTCACCTCCCTTCTGTTCGACGTCCACGGGCAACACGAACATCAATCGCTTCTGCAGCCGCGGACGCAGCGCGAGCTTATAGATCGATTCGGAGGAATCGACGGTCGCGCGGCGCGATTCGAACGCTTGTTCAACGATGTTTCGGCCGGACGCGCCGAGCTTGAGGGGCTCTAAACCGACGAGCGCGAGCGGACACGGGAACGGGATCTCCTCGAGTTCGCCGTCCGGGAGATCGACGATGCCGGCCTGGTCGACGGCGAAGTCGAACGCCTCGAAAAGGAAGTGCGTGTCCTCTCGCAGGCGGAACAGCTCCACGAAATCATAAACGACTTCAACGATCGGGTTGCCGAGAGTCGTGGGGGCGCACTTTCGGCGATGCGGAGGGCGCTGCAGGATATCGGTAGGATCGCGCGCGTCGTTGAGGAAATGCAGCCGCTACAGGAGCGGTTTGAGAGCGCTTTTTTCGAGGTCGAAGACGTTGCGGACAGCGTTCGCAAGTACGAGGAATCGGTAGATTTCAGTTCCGAGAAGCTCGACGAGTACGAACAACGGCTCGTCGAGATACGACGGTTGGAAAAGAAGTACGGGAGTTCGGTGGCCGCGGTGCTTGCGTATCGGCATGACGCGGTCGAGAAACTCGCGCGGATCGAGAATCTCGACGCCGAAAAGGCGCGTCTACGGGCCGAGATCGAGGCGGGCGAAAAGCGGATGCGCGTGGAGGCGCAGCGACTGTCCGAAGAACGGCGGCTGGCGGCAGCGAGGCTCGAAGGTGAGATCGGAGAGAGGCTCGCGTCTCTCGGCATGGGAAAGTCGGTGTTTTCCATCAGACTGAGCCGGAAAGAACGGGACGGTCGGCCCGTGTATACGCGCTACGGCGTCGACGAGCCCGAGTTTTTGATCGCATCCAACGAGGGCGAGCCGGCCAGACCGCTCAAGGACGTCGCCTCGGGGGGCGAACTATCACGAATCATGCTCGCCATCAAATCGGTTCTTGCCGATTCGGACACGATACGTACGCTCATCTTCGATGAGATCGACGTCGGCATCGGGGGCGCGGTCGCGGTTTCCGTCGGAGAGCATCTCGCTTCGCTCGCCACAAAGAAGCAGGTATTGTGTATTACGCATCTTCCGACCATCGCCGTGCGGGCGGACCAACACTATTCGATCGAAAAAACCGTCGCGGGAGGCCGAACGATTGCGGTCGTTCGGCAGGTGCGAGGTGAAGAGCGGGTATCGGAGATCGCTCGCATGCTCTCCGGCGACTCCGGTGTCGATGTCTCCCGGTCTCATGCACGTGAATTGCTGGAACGGGCCGGTAAGTTGTAGCGGAGTTCGATATCGGGGTATACTTGTCGGCGGGAGTGTGAAGCGTGGCTCGCGTCAGTACCGAAGCAAAGAACCGATACGCCGCAAAGTTGCTGGATTTCAAGTCGGATATCGAAGAAATCCAAAAGCGGGAGCGACGACTACTCAGTCTTATCGAGGAAAAACCCGAGCAGGCGGGTGTCCGCCGACTCTCGCTCGCTCACGATTCGCTGAACCTCGTTTCGTACTATCTGCTGATGAACAACCTCTCGATCGCGCTTCTCGGCGCAAAGAACGAATCGTACCTGAACACCGCAAGAAAGGCGTGTTATCGGGCAATCATCTACCTTGAAGAGATCGTTTCGGCGATGATCGACGCTCCTTTTTCCGAGTACGAGCAGCGGCTGTCGCAGATTCTGAAGGTCCAGGAAGAAAAACGATTCTTCCTTATTCGAAAGCTCGGTTTCGCGATCCAATCGGTCATCGCCGCTTTCGGCGAGAATACCAAATGGAAATGGTCGTTCGTCGAATTGGAAGGCCGTTTCGCGACCGTGGCCAAGAATATGCTCGATCTGAAGCATCTGCTCGCCGGGCTCGATCCCCGCGTCGACGGATATCAGACGCGCGTGGCGCATCTGGATCTCGTTAAGCGCCTTATGCAGAGATCGGCCGACGGGTATCGCCACAAGTACGAGCTCTCGACCTCGCGTATCGACGACTTCAGGATGGCCATTAACTATCTAGCGGGACTGAGACGGCTGCACATTGTCTTGGGAGAGTCGGAAGAGAGCGAGGCGCTCAAGAAAAAAATCGATATCTGGAATACCAAAATGGAGGCCGATTCGAAACGGGTCGAGCAGGAGTCGCGATCGCAGGCGCGTCAGGGACGCTCCGGGACGTGAGGCGCCGAGTCGGCGAGTTCGGTCAGACTGTCGAAGGGGATCAGCTCTCCCACCGTCGAGGTTACTGCCGGAGAACCGGCGCAGCAAAAATAGACCGCCGCGTCGGCGGGGAGGAACTCGCTTATTACCTGCCGGCAGGCCCCACATGGCGGTAGCGGATAGTGCGCGTCTATTCCCGCGACGGCGAGCGCCACGAAACGCCTCTTCCCGGTACTGACGGCGGCCGAAATCGCGCTGCGTTCGGCGCATATCGTAAGACCGTACGAACGGTTCTCCACGTTCGCGCCAGTCACGATCGACCCGTCTTCGCAGAGCAACGCGGCGCCGACACGAAATCGTGAATAGGGCGCATACGCTTTCCGCGCAACGTCCCTCGCCATTCTGCAGAGCCGCTCTTGATCGTCCATCGCTGGTAGACTATTGTGACCCGTGAGAGGAGTCGCGGTCAACACGCCGCATCCTGTGGTTTCGAGTTTGGACCGCCGCATCGATTCGGAGGCGATTCTCGGCGTATTGTCCGCCGGAAATCGATATCGGGAGGGAAATGTGAAGAGGGAGCTCCTGTTTCTCGTGTCGTTGTCCCTCGTCTATATTCCGCTGTTTCCGCCGCGCATGAACGGCGAGCTTACATTCTCCCGTGCGTGGGCGATCCTTCCCGAGTCCGAGGCGACGCAGCCGGTGGACGGCGCGGAGGTCGTGCCGTACAGGATCGCTTCTCGTTTCGGCTATGTCACGCCCGGCGGAGTTCATGCCTACACCGAACCGGTGCTCTACGACGCGACGGTGAGCGCCGAAGGGTTTATCAACTATTCGAGTCTCGGCGCCGATCTGGTGGTGCAGCGACCGGACGGCGCCCTCGAGGCCACACTTGACACTACCGGTTACCCGGCGCTTCTGGAGAGACGTCTTTTCGTCTTCGCCACCAATCGGCTTCGAATCGAGGAGTGGAATCTGGCCGGCGATCGGATATGGTCGCGCGATTTCCCGGCGCTTGTCACCGCGTTCGACGCTCGGGGCCGTTCGGCCGTCGTGGGTATGCTTGACGGACGCCTACAGGTGCTTGACGCCGACGGAGTGATACGGTTCGAACGAGAGTTCGATTCGGCGCGGATTTCGGCGGTCTACGGATGCGCGGTTACGCCCGACGGTCGCGCTTTTGCGGTCGTGCACGGACTCGGCGACCAGACTCTTTCTGTTTTTCTTCGAACCGACGTCGGCTACGAACCCGCGGTCTCTTACGTGCTCGACCGCGAGTTTCGCACGAATCGACTGCTCGAGATTTCTTCCGACGGACAGACCATATTCGTTGAAGACCGGGATGCGGTGGCGGTATACCGGCTTCGTCGGGCGCCGGTTCAGTCGCTCGCGCTCTCCGGGCGTCTCGTCGAAGCGGGGCGGCTCGAGTCGCCGCCGGCCCCATCGGTCGTGTGGTTCGCGTCGGTCGGGGAAACCGGTCGCGCGCAGCTCGTCATGGCGTCCCGGGAAGGCATACGGTACGCGAGCACATCGTTCCTCGCCGGTGTGCTCTACGGACACTCGCGCGACGGATACGCGGTTTTCGGTACCGATGATCGAGTCGGGCGCATCGATGCGGTGGTCCGATAGGAGGTGATGGTGCGCGGTAGGTCGATGAGATTCGGCGCCGTTCTCGCCTTGATCTTGGTTTCAGCCGCTCGGCTGTGGTCGTTCCAATGGCCGGTGGGACATAAGGTGCTTACCGCGACCTTTGGCGAAAGTCGGTGGAATCATTATCACACAGGGATAGACATCGGCGGCGGCGCTCAGATCGTTCGGCCCGTCGAGGACGGCGAGGTGATTTATTTCTACGACGGATGGCGAAGAACGAGAACGCCGCCGTCGGGGTTGGGGTCGTTCGTCGTGATCGAGCACGAACGGGGTATCCGCTCGCTGTACGCTCACCTCGAGCCTGGAAGCGTATCGGCTCTACCGGAGCGGGTTTCGGCGGAGGAGCCCGTCGGAATCATCGGGGAGAGCGGCGCTTCGCTCGGCAAGCATCTTCACCTCGAGCTTATCGATTCCGAGATCGGTTCGTACGTCAACCCTTTGCTGGTGCTTCCGTCGCTACGCGATACCGTTACACCCGAGATACGGGGCGTTCGGTATCTTCCGTCGGGGTCGGAGCCGTCCATGACCCCGATCGTCCTTACCCGCGGAATGACGGTGCCGTCGGGAGATCATCGTCTTCTTGTCGAGCTGTTCGACATAAGCGAATACGTTGCGTATTACTGTCCGATGGCGCCGTACCGGACCACCGGTTTCTTCAACGGAAGCGAAGTATTCGACTTCACGTTCGACTCGCTTGCCGAAAGGAACGGTACGCTGGTGCTGGGGACCGGGGGCGACGCAATCGCTTTTGACGAGCTCTACCATGACGATTGGATCATCGACGCAGGGGTGGTTCCGTTTCGCGTCGGAGAGATTCAAATCGAAATCGTTGCGCGCGACGTTGCGGGAAACGAGGCGAGCTATCGGATTCCGATATCCGTCAAATAACGAATGAAGACTTTCTCGATGCCTCCGGCCGACGAAAGCCTGCGAGAGATCGACTGTCCGCTCTGCGGGGGGAGGAAGTTTCGTCGATTCTGGGAGTGCGACGGATTTCGTTTCGTACGGTGCGTCGGCTGCGCGCTGATCTATCAGAACCCTCGACCCCGCCGGGACGCGCTGATCGAGCGGTACGGGGATGAGTACTTCACCTATGAGCGGGAGAATGAAGCACGGTTTTTCCGTCTCATGACCATGGGACTTGCGGATATCGATTTCGACTCAAGGACCGCCGCGCTCCGCGGCGAGGACCGAACGTTCCTCGACGTCGGGTGCGCCACCGGAATGCTGATCGCGCGAATGCGGGAACAGGGATTTCGAGCACAGGGCGTCGAGGTCTGCCGACCGGCGGCGAGATTCGGCATCGAAGAGAGGCGCCTCGACATCCGAGTGGGGACGCTCGAGGATGCGCGCTTCGCTGAGTCGAGTTTCGGCGTCGTGCACAGTTCGCACCTCATCGAGCACCTTGCGGATCCGGATCGATTCGTGTGTGAATGCGCTCGAGTTCTCATCGAATCGGGATTGTTGATCATTACCACGCCGAACGCCGCAGGATTGCAGCCGAGACTCTTCGGCGCGCGTTGGAGATCGGCGATTGCCGATCACATGGTGCTTTTTACCCGCAAGACGCTCGGCCGACTTTTGGAGAAGCACGGATTCACGGTTCGCGCGATCAAGACGTGGGGCGGTCTTGCCGTCGGGTTGGGACCGCGTTGGCTCAAGCGTCCGCTCGATCTCCTCGCCAAACGTTTCGGGTTCGGCGACGTCATGATAGTCGTTGCCGTGCGGGCGGGCTCCAGGCGAGCGTCTTGACACGAACCTGATGAAAAAAATACGATTACCCCCGATCTAAATGGAGGTCCAGATGGATAGGGAGCGGCTCGAGATCCTTCCATTCGAGACCCTTAAGGACATTGCCGAACGGTCCGGCATCAAACCGATCGAACACCTCGACAAAAAAGCGCTTGTGGGTCAGATCCTCGAAGCCCTCGAGGAGGAACGTTCCGACCGCGAGTGCTCGAACAATATCGAAATGCTGGTCAAGGAAAAGAAGTTCGAGCTGAATCCGGACGGCAATTTGGGATACCCGCAAATCGATGAGCCCGTGTTACCGGACACCTACGGCGAGACGAGAATCGTTCTAATGCTTCGTGATCCGTCGTGGGCCTTCGCCTATTGGGATCTGAGCGAAGAACATCTTGCTGCGGTCGTTTCTCGCAGAGCGTCGGCGTTGACGCTGCGGGTGCATGAACCCTCCGAAGCGGGAGCCGACGGGAAGCGTTTTTTCGATATTCCGTTGCGAAGCGGAGATCGGAAGTGGTATGTCAACCTGCCGCGCACCGGGCGGCGCTACTTCGCGGAGCTTGTGTTGTCGAGCGCGAGCGGCGAGGAACCGTTGTGCCGCTCAAACCCGGTTGAGAGTCCCGAATCGACGATTGAAGATCTTTCCGCCGGAACCGAACTGGACTACATAGGGATTCTGTCGGTCGCCGGGATACAGGATATCGACGAGTCGATTGCCCACGGCGGTATGCCTCAGCGGATCATCTCGCTACTCGATACGCAGTATCTTCATCTGAAGGGATAGTCGTTTGCCCACGCAGAACTCGTCCGATCACGGATACCTTTCACTGGTGCTCCATGCCCATCTCCCGTACGTGCGTCATCCGGAGTATCCTCGTTTCCTCGAAGAGATGTGGCTCTTCGAAGCGATCTCCGAAACCTATCTGCCTTTTTTGAGAATGTGCAATCGACTGAAGGCCGACGCCGTTCCGTTTCGCCTGACCGTCTCGGTTTCGCCCACGCTATCGGCCATGCTGACCGATCCTCTTCTACAGACTCGATACATCGAGCATCTTCTGCGGATGATCGACCTCTCCGACACCGAGGTGAGGCGGACTTCAGGCGATGCCGATTTCGAACCTCTCGCGCGTATGTACGCTCAGATGTACCGGGATTGCCTGCACGATTTCAACGAAGTATACAAGCGAGACATTACGAAAGGTTTCAGGGACCTTCAGAAATCCGGACATCTCGATCTCATCACGACCGCCGCAACGCACTGTTTTCTTCCGTTATATGAACACTATCCCAAGGCGATCGACGTGCAGATCAATACGGCGATTCTTTCGCACGGAAGGACTTTCGGCGCCAACCCGTCCGGACTATGGCTTCCCGAGTGCGGGTATTTCCCCGGGCTCGAACGACATCTTAAGCGAAACGGGATCGAATACTTCTTTACCGCCGCGCACGCGATCCTTTTTTCGCGACCACGGGTCCCGTACGGCGTCTATTCTCCCGTCTCCTGTCCGAACGGGATACATGCTTTCGGGCGTGACGTACCCTCCTCTCACGCCGTCTGGTCCTCGGAGGAAGGATATCCCGGCGACGTGTCGTATCGCGACTTTTACCGTGACATCGGTTTCGATCTTCCTCTCGACTATGTTCGCAGGTGGATCCACGACGGCGATATCCGAATCGCGACAGGGATCAAATACTACGCCATTACGGGCGCGGGGGGGCGAAAACGGCCGTACCGGACCGACGTCGCCGCGAAAAAGGTCGGAGAACACGCGGAGAACTTCATCTACCACCGTCTCAAGCAGGTCGGAAAGCTTCGGACGCTCATGGACAGGCCGCCGATCGTCGTCTGCCCGTATGATGCGGAGCTGTTCGGCCATTGGTGGTTCGAGGGGCCGCTCTGGCTGGAGGCGGTGTTGCGCGGGCTTGTCGAGCATCGGTCGCGGTTGCGACTGGTCACGCCCAAAGAGTACCTCGAAATGTACCCGGAGAACCCACGCGCGGTTCCTTCGTTTTCGAGCTGGGGGAACAACGGCTACGCGGAGGTCTGGCTCGACGCAAGCAACGATTGGATATACCCGCACGTGCACAAAGCGATCGAGCGGATGGCCGAACTCGTCGAGCGCTATCCCGACGAGGATGGACTCAAGCTTCGCGCGCTCAATCAGGCCGCGCGTGAACTCATGCTGTCGCAAGCGTCCGATTGGCCGTTCATTATGAAAACCGGCACGACGGTCCCCTACGCGACTAAGCGGGTAAAGGAGCACCTGGCCAACTTCGCCACGATCTATGAAGGGTTGAGACGGAACGCGGTCAATACCGAATGGCTCACCCGGATGGAACGTAAGAACAACCTATTCAGCGATCTCGACTATCGACTATTCGGCGATTCGCAGCGCGCCTCGACTCGCGCGATACGCGTCGGATAGCCGACCGGCGCGACGGCTAACGAGCGAGGGCCCGAAGCTCGGCGCCGACAACGAGCTCGAGATGGTAGAAGGAACGTTCTTCGCCGATTTCGGATCGTCGCCGAATCTTGAACACGCGATATACGATCATGCGGTGCAAAGGCAGCGGAGACGAGAGCGGATAGCCGTTCAGGTCCACGAGCTGGTCTATCCGCAGAGGCACGGGCGCTTCCTGGGTGTCACCGTCCGGATACACGAGAAAATGATAATCGAGGGTCAGCTTAACTCCTCCACAACCCATTCGAACCCGTGCGTTTCGTAGACGGAACGTGCTTTATTCGACGACGTCTTCATCTTTTTCGTCCGCCCCTTCGACGACCTGGAACGGCATGACTTTGGATCCGTCGCCGCCCGCGTCGGGTTCGGCCACCTCCTCGATCAGCGAAACCGTCTGGAAAGGGATCATAACATGGCGAGTGTCGCCGAATTTCTTTCGTATCTCATCTTGCGACGGGTCGATGATAAGACTTCCCGAACGGGGGATAACAATGTCCTTTATCGACACAAAGTATGGATGGGTCATGTCCAGTTCGCGAGCCATCAGTTCGACGTCTTTTTCCTTCCATTTGAAATAAATCTTGAAAAGCGGCACCTGACAACCCCGTATGTTCCGAATTACTTAACGTATGTAAACTTGATTGAGCGTAAATCTCGACATTTTCACAATATCGTTTTTCACCGCGGTTGACAACAAGACGGAGTGGGGTACTATACAAAGCATTGGTGGGAAAAAGTGGGGAAAAAAGGGACAAAGTGGACTGAAGTGTGATAACGGGGGAATTCAGGGTGTCGCTCGACGACAAGGGACGGATCCTCATCCCGTCGCGAGTGCGGTCCGAGATCAACGGTTCGAGCCTCATCGTGACGAGAGGTATCGACCAGTGTCTCTGGCTTTTTCCCGAGCAGCAATGGAAACGTATCGCCGGCAATCTCATGGATTCGACTTCGCTCTTTCAGTCCCGGGCCCGGATGATCCAGCGGCGGTTCATCGCTCCCGCGCAGGAGGCGGAGTTCGACAAGACCGGGAGAATCAACCTGCCGCCTTCGTTGAGGGAGTATGCGCGACTGACGAAAGACTGCATCGTTCTTGGCATAGAGAGCTACCTCGAAATCTGGGACGAGGAAGCATACCGTGCCTACTGGGAGAAGAACGAAGCGGAGTTCCAGGAAGCGGCCGAAGAGCTGGGCAAGATCATATCAATGTAGGCAGGTGGTCGGATTGATGGTCGAGGTAGTGCATACATCGGTTCTCCGACAGGAGGTCCTCGACCTTCTCGCGCCGGATTCCGCCGGTACGCTGTTCATCGACACCACACTCGGCGAGGGAGGACATACCGCGTCGATCCTCGAGAGTTTCCCCGACGCGAGAGTGATCGGACTCGACGCGGATCATGACATCCTGGAGGTTGCGCGCGCACGGCTTTCCGAGTTCGGTTCCCGTGTCACGACGGTTCACGCCTGGTTCAACCAGTTTTTCTCGGAGTATCCGATCGATGCGGAGAGGCCGGCGAGAGTGTTGTTCGATCTGGGGGTGTCGTCGTTTCACTACGAGAAAAGCGGTCGAGGATTCTCGTTTCGAAGCGACGAGTTGCTTGATATGCGGCTCGACGAAGGTCTCGAGATATCGGCGTACCATGTGGTCAACGAGTATCCCGAGCCGGAACTCGCCTCGCTCATCTATGAGTTCGGCGAGGAGCGCTATTCACGGCGGATCGCCCGCGCGATCGTCGAGTCGCGGGCCCAAGCGCCGATTCGCCGAAGCGTCGATCTGGCGAACGTCATCTCTTCCTCAGTTCCCCCGGAATACCGACGCGCGCGGATCCATCCGGCGACACGGACTTTCCAGGCGCTTCGCATCGCGGTGAACGGCGAGTTGGCCCGGCTTAGCCAAGGGCTCGAGTCCGCTCTTCGGATCCTCGTCCCCGGAGGTCGCATCGGCGTTATCGCCTTTCATTCGCTCGAGGACCGCATAGTCAAGAGGTTCTTTCGGGAGAAGAACCGCGAGTGTACGTGTCCGCCCGAGTGGCCTGCGTGCCGCTGCGGCGGGAAGCGGATCATCGAAATCGTCACCAAGCGCCCTGTTCGGCCTACCCAACGGGAAATAGCGACGAATCCGGCCTCCCGTAGCGCGCGATTGCGCGTCGCCGAGAAGGTCAACGAGGAGCAACTGTAGTGAAGCGTCTCGTGGTTCTCCTTATCGTCTGTTCTGTCCCCGTCGTGCTCTTTCTCAACGCATGGCAGGTGTTCAGGTTCAGCGAGGCGCTTCGCGAGGTCCGCAGACTCGAGCAACAGCAGCATGAGCTGATCGAGCGGAACAAGCGAACGCTCGTAGGTATAGAGGTGTTGAGCTCCCCGTCGCGAATAGACAAGATCGCCGGCGGGATGGAAGGAATAGAGAAGCGTACCGATGTGCCGAGAGTTCTCGTACGGATCGGTTCGCCGGAGGAGGATCGGTGATAGCGGAATCGACTCTTCCGGCGGTCGACGCGATCGCCGAGATCGTAAAAGGATCGGCGGAGTCGCGTTCGTCCCGACCCGTAACAGACGTCCAGGTCGACTCTCGCATGTGTTCCCGCGATTCGTTGTTCGTGGCGCTCCCGGGCGAGCGGACCGACGGGCATCTATTTCTCGAGGACGCGTTCCGGCGGGGCAGCTCTCTCTCTTTCGTATCTCGGTCATTCGCTCGAAAACATCGAGCGGATATTCGGCGCTATGCGCGCGATTACGCGGTTTCGATCATTTCGGTCGACCATACGCTCGTCGCGCTGCAGTCGCTCGCCGCGGCGCACATGCGCCGCTTTGACGGTGTAACGGTCGTCGCCATTACCGGAAGCAACGGAAAGACGACCACCAAGGAGTTGCTCGGCGCGATGCTCTCCGCATGGCGCCCGACGGCGGTAAGCCCCGGAAACTACAACTCCGACGTCGGATTGCCGTTGGCGTGTTTCGGCGTGCGGGCCGAACATCGGTTTGCGGTCTTTGAGATGGGAACAAACCGCCCGGGCGAGATCGCCGAGCTCGCGTCGATCGTGCGGCCGCGGGTCGCGGCGGTCACCAACATCGGAGCCGCCCATGTCGGGTTGCTCGGCTCCTGCGAAGCGATCGCGCGCGAAAAGCGCGACGTGTTTTCTTATGTCTGCCCCGGGGGGCGCGGGTTTGTCGGCGAGGAGGAGAGTTATCGGAGTATTCTCATCGAGGGGCGCGAGCGGTGCATCGACCTTTTCGGTCCGCGCTCAACTCCGGGTGTCCGGGGGTGCGAGGATTTGGGACTTCGCGGCACGCGGATCGTCGTGGAGGGGGAATCCGTCGTTTTCCCCCTTCCCGGGGCACATAATCTGTTGAACGCGCTGTGTGCGGTTTCGATGGCTCGTTACCTCGGAGTTCCGGCGAAAGATATCCGCGGCGCGCTCTCGTCCGCCCGGGCGGGATTTGCGCGAAGCGAAGTGCTCGAATGTCGGGCCACCATCCTTCTCGACTGCTATAACGCGAACCGTCATTCGATGCTCCGTGCGATCGATACCGTCGATTCGATCTCCTGGACTGGGAGGAAGATCCTGATACTGGGGTCTATGAAGGAGCTCGGCGACAGATCGGACGCGGAGCATCGAATCGTGGCCAGGGCGGCCGCCGCCTCAACGGTGGACCGTGTCTTCTTCTTCGGTGAAGAGACGGCGGTCGCCCGCAGTGCCTTCGGGCCGGGAAGCCCCGCCGCAACCTATCATGAACGATTCGACGAGTTGGCCGATGCGGTGTCCGGTTTCGTGCGCGACGGCGATTTCGTGCTGATCAAGGGGTCGAGGAGTCTCGAAATGGAAAGACTGCTCGCGGTCATCGATCCCGAATGCGCACGGGGGAGCTCATCGTGCTGAAGGAGTTGTTCTATCCGCTCGTCAACAGGCTGACCTTTTTCAACATCTTTCAGTACATCACCTTTCGCGCGGCTTACGCGGCCGTTACGGCCTTGATTATCTCCTTCGTTCTCGGTCCGTCGGTAATCGCGTTGCTAAAAAACGTGAGCGCGCGGCAAAAGATTCGCGAGGACGGACCGGAGACTCACCGGGCGAAGAGCGGAACGCCGATTATGGGCGGACTGCTGATCATCCTGTCGGTCGTCGTCTCGGTTCTCCTGTGGCAGGATCTGCGAAGTCTGCATACCTGGCTCGGGCTCTTCGGGCTGGTCGGGTTCGGGATTATCGGTTTCGTCGACGACGCGTTAAAGATATTCAGGCGCAACTCCGAAGGACTCCGCGCGGGTTTCAAGTTCTCCGGGCAGGTGATTCTGTCGCTTCTTATCGTCATGGTTCTCTATTCGACCCGGAACGAACACACGACCCTGCTCTACTTGCCTTTTCTGAAGTACCCCGTGCTCGACCTTTCGATCATGTACATCCCTTTCGCGATCGTGCTCCTCGTCGGTCTGTCGAATGCGGTAAACCTTACCGACGGGCTCGACGGACTCGCGACGGGTCTGGTGATTCTCGTTGCGGTGACTTTTGCGCTTCTCGCCTATCTCACCGGGCGCGTCGATTACTCGGAGTACCTGCAGATTCCCTACATCGAGGGATCCGGAGAGCTGACCATCCTCTGCCTTGCGGTGGTGGGGGCATGCGTGGGTTTTTTGTGGTACAACTCGCACCCGGCGGAGGTGTTTATGGGCGACACCGGAAGCCTCGCGCTGGGAGGAGTGCTGGCCGTCATAGCTATGATGATCAAAAAGGAGATTCTTCTGATCATCGTGGGAGGAGTCTTTGTAGTCGAGGCGGCTTCGGTGATAATTCAAGTCGTCTCGTTCAAGCTGACCGGCAAGCGGGTCTTTCGAATGGCGCCCCTTCATCATCATTTCGAGATGATGGGATGGGCCGAGTCGAAAGTCGTGATCCGGTTTTGGATTCTGGGCGGGCTTTTCGCGATCGTGTCGCTGTCGACGTTGAAAATACAATGAATGATAGATTCGCGGTAGAACGAGTCCGAAACGAAAGAACCGACGCGGTGCTGCTCTCGCTGCTGTTGCTGCTTGCCGGGCTCGGTGTCG
Organism: Spirochaetota bacterium; assembly: GCA_024275515.1. Taxonomy (GTDB): domain Bacteria; phylum Spirochaetota; class Spirochaetia; order ARS1246; family ARS1246; genus JAJRYZ01. The sequence continues at coordinate 19,696 of JAJRYZ010000314.1, forward strand.
TCGTGATGTTCTCGTCTTCCTACTACTACGGAGAAAAGCTCACCGGCGATCCGTACCATTTTCTCAAGAAGCACGCGGTCCACCTGGCCGTCGGTTCGGTGTTGGCGTACATTCTATCGCGCGTCAGCATCGAAGGACTGCATCGGCTCGTGCTGCCGTTGCTCGCGGCGTCGTTTCTGCTTCTTCTGTTTACTTTCATTCCCGGGATCGGGTCTCAGGTCATGGGCGCGAGGCGATGGATCGTTGTTTTCGGTCAGTCGTTTCAACCGTCGGAGCTGGCGAAATTCTCGCTCGTCCTCTACCTGGCGCACATTCTCGGCAAAAAATCGGACAGGGTCGACGACCTGATCAACACGGTCGTCCCGCCTTTGGTGGTCGTGATCGTTTTCGTGACGCTCGTCTATTTGCAGAACGACTTCTCCACCGCGGTTTTTGTCCTGCTCATCGCCTTGAGCATGTTTTTCGTCGCGGGAGTGCCGATAATCTACTTTATTTTTCTCGCAAGCACCGTCGTTCCGCTTTCGATCATTCTCCTGCTGACAAAAGAACATCGCGTGCAGAGAATCATCTCTTTCCTCAACCCGCAGGTCGATCCGGTCGGCGCCGGGTATCAGATCATCGCCAGCCGTGGGGCGCTGGTGCGGGGCGGATTCTGGGGCACCGGAATCGGTTACGGCACGAAGAAGCTCGGCGGGCTACCCGAAGCGCATTCTGATTTCGTTTTCGCGGTGTTGGGAGAGGAGGCGGGATTGATCGGCGTGCTCTTCGTCCTCGCGCTCTTTGTGACTTTCGCGGTGAGAGGGTACGTAATCTGCATCGGCAACCCGACGAAGTTCGGCTCGTATCTGGCCTTCGGGGTAACGACCATGATTCTCGCGCAGGCTTTGTTCAATATCGCGGTAGTCTCCGGACTGGTTCCCGCAACCGGTATTCCGCTTCCGTTTTTCTCGACCGGCGGTTCCTCGGCGATGGTTACGCTCGCGATGTGCGGCGTCTTGTTGAATCTATCTCGCTACGTAAGATCGGAGAACGACGTATGAGCAGCGTCGTTCTGTCACGTCGCGTTGCCGACGGGCGACGACGCGTGCCCGATGAAAGGAGCGTTTCGAGAGCGTTCATCGTGGTTATCGGCGTACTACTCGTAATCCTCGCCGCGCAGATCGTGTTCCATCTTGCGATCGCGCCGCGGCTGGTGGTGCGACACGTCGAAATCATCACCGACGGCGCGATCGGGCTCAACGACGAGGCGCTTCTCACGATAGCCGATCTGTCCGAGTCGCCGTACTATTTCGATATCGACGCCGACGCGGTGGCGGCGAGACTCGAAACCTACCCTCTCATCAAGAGCGCCACCGCCGAAAAGGTGTTCCCGGACAAACTGCGGATACGGGTCGTCGGGCGCACGCCGCTCGCCGTTGCGCTCGTCGAGCAGGAAGGCGGGACGGTTCCCGTCGCTTTCGACGAGGAAGGCGTGGTGTTTCAGATCGGCTCGAGCGTCGAAGAGCTCGATATCCCGGTCGTTTCGGGGTTGACGTTTCCCGATGTGCGGCTCGGCCGCCGAATCGCGCGTCCCCTGACCGAGTTTCTCGCCGACCTGGAGCGGTTGCGGCGCGACGCGCCCGAGCTGTTCAACTTGATATCGGAGATCAAATTCGTTAAAAAGAACCGATCCGGCTTCGAGGTAATCCTGTTTCCGCGCGATTATCCGGTGCGCGTACGCATCGGCACCGGGATTACCGAAGAAACCATGAAGCGAATCGTGCTGATTCTGGATGTGGTTGCGCGCCAGGGAGTTGATGAACGAATCGCCGAAATCGACTTTCGGACCGACGAAGTCGTCATGCGGATGAAGGGGGAGTGATCCGTGCCATCGGATAGCGTGCTCGTCGGACTCGACATCGGGACGACCAAGGTCTGCGCGGTAATCGGCGAGTTCAACGAGCAGGGCGGCCTTGAAATAGTCGGCCTCGGGACCAGCCCGTCGAAGGGGATGCGGCGGGGAGTGGTGATTAACATCGAGGCCACGCTCAAATCGGTGGCCGAAGCGGTCGAGCAGGCGGAAATGATGTCGGGCCGCGAAGTCGGCGGCGTGATCACCGGAATAGGCGGCGCCCACATCGAGGGGATAAATTCACGCGGTGTCGTCGCGGTTTCGGGCCGGGACCGCGAGATAACAAGTGAAGATATTCAACGGGTCATCGACGCGGCGAAAGCGATCGTGATTCCGATGGACCGCGAGGTGCTCCACGTCATACCTCAGGAGTTTATCGTCGACGATCAAGGCGGCATACGCGATCCGATCGATATGATCGGGATACGACTCGAGGCGGAAGTGCACATTATCACCGGTTCGGTGTCGTCGGCGGAAAATCTGCTCAAATGCGTAAACCGCGCGGGCTTCCGCGTCAACGAAATCGTTCTCGAATCTCTCGCGTCGTCCGAGGCGGTTTTGTCGGAGGATGAGAAAGACCTCGGTGTGTTGCTCGTCGATCTGGGAGGAGGGACGACCAACGTCCTTGTTCACGTCGACGGCGCGCCGTATCACACCGATGTGGTTTCCATCGGCGGACAACAGGTCACGAGCGATCTGTCGATCATGCTCAAAACGCCGATCGACTCGGCCGAACGGATCAAGCGGGACGCCGGGTGCTGTTTTATGCCGCTGGTAGACGGCGAAGAGGAAGTGGTTGTCCCGGGCGTCGGCGGCTGGCCCGCGGCGTCCATCCCGCGCAAAGAGATGTGCAGAATCATCCAACCGCGAATGGCCGAGATTTTCGGGATGATCCGCGACCAACTCGAAAAGAAGCGTCTGATCGGCCATCTCGGGGGAGGAGTCGTGCTTACCGGTGGCGGAGCGCTGCTGCCCGGCGCTCCCGAGCTGGCTCAGGAGATGTTCGAGGTCCCCGCGCGTGTAGGATACCCGCGTAAGCTCGGCGGACTGACAAAGGAGTTTCAGAGCCCGGCGTTTTCAACGGCGGTCGGGCTCGTGCTCTACCTGGCCGAACGGGACGGCGAGTCGGTTGCGAAAAAGAACGTCGTCGGTGTTCCGAGGCGATCAGGGGGGGGTGTCTTCGATCGGTTGAGGAATTGGATGAAAGAGTTTTTTTAAATAGAATAGGAAAAGCAGAAAGCCACTGGGAGGGGTACTATGCGAATTGAAGTAGTCGACGACGGGTTTACCGATCCGACGGTCATCAAGGTCATCGGGATCGGCGGGGGGGGCGGCAACGCCGTCAACCGCATGATTGCAAGCGGGCTGCGAAACGTTCATTTCGTCGCGGTCAATACCGATTTACAGGCGCTCAAATTGTCCGACGCTCAGGTGCGTCTTCCGCTTGGGTCGCAGTTGACCGGCGGTCTCGGCGCCGGCGGTGTGCCCGAGGTGGGCGAGAAGGCCGCTCTCGAAGACAAGGAAGGGCTTAAGAACGTCCTGAGCGGCGCGGACATGGTGTTTATTACCGCCGGCATGGGCGGCGGGACCGGGACGGGCGCCGCGCCCGTGGTCGCGCAGATCGCGCGCGACATGGATATTCTCACCGTCGCGGTCGTGACCAAACCGTTCGATTTCGAAGGACGGAGGAAAATGCAGCTCGCCGAGGAGGGCATCCGGAAACTCCGCGACTCGGTCGATACACTGATTACGATTCCGAATCAGTACCTCCTCAAGATCGTCGAGAAAAAGACGCCGATCCGCCAGGCGTTCCTCCTCGCCGACGACGTGCTCAGGCAAGGCGTGCAGGGCATTTCGGATCTTATCACCCGCCCCGGCGACATCAACATCGACTTCGCGGACGTGCGAACGATCATGAAGGGTCGCGGAGACGCGTTGATGGGTATCGGAGTCGGAAGCGGCGACAACAGAGCGGTGGACGCGGCAACAAACGCCATCAACAATCCGTTGCTCGAGGACGCCCGGATCGAAGGAGCGAAAGGCATTCTCGTCAACGTCTCAGGCGGACCCGATTTTTCGCTCACCGAATACGAGGAGATCGTCAAGATCATCACCGCCAACGCCGACGACGAGGCGTTGATAATCCCGGGGACCTCACTCGACGAGCAAATGGAGGATCGAGTGCAGGTTACGGTGATCGCGACCGGGTTTTCGAACGAGGATCCCGCCGTCGCAGCGGAGTCGGAAGCGGAAGAGGAGGGGGAAGAGATCATTCGGTATAAGGACTGGCTGAAGATGCGCGAAGGCATCATTAAACGCACCCCGCACGAGTACCTTTTGAGCAGGAACTCGGAGGAGGCCGATCTTGGAATCCCGACGGTTCTGCGTGGTGAGAAGCGCGGACAGGGCGAGAAAGCGCAGTAATCATGTCTGCAGAGGAGTGGAAGCGCCGGTACGAGGACTACCTCAGGGCCGAACAGCGACGGGCGGAGCTAACGGTGCGCACCTATGTCCGGGAATGCGAGCGTTTTCTTTCTTTCTGCCGCACGGCCGATCTCGACGTCGTTCGGATATCGGGTGCGCACATCATCGAGTATGTCGTCGAGCGGCAGATCGACGGTCTCGACTCCCGAACCATCGCGAAAGTGCTTTCCGGACTTTCATCTTTTTTCCATTTTCTCGTCATCGAAGGCGAGAGAACCGACAATCCGGTCAAAACGATCGACATGCCTCGGCTCGGCCGCCGTCTCCCCGCCGTCTATACGTTGGACGAGGTTGAAGAGCTCCTCGGCGCCATCGATACCGGCACCGCCTACGGGCTTCGCGATCGCGCACTTTTCGAGCTCATCTATTCATGCGGGCTGCGCGTTTCCGAGGCGGTCGCGCTGAGGGTCAATTCGCTTTTCCTCGACGAGGCCGTCGTTCGCGTGGTCGGGAAGGGTTCGAAGGAGCGGATCGTACCGCTCGGCGAACTCGCCGAGCAGTGGGTTCGTCGCTATCTGAGCGAGGCTCGTCCTGCGCTTATGAAGTCGGGCGCAATGAGCGAGGACCATCTCTTCTTGAACAATCGAGGTACCGCGCTTTCGAGAAAGGGAATGTGGAAACGCTTTCGCTCGATTGCCGAGCGTGCGAAAGTGGATTCTTCGAAACTCCACACGCTGCGACACTCCTTCGCGACGCATCTGTTGAAAGGAGGCGCAGATCTGAGGGCGGTTCAGGAATTGCTCGGTCACGCGGACATTAGCACGACTCAGGTGTATACGCACCTTGATGTCGACGATTTGCGCAAAGCTCACGCGGACCACCATCCGCGCGGGTAAAGCGGCAGGCGCGGCGTGTGAGTAGTATGAAGAGGATAGAGAGGACTGTATTGATGATTCTGACCGCATCGGCGCTCGTGCTGACTCCTGCGTCGTGCCGCCGCGATCGTGACGTAATCCTCGGCGAACTCAAGCAACTCGAGCGCGCCGGAGGGTACGAAAAGCGCGATCTCGATCGTAAGACCGAGCAGGAATTGCTCGACGCCGTCCGGTTCCTCGAGGCGGAAGTCAACCGAACGATCGACGCCGGCACTCATCTCGGAACCTACTACAAACTTGTCGCGATCAAGTATCGGGACCGGCGGATGTACGGTCCGGCAAAAGAGTTTTTCGAAAAGGCGCTCACGGTTTATCCGCAGAATCCCTACCTCGCCTACTGGACCGCGGTATGCACGGCGCAACTATCGAGGGCGCGGCAAGCTCCGGAAGAAAAGCGCGCGCTCCTCGACGAGGCCCGCGACTATTATCTGTACGCGATCGAGCTCGATCCGATCTACACCGACGCGTTGTACGGACTGTCGGTGCTGTACGTGTTTGAATACGACCAACCGAGCAAGGCCGAGCCGTACCTCGAGCGCGTGCTCGCGCGCGAGTCGCGCGACTATCGTGCGATGTTTCTTCTCGCGCGGGTGTACGTTACCTACGGACGAATCGACGACGCGATTGCGCTCTACGACCGGATTATCGCGGACGATCCGAACGAAGCCATGACGACTGAAGCGATCAAAAACAGGAATGAGCTGACCGGAGGCGCACGTGGACGTTGACCTCGACCTTCTTTTGTCCATACATTACCTTCCCGGGCTCGCGACACGGGAAAAGCTCCTGCTCGCCGAGGCGGTCGACGGGTCCGGCGCGCTGCACGGGCTGACGCGGAAGGCGGTCGAGTTGATAGTCGGGCGAGCGATTCGATCGAAGCGCTTCGACATCCGCGAAGCGTGTCTACGCGCGTCACGGGACGTGAACGACTTGACGCGCGACGGTTTCGGTTGCACTTTCTACTGGGATTTGGACTATCCGCCGCTGCTGCGGGAAACTCA
>JAJRYZ010000315.1 GCA_024275515.1 Spirochaetota bacterium
GAGCTGGTGTGCCGGGGCCTGCACGGACAGTCCAAGCGCGCCGCGGGGCCGCTCGTCTACGTGAACTGCGCCGCTCTCCCCTTGCAGCTCGCCGAGAGCGAGCTCTTCGGCCACGTGCGCGGGGCATTCACGGGAGCGGAGAGGGACCACGAGGGTCTCTTCGCGAAGGCGGCTGGCGGGACGCTCTTCCTCGATGAGATCGGCGACATGCCGCTCGCTTCGCAGGCGAAGATCCTGCGCGCACTCCAGGAGCGGACGATCCAGCCCGTCGGCTCGACTCGCGCGGCGAGCGTCGACGTGCGCAATCTCTCCGAGCGGACGAATAAGATCTGGAACACCATGATACCGTTTTTCGGGTTTCTATTCGGATTCGGTCAATACCTGGTGCTTTTCTTCGGAGGCTACCTCGTACTCGGCGAAAGGATGGCGCTGGGCGAGTTGGTTCAGTTCAGTATGTACGCCGGGATGATCTACGGTCCTCTGGCGTGGCTCTCTCAGCTGCCGAGGATGTATACCCAGATGCTTGCCGGGGCCGCAAGAATCTTCGAGGTGATCGACGAGAAGCCGGCAATCGCCGACCGCCCGGGCGCGCGTCGACACACGATTCGCGGCGCGGTCCGGTTTGAGGGGGTTATCTTCGGATACAAAACGCACGAGCCGGTGCTCGATTCGATCGATCTTGAGATTTCCCCCGGGGAGATGATCGGCCTCGTCGGGCATTCGGGGGCGGGCAAGACGACGATCATCAATCTCTTGCTCAGACTCTACGACGTGGACGAGGGGAGAATAACTATCGACGGGATCGATCTTCGCGACCTTTCTCTGCGCGATCTCCGGGCGCAGATGGGGGCGGTGTTGCAGGAAACGTTTCTGTTTTCCGGATCGGTCCTTGAGAATATTCGATACGCCAAGCCCGAAGCGGGGCTTGACGAGGTGGTCCGCGCGGCGAAAATCGCCAACGCGCACGACTTTATCGTACGATTCGCAAACGGATACGACACCGAGGTCGGCGAACGCGGGCAACGGCTCTCCGGAGGTCAGGCACAGAGAGTCGCGATCGCCCGCGCGGTCATCCACAACCCGCGAATCCTCATTCTCGACGAGGCGACGTCGTCGGTAGACACCGAAACCGAGCAATCGATTCAGAATGCGCTCGACCGGTTGGTCAGAAATCGAACGACGATAGCCATCGCGCATCGTCTCGCTACGCTCAGAAACGCCGACCGACTCGTCGTGGTGGAGAAGGGAAGAATCGCCGAAACGGGAACTCACGAGGAGTTGATGAAACGGCGCGCCATCTACTACGACCTCATCACGACCCAACGCAGAATGGCCGGCACGCACGGTGTCGGGGGATGAGCGTCCGCAGCCTGAAGCGGCGCGGGCCGTGCTCTTCCGCCTCGGTCCTCGCCGTGGAGCGCGCGGTGAGCTTGCTTTGAGCGGCTTCGGTTCGTATGCTGTAGGCGAGGTACGCGATGAAAACGGACAATAAGAGACGATCCGAGCGAGTTCCGGCGACGATTACCAGTTACGTGCGCAAGAACCTTCCGGACGGCGGGTACGCGCTCATGCAATTCGTAAGCAAGGATCTGTCGGAGGGTGGGATCTTCATCGTCACCGACGATCTGTCGATCTTCGACCTGTCGGAAGAGATTACTCTGATAGTCGAAAGAGACAAATCGAGATACTTCGAAGGGAGCGCGAAAGTGGTTCGCTCCGCCCGCGTTTTCGACACCGAAGGCGGGATGACCGACAGCGGCTTCGGCCTGATGTTTCTCGACGCCGACGAGCAGTTTCGCGAAATGGTGGCCGAGCAGATCAAAGAACACGCCTGATCGGCGAACAACACCGCGTCGGTTGCTCCGTCGGTCGCTGCGCGACTCAGTATCTGAACGTACTGTCGCCGATGAACTCGCGCAGGATGGAATCCGGAGGAACCAGTTTCGAAGGAATGAGGATGAAGTTGTCAAGGAACCTTGACAGTCGGATCGCTTCGCTGTAGCTCGTGTCGTACGGTTTGATCATGCGTAACAGAGGCTCGGCAAAAGCCTTGAGCACGGGAAGCTCGTAGTCGAGCGACGAATTGAACGCCGCGTCGGCGTAACGCTCATACGGGAAAATGTTGGTGTCTTCGCCTCTGCGCACCGACGGCCATCGTTCGATCGTGTCGTGCGCCGAGTTTCCGCGAAACTGATGATCCCTCACCATACGGCGTATCAGCCGTACGTCGGTCGTGGGAATTCGATTGTAATCGTCGATATTCAACTGCGTCAGGGCCGACACGTACACGCGAAACGTTTCGGCGCCCTCGACGCCCGAGGTCATCCGCGGATTGAGTCCGTGTATTCCCTCGACGAGCAGTATCGAGCGTTCACCGATCGAGAGTCGCCGCCCTCGTGGTTTCGGTTTCCCGGTCTTGAAATCGAAAACGGGAATCTCGCACTCGCCCGACTCGATCAGCTCGTTCAGGTTCCGGTTGAGCCGATCGAGGTCGATCGCCTCGATCGATTCGAAATCGAGCTCTCCCGATTCGTCCCGGGGCGTTCGCTCCCTGGGGAGAAAATAGTCGTCGGTGGATATCGCGACCGGTTCGTAGCCGAGCACGCGGAGCTGGATCGAAAGCTTCTTCGCGAAGGTTGTTTTGCCCGATGAGGAGGGCCCGGCGATGACGACTACTCTCGTCGGCGGATCGGCCGAGTGTATCACGTCGGCGATTTGCGCGATTTTTTTGTTGTGCAACGCTTCGGCCACGCGGATAAAGTCCTCGATTTCTCCGGCGTGGATCGCGGCGTTCAACTGCCCGGCGCTCGATATTCCGAGAATACTCCCCCATTGTTTGTATTCCTGAAAAATCGAAAAAACCACCGGCTGCCGTTCGAAGGGCCGGATGACCGACGGTTCGCCGACCGGAGGATATCTGAGCAAAAACCCGGGCCGATGGGCGGTGATTTCGAAGTAGCGAAGATACCCCGTGGAAGGGACGAGCGGCATATGCGCGATGTCGCAGAAATCGCCGCAGTCGTAAATGGGGATTTTCGATTCGTTTCGATGCTGCAGGAGTTGCATCGCCGAGGTTCTTCCGATCCGCTCGAGGTATTCGACGGCGTCTTGGTATGAGAGCACGTTTCGCACGATCGGCAGGTCCTCGGCGACGAGTTCGCGCATCCGTCGATCGAGCGCTTGCAGATCGGCGGAATTCACTTCGAATCCGTCGAAGTAGTAGTAGTACCCGTCGCCGAGCGAGTGACCGATCACGATACGACGGTCGGGAAACAACTGATGCGCCGCGATGGTAAGGAGAAAGCAGAGCGATCTCCGGTAGATGCGGGCGCCTTCGGTTGAACCGAGCTTGACGGGTTGGACCGTCGCGTTCACTTCGACCTTGAAAGAGAGACTGACCACTTCGTTGTTTACCGTTGCCGCGACGATCGCCCGTGTATCTTCGCCGACCGTTCCCGAGTCGGCGGCAAAGATTTCCGAAATCCGCGTGCCGTAAGGAACCCGAGCTTCTCGGTCGGTTCCGGGGTTTATGAGCACATGTTGCATAGATATCGGTACAGAATATAGCGCCCCGCCGTCGGGAAGTACAGTTCGCCCGACAACTCCGAATCCGGACCGACTCCGTGTCTTTCGGTCGGGCACGATCATCGCCTCATTTCGACGCGTTGCCGGTCGCGACGAAATCCGATACTACTATCGGAACCGTCGAGTCATTCCAGGAGGTATTCGAGCATGAGCGAGCTTACCGCAGCGGTGGTCGGCCTGGGGATGGGCCGGGCCCATCTTCGAGGCTATCTTTCTCATCCGAGAGTGCGAGTCGTCGGAATCGCCGATCCCGACCGGGGGAGACTCGATGAGGTGGGCGACGAGTTCGGGATTTCCGACCGGTACGGTTCGCTGGCGGAACTGCTCGACTCCCGGCGGCCGGACATCGTCAGTATCGCGGCGCCCAACGTTCACCATCGACCACTCACGCTCAGCGCTTTCGAACACGGGTGTCACGTGCTGTGCGAGAAGCCGATGGCGTTGAACGCCGTCGAGGCGCAGGAAATGCTCGACGCGGCCGCCGCGGCGGGCAAGCGTCTGATGATCAACTTTTCGTTCCGATTCAGGCCGCAGAGTTTCGCGCTCAAACGCGAGATCGACTCAGGTGTTTTCGGCGACATCTACTTCGGTCGAACCGTCTGGCACCGCCGACGAGGTATACCGCGCCTCGGCGGCTGGTTCGGAATCAAGGAGCTCGCGGGAGGCGGGCCGTTGATCGATCTGGGGGTTCATCGTCTCGATCTCGCGCTCTGGCTTATGGGATATCCCGAACCCGAGTGGGTCATGGGTTCGACCTACGACGCGATCGGGCGGGAGCTCGCGCGGCGGGCGGGGGTTCGTTATTCGGTCGAGGATATGGCTGCGGGGTTCATACGGTTCAAGAACGGCGCCACCCTGGTGGTCGAAGCTTCGTGGGCGTCGAATATCGGCGAAAAGGAGCTGATGGTCACACGATTGCTCGGCACCAAAGCAGGGCTTCTGTATCGGAACCGCGAGCAGGGGTACGAGTTCGAGGCGACGGTGTTTCTTGAACGCGACGGCTCGCTCTACGATATGAGTCTGAACGCGGCGTCTCCCGCGACGCAAAGCGCGATGGAACATTTTGCGGACGCGATCCTCGACGACACGCCGCACATGGCGAGCGGCGAAGAAGGGTTGACCGTGATGAAACTGCTGGACGCGCTGTACGAAAGCGCCGAGAAAGGCCGCCCCGTCCGCGTCGGATAGCTCGGCGTACCGACCGGGGAAGCGTCGGCGGATTCATTTCCCCGCGGCAATCGAGCGAAGTTCCTCTTTCGTGAGCGAAGACGCGATCGTCACCTCATCTCCTTCGCGGGTCTGAACCAGGGGCGGATTGGCGTAGCGGTTCCCGTTCTCATCGATGATGAGTTTAACAAGCGGATGCTTGGGGTCTTCGCGATTCGCGTTGACGACTACGCCGATCGCCTGGTTCGACATCCGCACGTAGGTCCCTATCGGGTAGAGCGAAAGCGTGTAGACCAGCGCCGCCAGTACGCGCTCGTCGTATCGTTTTCCTGCGTCTTTCAGCAGGTCGAGCAGGCCCGAGTGCCCGTCGGCGCCGCTCTTGTACGGTCTTTTTGACGTTGCCGCGTTGTACGAAGCGGCAACGGCGAGAATCCTGCCGTAGTCGGAAAGCTTGTCCCCGGTCAGCCTCTGCGGAGAACCGGACCCGTCCATGCGTTCGTTGTGTTCGAGGACCGCGCGGCAGACGTCGGCGGGGAATCCGGCGCTTTTGAGAATGCGGAATCCGAGCACCGGGTGCGCCATAAGCGTCTTCTTCTCCTGAGCGGAGAGCGGACGGTCGGCGAGGTGGAGCGCGTCGGGGATCTTGAGCAACCCGATTTCATGAAGAAGACCGGCCAGTCCGATATCTATCTGCTTGTACGGCGGGTATTTGAGATAGTCGGCGAGCGCCAGCGCGAGGATCGCGGTCTTGACCGAATGGGTTGCGAGGTAATCTTTGGCGGGCGAGGCGGAATCGTCGAGACTCAGCATGAAACGTCGGTTACTCTTCAGCTCGGCGATCATCTCCTTTGCCGTGTCGGTAAACGTCGTGAGCCGCAGCTCCTCCTTCTCCTGAAACCGTTCAAACGCATCTTCGAGCGTCCTTACCGCCTTCGCAAAAAACTCGGTCGTCTCCTTCCGATTTTGCTCATCCTCGTAGGATCGATTGAGCTCTCCCGCTTCGGCGGCGGTCTCCACCGAGATCGCGGTCGACTCTTCGACCGGCTCTCCTTCGGTGAATACGTTGCGAAATCCCCATTCGAGAAGCCGATCGCGCATCTCGGTCGTGAACGGAACGTCGGGGGAGGCGAGAATATAGCCGCTGTCGAGGTAAACGGCTTGCGAGAAGTATGTCCGGCCGCGAATGTCGGCTATCGGTACCTTTTTCATCGATTCTTCTTCACACATTACATGAGTGCGCCGCAAAGTCAACAAAGCCGCCACGTCGGTGATCCTCGACTAAACTCGGGAATACCACTACACTTCCGACACGTCGAGGTCTTGAGATTGAAATTCAAAGCCGTATTCGTTCTGTTCAACGTCGTTATCGTCGTCTCTTTCCTGGTGATCTATTTTATGCCGCTCGCCATGCTCGGGTGGGACTACACGCGGACGTTTTGGGCGCGCAATTGGGGCCTGCCGGTTCTGTTCGCGGTCATTTTCGGCGGGCTGAACGCGTATTTCGTTTTCAACTGGCGGATGTTCGGGCTTCTCGAGCGCGAGGATTGGGACGGGTTGATCGATCATCTCGAGACGCGAGTTTTCGACAAGCACCTCATGCTTGCCGGGCAGTGCCGCATTCTCATCAACGCGTGTCTCGTCCGATCGAAGCTCGCCACTATCGCGCGGCTTGAAACCGTGGTTCGCGAACGTCGACCGCGACTCATGCGTCGGCTCCTCATGCCCCTGGGGGTAAGGCATCTTTTGTCCGACGAACCGGCGGAGACGGCCGCGTTTTTCGCGGAGTTCAAAGACATGCGCACTCGCGACAGGGGGTGGGTTCGCTGGTCGTACGGTTTCGCGTCGCTGCTGGCCGACGAGCGTGATGAGGCGGGGGAGTATCTGCGAAAGGTTGTGGAAGAGGAACGTAACCCGCTGCTGGTGCTTCTTGCCGCGTATCTTATCGAGAACGTCGAACCGGGCGACGGCCGTGCCGCGGCGCAAAAGCTTGAAAAACGATACACACCGGAGAATCTCGCGGCCGAGGTGGAAAGGCAGCGTGGAAGCGTACAAGTCGTCATACTCGCGAAGCTTATCGAGGAGGCGAGCGATTGGCTCTTCGCATCCGGAACGCAGCCGCCCGTTTCCACCGATGCCCATTGAACGGAGCGCCGATGTGAAGCATGTTCGCAAATCCACCAAGCTCGACGACGTCTGCTACGATATCCGCGGCCCGGTTCTTGACGAGGCGAAACGTCTTGAAAAGGCCGGCTGCGACATTCTCAAGCTCAACATCGGCAACCCGGCGCCGTTCGGCCTTTTCGCTCCCGACGAGATTATCCATGATATGGTGCTCAACATCCGCGAAGCTCAGGGATATTGCGACTCCAAAGGACTCTTTTCGGCGCGGACGTCGGTGGCGCAGTATTGTCGGCGCAAGGGGATCGTCGGCGTTGAAGTCGACGACGTCTACATCGGCAACGGTGTCAGCGAGCTGATCGTCATGGCGATGCAGGGATTGCTCGACTCGGGCGATGAGATCCTCATTCCCGCGCCCGACTATCCCTTGTGGACGGCCGCGGTCACGCTTTCCGGTGGAACCGCGGTGCACTATCTGTGCGACGAATCGTCGGATTGGACGCCGGACCTCGACGACATACGGCGGAAGGTAAGCGACCGTACGAAAGGTATCGTTGTGATCAATCCGAACAATCCCACCGGCGCGCTCTACCCGAAGGAGATGCTTGAAGGAATCGTTCGGATTGCCGCCGAGGCCGAGTTGATCATCTACGCGGATGAGATCTACGACAGGGTCGTATACGACGACCTGAGACACGTGTCGCTCGCCTCGTTGACCGGCGATCTTTTCTGCGTGA
>JAJRYZ010000018.1 GCA_024275515.1 Spirochaetota bacterium
AAAGCATATCAAGGGGTTTCACGTGCGGGCCAACGCCGACAAGGGCGCCGACGCGGCGCTCGCGCTCCGCTTCGGCGCCGAAGGCATCGGTCTGTGCCGGACCGAGCATATGTTTTTCGATGCAAGGCGAATCAACGTATTCCGCGAGATGATCGTTTCGGACACGACCGATAAACGCGAACGCGCGCTCGCCAAGCTGAAGAAAATGCAGAAGAGCGACTTTCATGAAATCTTCAAGGTCATGAACGGCAGAGAGGTCACGATACGGCTGCTCGACGCACCGCTTCACGAGTTTCTTCCGCACAATAAGGAGGAAATGGACGCGTTTATCAACTACCTCAACGCGGGGAAGAAGTCGAACAAGATCACACTCAAAGAAGTCCAGGCGATTTGCGACAATCTGAAGGAGTTCAACCCGATGCTCGGGCACCGGGGGTGCCGGATAGCGGTCTCGCATCCGGAGATCTATGAGATGCAGATCGAAGCGATTTTCGAAGCGGTCTATGAGCTTCAGGCCGAAGGAGTCGAGTGCCGACCCGAGATCATGATTCCGTTGATCATGAACGCCGACGAGCTCAAGATGATCGTCTACGGCAAGAAAATCGAAGGCGCCACCTACGTGGGCGTTAAGGATATCGAACGAAACCTGCGCGAACGACTCAACGCGGCGGCTCGCTCGGCTGCGAAGAAGTCCCGCTCGAAAAAAAAGAACGGCGCAACGATTGCCGAGGTGCCTTTCAAGGTCGGAACAATGGTCGAGCTTCCGGCGGCCGCGCTCGGCGCGGGGGAAATCGCCCGGTACGCGGAGTTTTTCTCTTTCGGTACCAACGATCTGACGCAGACCACGCTCGGTCTCTCTCGCGACGACTACACTTCGTTCATGCCCGACTACACGTTGTTCGACATTATCGCCGGCAACCCGTTCATGGACCTGAACGCGAGCGTTCGCGAATTGATCGCGACCGCGGTTCGGCGCGGCCGGATGACCAGGCCCAATCTGACGGCGGGTCTGTGTGGAGAGCACGGGGCGATTCCGGAGAATATTCGTTTCTGTATGGACGTCGGTCTGAACTACGTCTCATGTTCGTCCTACAGCGTTCCGATAGCAAACCTCGCGGTCGCTCAGCTTACCACCGCGGCGCCCGACAAGCGGGAGTAGGACGGGAGGCGGAATCGGCGCCGGCCGACGCCCCGTCGCTCTACCGGACGACGTGGCAACCGTGTATCGCGTCTATTTCGAGGCGGAATCGGCGCCGGCCGACGCCCCGTCGCTCTACCAGATCGAAAATTTCGACAGCCCGGCGGTAATCAGGCGGGCGGCCTTTTTCGCGTCGGTCGATCCGATCGCCGCCTCCTTGTGTAGGGTCTGGTTGAAGAAGAACCCGAGGGTTTCGAGCACGTCGGGACGATTGTAGAAGATGAGCGCAAAGTTTATCCCGCTGGGTTTGAGAATCGTAAAAGCCGAATAGGTGACGATCGGGTCCTTGCTCACCATCACTTTCGACTGATTCTTCGCCACGAAGATCTCAAGCTCGGAGAAGCGATGCGGAATCTGCTCGTTGGTGTCGCGGCTGACCGGTTCTAGATGCTTTCGCGGATAGTTTGGCGGTTCGACGAGGATAAACAGCTTGTTGCCGTCCGTCTGGAAAGTGAGACCGTCCTCGGCGAGATAGAGGCTCTTGACGCTGGAGTAGGCCACGACTTCGTATCTCGAATACGCGGAGGTTTCATCGAAGAACGATGAGACGATGTATCCTCCGTCCTTCGGAAGTTTCTCTTCGGCATACGCCTGAAACAAATCCAGCGCTTTCGGTGCCATACGTTCCTCCTCAGTCTGTCGATCCCGCGTTCACCTTACTGCGCGCTCGGCGCAATATCAAGCAGGATTCTCTCGCGTCGGCGCACGGCTACGGTCCGGTGTAAAGCGCCCGGGCGCGTTCCTCGAATCGGTCGGCCATTTCCTGCATTCCGCGATGACGGTAGATCGCCGCGATGTTTCGGTACGGGCGCCAATCGCCCTGCGATTCGTCGAGAACGGCGCGAAAGGCGTCGAGCGCCTCGTCGACGCGCTTTTCGCGAAATAGAAGCACGCCGCGGATCAGCCGCATCGCAACCGTCGGCGGACGGTAGGCGAAGGCTCGGTCGAGCAGTTGTATCGCCGCGTCGCGGTTTCCCGATCGGTCCAGGCAGTAGCAGAGGGCCCTGAGATAGAACTCCGAGTCCGGGTTCTCTTTGAGCAGTCTCCGGTAGACAACCGCCGCATCACGGTATCTGCCGGTTTCCCGGTAGCAGTAGGCAAGCAACCGGCGGAGGGCGATCGACGAACGGTCGTGGGGAAGCCGGCGGACGATCTCCTCGGCGGCACGCTCGTAGCGGCGCAGCCCGACAAGAAGACGAATGTAGTCGCGGCGGCGCTCGTGATCGTCGGGAAATCGGTCGAGATAGGCGTTGTAGATCTCTTCGGCCGCTTCGGCCTTGTCCGCACGGTCGTAGATGCGAAAAAGCCCCTCGTATGCCGCCCGGTGCGATTCGGACAGGTCGAGGGCCATCCGAAAGTAGCGTTCGGCCCGATCGGGTGCTCCGGCGGCGAGGTGCTGCGCGCCGAGGCTCGTGCAGATGAACGGATCGGCGCCGCTCGCGGAAAGCTCGCGTTCGAGAAGCGGGATCATTTCCGCCGTGGGGTAGCCGAGCCGGCATTTCCCGAGCGCGGAATAGTAGGAGGCTATCGGGTCCGTCGGATCGATCCGAAGAACGCTTCGCGCCTCCGAGACGAGATTGTCGAACTGTTCGAGCTGCCAGAAGGAGAGGATAAGCCCGTATCGTGGTTCGACGCGCGTTCTTTCGAACTGGAGCGCCCGGCGGAAGTGGTTGACCGCTTTTTCGAGCGAGCCCGAGTGTCTGAACGCGTCGCCGAGAAGCATGTGCATTTCGAAATCGGACCCGCGCGCCTTGATCACTTTCTTGGCGAACTCGATCGCCTTGAGGAAACGTCCCTGTTGAAACGACTCTATCGCCATGTGGCGGACCAGCGCTTCCGGATCCATGGATTCCGGCTTCGCTTCGTACTCGGAAACGACCTCACGCGCATGATCGGCCAATCCGAGGCGAAGCAATACATCGGCTCGTTGAAGCCGGAGCACCGGGTCCGACGGTTCGCGCTCGATAACGCGATCGTAGCGCTCGAGCGCCTCCTCGTAACGGCCAAGCTCTTTGTAGCAGGAGGCGAGGTAGAGGTCGGTAAGCGTGTTGGACGCTCCGTGCCCGACGAGAAACTCGAGCATTTGCCTCGACATATCGACGTCGCCCTTGCGGAATCTGCGAATCGCCTCCACGGTTAACGTGTTGAGGTAGCCCGAATAGAGAACGGAATTGTCCGGATCGGCTTCGACGGCGTTGCCGAGAAGCTCGACGGCGATTTCGGAACGTCTGCGTTTAAGATAGGTGATGCCGAGCAGTCCGAGAATCTGCGGGTTGTGCGGGTCGAGCCTGTTCGCGCGCTCGAGGCATCGTCCGGCTTCCGCGTAAAGTCCTGCGGCGAAATAGGCGCGTCCGAGAAAAAAATGTCCCGCGCCGATGTCGGGCGCAAGTTGCGTAAAGTAATGCAGAAACTGGATCGCCCGTTCGAATCGTCCGATCGCGTGGAAACTCCTGCCGAGGTAGAGATACGCCCGGGGATACTCGTCGGTCTCGCTGACCAGCGTTAGGAGAATTTCTGCCGCCCGTTGATAGTCGCGATCCTGGCCGGCGGTAAGCGCATCGGCCAGCATTGTGTCGTGTCGTTTAGGTGCCACTGAAGACCATTAAATCGAATTGACAAAACGCCTGCAACCTGTCAGGTTTTCGTATGGAAGATCAGTCCATTTTCGAAAACCTGTCGCCGCTCGATCATCGCTACTATCTCGCCAACAAAGAACTCTTCGACTCGCTGCGCCGTTACTTGAGCGAGTCCGCCTCCGTCGACTACTGCCTCGTCGCCGAGATCGCTCTTCTGCGCGCCCACGTTCGGTTTCAACTGGACGGCGATCCGCGATTGCTCGAGCAGATCGACTCGCTGCGCCGGCGCGTGAGCGTGGCCGAAGTCTATGAGGAAGAACGAAAAACGCAGCACAACATTCGGGCGCTGGTTCGCGTCATACAGCGGTACGTTCCCGACGAAATCCGGCCGTACGTCCACCTCGGCGCGACGTCGGTCGACATTCTCGACACCGCCTTTGCGATGAGGATTCGCGACGCGGTGAGAAAAGTCGTTCTCCCGCTGCTTATCGAGCTCGAGGAGCTTCTGATCGTTCGGGCCGAAGGTGAGTGCGCGACCCCGCAGGTCGGCCGAACTCACGGGCAACACGCTATCCCGATTACTTTCGGTTTTGCGCTTTCCGAATACGTTTCGCGGCTCGGCAAGACGATTGTCGAAATCGAGCGACGGAGCGCCGATCTGCGCGGCAAGCTCTCGGGCGCCGTCGGCGCGTACAACGCGACAAGCATGCTGGTCGACGATCCGACCGAGCTGGAACGGGAATACCTCGAAGCGCTGGGCCTAAAACCATCCGAGGTCGCCACACAGATGGTAGAACCTGAATATCTTCTGCGGCTGCTGACCGAAATCAACACCGCTTTCGGAGTCATCGCCAACCTCTCCGACGATCTTCGTCATCTTCAGAGAAGCGAAATCGACGAGGTTCGCGAGTATTTCTCATCGACCCAAGTCGGCAGTTCGACGATGCCTCAGAAGCGCAATCCGTGGAACTGCGAGCACGTGAAGAGTCTGTGGAAAGCCTTCGTTCCCCGGATCGTTACGTTTTTCATGGACCAGATATCCGAGCATCAGCGGGACCTGACGAACTCGGCCTCGTCGCGTTTCATCGCCGAGTACCTGGCGGGGTTTGTGGCCGCCGCCGAGCGGATGCGCAGGATCGTCGACGGACTTTCGGTCAACCGCGATAGAATGCTCGCGTTGCTCCGCGAGGGCGGAGGAAACGTTCTCGCCGAACCGGCGTACGTCCTGTTGGCGCTCGCCGGAGAGCCCGACGCGCACGAGAAGCTGCGGCGCGTCACTCTCGATGCGGAGAAGACCGGGTCGTCGTTCGGGGAGGCGCTCGCGGCGCGGAAAGACCTCTGGAACACGATCGACGCGGAACTGGCAAAGCGCGTCGGGTTCGACGCGGAACGTTTTTTCTCGGCGCCCGAGAACTACTCGGGACTCGCTCAATC
>JAJRYZ010000316.1 GCA_024275515.1 Spirochaetota bacterium
AGCCTGTCGGCGATTCTGCGCACCATTTTTTCCGACGTGCCTATGATGAGCACTTTTTTGAATCGCTCGTCGTCGAGCGCGGCGAGCAACTCCTTTCTGTGGGCCGGATCGTCGAAGAGCGCGGTCTTTATCGCGCGTAGATAGACCCGCTCTTTTTTTGCTGACCGGCCGGCGAGGATCTTTTCGTCTTTGATAAGCAAACCGTCGTCGATTATCAAATCAAGACCGTATTTCTCGCTTACGAGTTTCGCTCTGAAGCTCTTCCCGGTTCCGCTTCTGCCCACGAGTGCGTAGACCTTTACGCGTCTGAGCCACCACGTGGCTCTGAGCGCAACGTTTCGTAATGATCCGATCTCACAACCATCCTGTAGAAAGAGTCGCGCCTATTGTATGCGCCGCTCGATGCTTTGCATAGGATCGCCGAGCCGGTGTAAGGTTGCGGTTTCTGCTGCAACACCATGAACGATCAACGTGATACCGTTCGGAATCATCCGACACACTTCTCCGACGCGGCGGCTTCTTCCCGGATCGATGCGTCGCTCGCGCTTTCGATCGGCCTTGCGCTTCTGCTCGGTTCCCTCGTCTTACGTCTGAACGTTCCGCTGTTCTACGGACAATCGCAGCTTTGGAGAAAATACTACACGGCGTCGGTGTCGTCGGGAGCGATTCCGCCGAAACGTCTTGCGAGAGTTCTTGCGCCGCTCGGTGCGGCGTCTCGCTACACTACTTTCGTCCGTCTTTCGCTCATCGACGAGATCCGGACGATTCCGCTCTCGGAAATACCGGGCAGGTTGATCGACAAGGATCCCCGACTGGATCCATTCCTCGCCGCGGTGGACGGCTACTTCTCCGCCGGGGACCGAGAACTGTTTTATCCGGAGGCGCGACTCCCACCGGGGCTTATGCGACTTCGACTCGCCCGCCTCCTCGGCGTCTCTCCGGCGCGCGTGCGTCTCGCGGAGTGGCCCCTCGGGCCGATCGGCCTTCGGCTGTTGATGTGCATGGCGACTCTCATTCTTTTCGCCGGCGGTCGGCGTGGTTCCACCGTCTTGCTGCTTTCGGGAATCGTTCCAATCGGTTTTCTCGCTGTTCAGGGCGGCGTCTGGGGCGGCGTCGCGGGTGTTGTGACCGCCGCCGGGTGGGGCGTCTTCGCCTCGGGGCTGGAAGAGGCGCTGTTGTGCCGGTTGCGCGGGGAGCGTTCAGGGCTGCTCCCCGCGTTGGGAAAACGCGAGATAGTCGCCGGGGCCGGCAGCGTGACCTCCGCGATTCTGATGACGCCGATCCATCCGCGACCGGGTGTCGCCTTGCTCTCGGTCGGGCTGATGATCGTCGGTGTCGTCGGCCTTGTGCTCGTCGCCGCCGGCGTCCATGCGGTCATACGTTCGCGAACGGCGCACCCGATTTTCCGGCCGCGCAGCGTGCTTCCCTATCGGTTCCGCCCGTTCTCCGGCCGAAAACTCACCGGAACCGTGCTCGCACTGGCGACGATGCTTGTCGTAGTGGATTCCACGCTTACGCGAATCGGAAATATCGGTGTTCCCGTGCCGCGCGGCTCTCATACCGCGAAAAACTACTCGTGGGGCGAACTGGAAAAGCTCTACTACGAGCGAGGCGGTCGCGACCTGCCTTCCATTGCCGATTACGTCGCTCACGCAGCGTATCAGCAGTCGATCTACGCGACACGAGACTACGGCTTTCCGATCGACGGCCGGACGGTGGAAATCGGTACGTATCGTCGGCTTGACGGACGGATCATCCGCACCGACCGCGTCTTGGAGGTCTTCGATTCGATTTGGTTTTTGTCGGTGCTTTCGGAAGCTCGTTCGGGAGGCGTGACGCGCATGCTGCTGTCGCAACGTCGACCGGTCATAGGCGCGAGAATCGATGCGCCCGGGTGGGGGCGCATCATCGGCGCAGTCGCGGTCGTCGGCGTCGGTCTTTTGTGCTTTTTTTTGACCTGGACACAAAGCGGGGCGAGTTTGACAGCTGTTTTTTTCTATGGTATGAGAAACTCACTTCACAGGCGTAGACACCAGATCGCATGAGACGGATCGCGACCTTCACAAGGAGCGGTGTGCGTCCCCGCGAGCGCAAAGCCGCTACGCGGTCGTCCGTGGTGCGGAACGTCGTGCTTCCCTCGATAGCAACGATCACGCTTGACAAACACGTCGGAAATCGGGCGGTATGCCTGGTCGATGTCGACGATACGCGAGCGTCTCGATTCCGAATGGGCGCCTGAGCCGTCGCGCGGCGTCCCCGTCGCCTCTATGTGGGCGGACCTGTGGCCCGGCCTTTGTTGAGTTCGACGATGTACTGCCGCGAAATCTTGTCGTATTGAGAACCGGCGGCGGGTTTGTTGTGAAAAACGTCGCGGCTCGGATAGACTATACGGAGAACGGCGGTGGTGCGACGGTCGCCGAATTTCGTCCGATAAAAGTGCATTGTGCCGGCGGTCGTTTGGTACGCGCCGGCGGAGGTTGTAGCCGCCCGGTCGGCTCATCTGGATGAAACCGATTGAGATAATCTTCGGGACGTACAACGGACTTCCGTTCGGCTCGACGGACGTCGAGTTCGAGCATGCGTATCAGCGATCGTACAAACCGTTTCTCACGACGCTGTACAAGTTTCCGGGTGTCCACGCAGCCATCTATTATTCGGGAATCGTGCTTAGCTGGCTTCAGGAGCATCATCCCGAGTTCCTGATGCTTCTCAACGACATGGTCAAACGATCGCAGATCGAACTGCTCGGCGGAGCGTTCTACGAGCCGATCCTCCCGCTCATTCCGTCGAGCGATCGGTCCGGGCAGATTGAAATGCTGACTACCTACCTCAGGAAGCGGTTCGGAAAACGCCCGCGGGGCATCTGGATTCCCGAACTGGCCTGGGAGCCGTCGTTGCCGACGAGTCTCAGAAACTGCGGTATGGAGTACACTTTTCTCGACGAAGCGAGCTTCGACGCCGCCGGCGTCCCGGCAAAGTCACGCTATCAACCGGTGAAAACCGAAGATCAAGGCAAAGCGATCGAGGTGTATGCCGTTCTATCGCGCTTGACCCCGTCGACCGTCGTGGGATCGTTCACGGGAAACGGCAACGCGATTGATCCGTCGCAGTACCTCAAACGAGTCACCACGGGTGTTCCTTCGGACGAGGACGCGGTGCTCGTTGTGCTTGATCAGGGCGAGGCGCTCGGTCTGTGGGACAACGGATACGAGCGAATCTACGGCGACGGATGGCTCGCGGGGTTGTTCGAGAGTCTGTTGAACGACAAGCGGTTGACGACGGTACTTCCGAGGAGCGTTTCGCAGCGGTCCCGCAGAGCACGACGGTGCTATTTCGGTTGCTCTGCGGCGGAAGCGTTGCTGCAGTGGTGGATGCCGGGCGCCGAAGCGGGCACGAAAGAGACGAAACAGACGTTGCGAAAGCGGAGCAAGGCGTTGATCCCGACCGGATCGTTCCGGCAGCTTCTCGGTCGGTATCCTGAGAGCACGATCCTCTACGCCAAGATGATGCACGTCAATATCCTCGTGAATCAAATCCGCGGTGATCGTTATCGAAAGCGGGCCGCGCGGGAGGAACTGTGGAAAGCACAATCGGGGCACCCGTACTGGCACGGAAAGATCGACGGGATATATCGCAACTCGATACGTAAGGCCGCCTATTCGGCGCTCATCGAGGCGGAGAAGATAGCGCGCGAGCAGGGAGTCTTCAAGCAGCACATCAGCAAGGAAGACTTCGACATGGACGGACTCGACGAGTACCTGATCAGGGGAAACGCGCTGAACGTCTACGTCGACACCGTGGGCGGAAGCATCTTCGAGCTCGACCACCTTCCGGTCTCCTGGAACTATCTCGATACGATGGCGCGGTACGAGGAGCCCTACCACGATACGCTCTTGTCGGGCGACGTATTCGACGGCGCTCCCCGAAGAGGGTTTACCGATCGCCTCGAAGCGCACGATTTGACGATGGAAGAGTACCTTTCGGGCGCCGAGAAGGAGAGCGTGCGGCTCTTCGGTAAAGTGTATCGAGTGATCGAGTACAAGCGTGATCAGCTGGAAGTCGCTCTGGCGGCAAACTGCGACGATACGCTCGTCGTCGAAAAAAGGTATCGATTGTCGGAGGACGAACTCTCTCTGCGGTACCTACTGCGCAACGAGGGCGCCGTCGCGATAAAAAAATCGTTCATATCGGAGCTCCATCTCTCTTTCGCCTCGAACAACGAAGAGTTTCTGCAGGTCAGGGCCCACACCGTTTCGGGTGAAGTTCTCACGCTTCGCGACATCGAAGGGGCAGAGCAGGTCGCGTCGTTCGAAGCGCGAGACCTTCGAAACGCGGTGACGATCACGGTGACGCTCGGCGCGCCGTGCGCTCTATGGAGTGCCCCCGTGATTACCACGTGGTACTCGCGCAGCGGCCCACGCGTCGGCTATCAATGCTCGCTTTTTGCCATGAGATGGCCGCTGGAACTCGCCCCGGGGCAGAGTATCGAGCTCGATGTTCGTCTCGCTTTCCACCGCTGATCCACCGACCCACCGACTCGATCTTAGGGTCGCCACTCCTTCAGGAGTACGAGAATGGTGTCCATCCACCGCATCGAGGCGGCGTAGTATCCGTCCGAAGCGAATAAAAACTCGATGAACGCCTCCGGATATCGTTGCTCGAAGTAATAGGTCTGCCCGAGATAGAACCGGGCGCGTTGCGCCGCAGCGGGTGGACGACGAGTCAGGAGATAGGTCTTGAGTTTCGTGCGGGCCTCGCTCCATTCGGCGTTTTTGAAATGCTCGACGATCAATCCGGCGAGTTCGCTCTGCGCCGATTCGGCGCCTTGCGGCCGGTCCTCCGGGAGTAACTCCCAGGTCGATATCGGCGTGAAAACCGTCGTTCCCGCAGTCAACTCGTCGACCGCTGCGGCGACGCGGGGTGAGAGCACCACTTGCGGCATGTCGAGCGAATTCCGTACTCCGCCGAGACTCTCGCCGGTGTCTATTTTGGTCGAAAGAACGAGAAACGGGAGCGGTCTCGCGCGCATCGACGTCGTTGCCGACTTGGAGGCGCCGTCCTCGCCGTCGCCCGGCGCGATGCGAACCGGGGTGGAAAGGACGTTCTGTTGCGGAAGAAAGCGCTGTTTGCCGATTCGCAGCAATTCGCTGTCGAAAAGAGCGTAGTAGTAGTCGAGATCTGCGACCGGCTCATCGGTATACTCGGTCTGAGACGAGGGGATCGTATCTATCAGGACCGCAGAGATCAAATCCGCCGAGGAGTTGAAGGGCTGAGTACCGCGATAGATCGAAATGCTGCGTCTCTTGCTCGAGGTGGAAAAAGTGAGCACGACCTGTCGTTCCCGCACTTCGGCCCGGATGTCGGTAATCGCCACGGGAAGGGTGGCTTCGATGGCGGCACTATCGACCGCCGCGCCGGTGGTCGTCTTGTTTCGGTACGGGACGAAGACGTCGTACGGGTCGCCGTTTTCATCGACGGCCGCGACCGCGTAATAGTAGCGCGAATCGTCCGGCGGATAGTCGACAAACGTCATGGCTTCCGCCGGCGCTTCACCGAGATAGGTGGCTTCGGGAAAGTTTTCGGTGGTAATCTCTTCGGTGTGACGGTAGACCAGGTAGCGCTCCACCTCCTCGTCGGCGTCCTGCCAGGTGAGTTTGATCGTTGCGCCTTCGACGTGGGCGGTGAGTCGCGACACGAACGGCGGAAGCCGTTGCCGCTGAGCGTATACGGGAACAATCGTAAGGAACATCGTTACTAGTATGAACGCGTGGATTCGTTTCATGCGGGTCTCCCCTATAATAGTCGGCGCGCCGAAGGCAAGTCTATAGGTCATATCCATTTATCAGGAGGGCGCTTACGACCGGACGGTTTGACACGGCTCGGCGGTTTGCGTAGACTACAGGTGTGTTCGTGGCAGTCGTGTGTGAGCTCGGCAGTGATGACAATCAAAGGGAAGTGCACGGGTTGCTGCGGCAGTACGGGTTCGCGCAAGTGTACGCGAATTTGTACGAGAGTGTTTCAATAAAGGAAACGTTGCTGCCGAGGCTCAAACGCGATCTCGATAGGCGGACCGATTCGTACGATCGGGTTCGCATATATCAGTATCCACTTGAAGGTACACTGGTCATCACGACCCTTCAGAACAAAAAATGGCGAAAGACGATTCTGCACACGTGAGGTCTCACGGAGGAACCTATGCTCACCGATTTGCAGCCCGAGATATCTCGTTTGTCCAGGGAGTTTCACGACGCATGGAGGCATCTTTGACGCTGCGAGCCTGACCGAGCGAATCGGGGAGCTCGAGACGCAATCCGCAAACCCCGAGCTGTGGAACGATCGGGCGGAAGCCGAATCCGTGTTGACTCGGCTCAAACGGATGAAGGACAGGCTGGATCCGTGGCTCGATCTGAAGAGGAGAATCGAGGAAATCGAGGAGCTGCATCACCTCGCGTCTGAAGAAGGCGACGATTCGCTCGAAGACGAGTTGGTCGACCAGATTGAGTCGGCTGCCTCCGATTTCGAAAAACTGCGTATTATCGAGCTTTTTTCGGGTGAATGCGACGAGAACGATGCTTTTCTCACCATACACGCCGGCGCCGGCGGCACCGAGGCGTGCGACTGGGTGAGTATGCTGTTGCGCATGTATACCCGATGGGCCGAAGCTAAGGGGTACACGTGCGAGATCATCGATCTTCTCGAAGCCGAAGGCGGCGTCAAGTCGGTAACGCTTCAGATCGGGGGCCTATTCGCCTACGGACGGTTGAAAAGCGAGACCGGCATCCATCGACTCGTGCGCATCTCTCCGTTTGATTCGGGAAACCGCAGGCATACCACATTCGCGTCGGTTTACGCATCTCCGGTCATCGAGGAGGAGATCGACGTGCAGGTGAAACCGGAGGATATTCGCATCGACACCTACCGCGCACAGGGGGCCGGAGGGCAACACGTAAACAAGACCGACAGCGCGGTTCGCATAACTCACCTCGAAACAGGTATCGTCGTCCAGTGCCAGAACGAGCGGAGTCAGCACAAGAACCGCGCGACCGCGATGAAGGTGTTGAAATCGAGGTTGTACGAGTACTATCGGGAACTGCAGGAGCAGGAGCAGGAGAAGCATGCCGAAGAGAAGAAAGAGATTTCCTGGGGCAACCAGATACGGTCGTACGTGCTCCATCCGTACAGCATGGTAAAAGACCACCGAACGAAGCACGAAACCGGGAACGTGCAGGCGGTCATGGACGGGCAAATCGATCCGTTTATCGAGGCGTACCTCAAGATGCGTTTGTCGGGGTAGCCATGGCGCTTCGTGTGCTTGTCGTCGACGACCTTGCGTTTATGCGCGACGCGATCAGTGACATACTTGTTCGAGACGGGTTTGAAGTCGCCGGCGAGGCGGAGAACGGTCGGGCGGCGCTCGATCGGTATCGGGAGATCAGACCCGACGTCGTGCTCATGGACATCACTATGCCGGTCATGGACGGAATCTCGGCGCTTCGTGAAATACGACGGTTCGATCCGTCGGCCGTCGTCGTCATGTGCTCGGCGCTCGGGCAGCAGCACTACATTATTCGCGCGATTCATCTTGGCGCAAAAGACTTTGTCGTCAAGCCTTTTCGACCCGAACGAATCGTTTCCGCCGTCAGAAAAGCGACCAAGACTTATGCGTAAGACGCCATACGCGACCGTGCTGTCGATGCTCATCTCTTTCGCCGTCGCGAGCGTCGCCCCGGCGCAAACGTTGGCCGACCCGTCTGTCGAGTGGAGGGTCGGAATCGCCGCGTTTACCGGCGAACGCTTGCGGCGCGAAAACGGTTACCTGCTTTCAAGCATTCCGCTTCTCATTCGCGACGTTCTTTCCGGTCTCGACCACCACTATCTGGACGAAGGAGAGCGGGCGGCGAGGGCCCGGCGGGTCGTCGACTCGCGCGTTCGCGAAGCGCGTAAGCGACTCGGCGAGCTCTACGTGACCTACGACCGGCTGTTTCTTACCGACGCCGGCGCGCAGCGCGCGGCGACGGCGCAGCGGATAGACGAAGCACGGAAGGCGCTGGACGACCTCGCCGTAACAAGCCCCGAGGCGGTCGCGGTTCCCGCATCAAAGGCCGTGGTTTTCGTCGACGCTCCCGAGGGAATGCTTCTCGCGGAAGTGCGCACGGATCCGCGGAACCGGGCCGGAATCGAACGGCTCGACCTGTTGATATACGGATCCGTCGAACAGGTCGACGAATACCTATTTGTCGAGCTTTTGGTATACGACGCCGCGCGGGAACGGCTCGACAGATACACCACCGCCGGGTCGCGGGAAACGATCAGCGAGCGGGTCGAAGAACTCGGGACGACGTTGATCTCGACGGTGTACGGGCGAGAGTGGGGCGGCATCGACATCCGTGCCGCGGAGGAATCGAGCAGACTCCGGCTGGACGGCGACTATCTGGGAACCGGGAGCAAGCGGGTCCGTGTCGTCGCCGCGGGGCCGCACACGCTCATGGTTCGAACTCCGGGATTCGAAGACGCCGCGTATGAGTTCGAGGTACGTTCGGGCGAAACCCGGTCGGTCGCGGCGAATCCGGGTCGACGAATCGAGTCGCTGGTCGAGATCGAGTCGACACCGTCGGGAGCGACGACCTACGTCGGTTCCGTGCACCGAGGGACGACACCGCTCACCACTCAGCCGCCGCTCGAGCAGACGCAGCTCAAGCTCATACGTTCGGGGTACAACGACTATCAGTTGCCGATCGGCCCGCGCGAGACTTTCCTCGCGCCGATCGAACTCGTTCCCGACACCGTCGACGAGCAGAACCTTATTCGTTCCCGCCGATCGCGGTTCTATCGGTCTCTTGGAATGTTTGCGCTTTCGGTTCCCCTGCCGATGTTCCTGCTCGATGTGACGAACGAACTCACTTCGGCCTACAATCGTTCGGTGTCGGGAATCTCTTCGGTCGACACGCTCAACGTATTATGGGAGCGTAGACACGCGGCTCTGTCGGGTTACGTCGGGGGGATGTTCCTCGCCGGCGCACTGTTTATCAACTTGATTGTCGATCTTCTCGAGTACATCGACGTGGTCGGTTTATCGACAGGTTAGGGTAGAATAGGTGAAGAAAACGCTTTCGGAACGTATCAGGGCTCTCTTCTCGTCCTCGACGCCGTCGGACGAAACATTCGACGAGTTGGAGGATGCTCTGATCGAGGGTGACGTCGGGGTGCGATTGGCGACGGACATTGTCGAGCAGATGCGAAACGAAAAGCAGCCGCCCGGCGGAACCCGCGAAGACATCATTGAAGCGCTCAAAAAGCGACTCCGTCCCTACGCGCGACAGGTCGAGATTACGCCGGCGCAGGCGCCCGACGCGCTCACCTTCATTCTAGTCCTCGGGGTCAACGGTGTCGGGAAAACCACGACGATCGCGAAGCTTGTTCACCACTTCGCGGAGTCGATCGGCCGCGACCGGATACTCCTCTGCGCCGGCGATACGTTTCGGGCCGCGGCGGTGGAGCAGTTGGCAATACACGCCGAGAGACTCGGCGTGCGAATCGTCAAGCAGGAGCGCGGCGCCGATCCCGGCGCGGTCATCTACGACGCCATTGAAAGCGGAAAGTCGCGAGGTGCGCGCCTTCTTGTCGCGGACACCGCGGGCCGGATGCACAATAAAGCCGATCTCGTCGCCGAGCTGTCGAAAATCGATAGGATCGTACGTTCCAAAATCGACGAGTCCGTCTATCACCGGATGTTGGTTGTCGACGCGACTACCGGGCAGAACGGGTTGCGCCAGGCGGAGGTTTTTCATGAGGCGATCGGGATTGATTCGATTTTTCTTGCCAAGTGCGACAGCTCGGGCAAGGGCGGAATCGCGCTCGCCATCTCGCAACAGCTCGAGATTCCCGTTTCTTTCATCGGCACCGGCGAGGCGTACGACGCGATCGAGCGGTTTGTTCCCGAGACCTATCTCGCGGGTTTGATCGGATGAGTCTCCCGCGCCCCTCGCCGGCTTCTCTATTACCTATTCTGTGGGTTGCGGCGGGAGCTCTGTTGTCGGCCGCACCTGCGTCGGCCGAGCGCTATTTCGGTTCAAACGCCGGCGGAATGCGCCTCGATGCGATACGGCGCGCCGACGTCGATCGATATGAGTATGTGCTTGTTGTCGAAACGGTCGGCGGGGTCGAGGTCGAGCGCCTCGTTCACGACGGCGAGGAGATCCGACGGCGCGAGATATCAAGCGCCGACGGCCGCCGGGTGATGTCGGAATACCGAGGCGATCGGCTCGTTTTCGAAGAGATCTGGGAGAACGGGCGAAAGACCGAGGAGGTCGACTACGCGGAAGAGGCGGTATCGGAACGAAGAGTATATACCTATCGGAACAATCGCCTCGCTGCAATCACCAGCTATGACGCGGAGGGGACTGTCGTCAAAAGCGTCACCTATGATCGCACACTCGACGGAAGGGCGTATCGGTCGGTGCATCGCGAGGGAGAGAGCACGCGAACGAATCTGTATCGATTCGACGGCGATCGGCTCTATCAGACCTGGCTGGGATCGGAGGATGTCGGCACGCTCTACAGCTATTCCGGTGGAACGGTCCTTGGTGTTGAGCGTTGGGCGGGCGACCGGTTGGAGCGCATCGAGCGGGTCGAAGTCGATTCCGAAGGAACTCTGCGGACAATAGAAGACTTTTCGACGGGGAAAACGATCGTGCAGCGTCTCGACCGGTCCGGCAGAGTTTTGGAAGAAACGGTCGAAATAGACGGGAGTCGCGTCGAACGGACGGTCTTTCGTTACTCCGGTGGACTGCTGGTCGAGAAATTGATACTGTCGGGCGCCTCGAGCAATCGCGTCGTTTATGAGTACGACGAGAATGAGGCGCTCGTGCGAAAGGTGCACTACCGGAACTCGATACTCACCAAAACGACCGTGTGGACCGCCGAAAACGAACGCTACGAGGAAATCTACCGTGACGGCTCTCCGGTGCTCAGGGTGTATTTCGAGAACGATCGGAAGATCCGCGAGGATGTGATCGAATGACTTCGTATCGGCTTCGTGACCTTCGGTGGACTCTGTTCGTCGCGAGGCGGTTCCTCCGGAACCGGCGGATGACCGGAAGCGCGCTACCCGCCGCGCTTTCGATTGCGGGTCTCGGCGCCGGAGTCATGGCGATTGTCGTCGTGCTTTCGGTCATGAACGGATTCCAGATGGGTTTTATCGAGGACATACTCGCTATCCGCTCGTATCATATCCGCATCGACTCGCCGCGCCCGCTGGCTTCGGAAAAACTGGCGAAACTGCGTGCACTACGGAACGTCGCCGCGGTCACGCCGTTTCGGGAAGTGCAGACTCTCGCCGCCGGCGGGTTCTCCGAGTATGAACCGGTCACGCTTCGCGGAATCGCCGACCCCCGGGAGACGGGCGACATCGATTTTCTCAACCAGCTGGACTTCGAGTCCGGCGTCTTTTCGATGGACGGTCCGAGGGTCGTTATGGGGGTCGAGCTCGCCGACGCGCTTGGGGTCGTGGCCGGGGGTGCGGTCAGGGCGGTGTCGCTTACGAGTTCCGCCGGAAGCGCGGTTCTCACGGCGACCGTCGACCTCATCGTCGCCGGCGTATTCAGAAGCGGGTATTATGAAATCGATTCGACGATGGCGTTCTGCTCGCTGGAGACCGTCGAGCGCATATCGCCGGGGGGCGCCGGCGTGCGGTACGGCGTCAAGCTGGACCACAGGTATCGAGACCGCGAGGCGTTGGCGCGCATCGGGGAGCTTCTCGACGATCCGGCGATCACATTGACGAGTTGGCGTGAGTACAATCGGGCTTTCTTCGGAGCGCTCCGCACCGAGAAACTCGTCATGGAGCTTCTGCTCGGTCTGATCTTTGTTGTTGTCGCTTTCAACATTCATCATTCACTGTCGCGCAGCGTCGTGGAACGTAGGGAGGAAATCGCCGTACTCAAAGCGCTCGGGGGAACTCCGCGCGCGATTCAAGCCGTCTTCGTTCTGCAGGGAGCGCTGATTGGCGGCGTCGGGGCCGCCGCGGGGGCATCCGTCGGTCTCGCGATCGTCTCGCGGATCGACGGTTTTTTCGATGTTCTCGAGGGTTTGACCAACGTCGTGCTGCGCGTGGTGTCTGTGTTTTTTTCGGTCGACAACGACGCGATCTCGTTTTTCTCGCCCGCTTTTTTCTATCTTCGCAGCGTGCCGGTTCGCGTTCTCTACCCGGAGGTCTTTCTCGCCGTATCGGCCGCGTTGCTTTCGGCTTTCCTCGCCGCCGCGATCGCCGGTCGGAGACTGAGTCGGATACATCCGCAGCAGGTGCTGCGGTATGAGTAGCTGTGCGGCGCGTCTCATCGGTGTCACGAAACGGTACGCCAGCGGTCCGGAGATCATCACGGTTCTCGATCGACTCGATCTGACCGTGTCGGCGGGCGAAAGCGTTGCCGTGACCGGACCGAGCGGGTCGGGAAAAACAACGCTCCTCAACATCATCGGTGGTCTCGAGGCACCCGATTCGGGTTCGACGGTGGTGGCGGGAATAGATCTGGCTTCCCTTGACGAGGATCGGCGCGCCGAACTACGCGGACGCCACGTGGGATTTGTGTTTCAGTTCCATTACCTTTTGCGCGATTTTACCGCCGAAGAGAACGTGATGCTGCCGGCCTATATGCAGGGTATTTCGCGCCGACGCGCCGCCGAACGAGCCAGGCGTCTTCTCGCCAAGGTGGGACTTGACGATCGGCGGGGTCACTATCCGCATCAGCTTTCCGGGGGTGAACGGCAACGGGTCGCGCTCGCACGGGCGTTGATCAACGACCCGTCGATACTGCTCGCGGATGAACCCACCGGCAACCTCGATCCGGAGCACTCGCTCGAGGTGGAGGATCTGATCTTTGCGATGTCCGAGGACCTCGGTAAGAGCCTGATCGTGGCTTCACACGATTTGCGAATCGCCGACCGCGCCGATCGTCATCTGGTGCTTCGCAACGGCGAGCTGGAGCAGACATGAACCGCGCCTACCTGTTTTACGTGATGCGCTTCATTTCGCGCAGCGGCACGGGGAGGGGCGGGCGCAGGATTCGCTCGGCGATTCTGGCCGTTGCGCTGTCGCTTGTCCCGCTTGTGGCGGTCGTCGAAGTCTCCGGCGGCATGGTCGAGGGCATCACGTCGCGATTCCTTGAAATCGGCTCTTTTCACCTGCAGGTCATCTTCCTGGCGGACTTCACATCCTCCGAAATCGAGCACGTCGTCGACCGGATCTCCGCCTTCGATTTCGTCGAACGCGCTTTCCGCATGTCCGTCGGGATCGGACTGGCATACGCGGGCAACGAGCGCTACGGCGTATCGATCCGCGGGTACGAGGATCGGCTGATCGAGTCGGATCCCGGATTCGTTCGTTATCTGTCCATCGAGGGCGAACCTCCCGAAGGCGACGCAATTGCGCTGAGCGCCGGCGTAAGCGCGGAGATGGGGGTGGGAATAGGCGATTCGGTGGGATTGATCGTGGCCCGGACTCTGCCCAGCGGTCGATTCCTGCTCAAACAGCATCGTGCGGTCGTGTCGGCGGTGTATTCGACCGGATATGCGGATCTGGACGGACAATCGGTAATCGTACCTTTCGACACCGCCGTCTCGCTTTTCCCCGACGCGGGGGCACGACGGATCGGGATCAAGATCTCCGATCCCTTCGGCGGAATCGACGCGGCGCTGTCGGCTATTCAGACGATCCTGCCGATCGGCGCGTACGTCTACAGCTGGCGCGAGCTGGAGCGGGGGATGTACGCGACTTTCCGCACCACTCGTTCGCTTCTGATCATCGTGATGGCGGTCATCGTCTGCGTGGCGGGCATCACGATATCGAGCAGTCTGTTCATCCTTGTAGCCGAGCGGGAGACCGAGATCGCTCTGCTCCGAAGCGTCGGGGCGACGTCGCGCGGTATGCGACACGCCTTTCTCCTTCTCGGTTTTTTTGCCGGCGCCATCGGTGCGTTTCTCGGCGTGTCCGGTGGGCTCCTCGTGTCGTTGCGAATCAACGAGCTATTTACCGTCATCGAGCGGGTGGTGAGCCTGCTCTCGGCCGGAATCGGCGGCCCGCAGGTGCGGATTCTCAATCCCGCCTACTATCTGGAGAGGATTCCCGTCGAACCGGATTTTGGCGAACTGCTCGTCATCGTCGCCGCGTCGGTCGCGCTCGCTACGCTGTCCGCGTGGTTGCCGGCCGGACGCGCGGGGGCGATCGTTCCCGCGCGATCGTTGCACAGACACTGACCGTGCACTCTCGCGTGTTCGATCGATGCGTTGCAGGCGTCCATTCTCCCGTACGAGGGGCCGTCGGCGCTGCGGCTATTGTTTTTTTGCATTCCGCCGGATACGATATCCGGCAGGTGAAGTGTGAAGTCTGCAAGCTGAGAGAATCGGCCATTCATGTTCAGCAAATCATCGGCGATGAGAAGGTGGACATGTATCTCTGTGAAGTGTGCGCCGCTGAAAAAGGGATTTCGAAGCAGGCGGACGCGATAGAGCTTTCACTGTCTCAGCTCTTGACGGGATTGTTCTCCGCCGGGAGCGAGACGGCCGGCGACCGCGAGGTGTGCCCGAATTGCGGGACGGGCATCGACGTCATCCGAAAAGAAGGTCGACTTGGTTGTCCCGAGTGTTACGGAAGCTTCACGTCCGAAATCCGGGCTTTCCAAAAAAAACTCTCGGGATCGATTCGACACGTAGGGAAGCTGCCCAAGAAGCTGCGGGCGTACAAGGAACTCATCATCGACCGGCACGAACTCAAATCGAGGCTCGATGAGGCGGTGCAGAACGAAGACTACGAACGCGCCGCCGTGCTGCGGGACCAGATCAGGGAGATCGAGAGACGGAGCGAGCTGTGATTCGCTTTGACACGGTTGCCGGAACTCAAGGGTGGTTTCAGGAGTCGGGTCGTGACTACGACGTGGTGTTGTCGAGTCGCGTGCGGTTATCGCGAAACCTCGCCGGACACGCCTTTCCGCACCTTCTCAAAAGCGATGAAGAACAGGAGATTCAGTCGGACATTCTCTCCGCCTATGCGTCTCTCGGTTTCGAGACGGCTCTCATCGGCGATCTGCCGACCTTGGAACGTCGAATGCTCCTCGAACGCAACTATATTTCGAGGGACTACTCTCTTCAGACGCATAAGGCGTGCGTGCTCAGCGCCGACCGTCACATGGCCGCCACGGTGAACGAAATCGACCATTCGAGATTGGCGGTGTTCCACGGGGGGCGAAGCTTCGAACGGTGCTGGGAAGAGGCCGACGTCGTCGATTCCGAGCTGGAAAAAAGCCTTGACTACGCCGCCTCGCTCGAGTGGGGGTATTTGAACGCCGAAGTGCTCAACTCCGGGACCGGTATGCGCAGCTCGGTCATGCTTCACGTACCCGGTCTCGTGGAGACCGGGCTTATAGAAAAGGCGCTCAAAGCGGTCGTCCAGGTCGGAATGGTCGTCAAGGGTTTTTTCGGGGACGACGAAGGGTCGCTCGGCCAGATGTATCAGATTTCGAATCAGCTGACGTTCGGTTTCGGCGAACACGACTTGATCGAAAAACTTGATGCAATCACGCAACAGTTGGTACATTATGAAAGGAAGGCACGCGACGAGTTGATGGAGCAGACGCGGAGCGATGTCGAGGACAGGGTTCTGCGGGCTCTGGGCATTCTGCGCTTTTGCAGGAAGCTTCCCGCGCGCGAGGCGGTGGAACATCTTTCGTCGATTCGACTGGGGGCTGCGCTCGGAATCGTGCAGGCGCCTTTGGAGCGAATCACGGCACTCTTGTTTCTGACACAAAAGGCACACGTACAATACGTCGTCGACGATGTGGAGGAAAGCGCCGATACTAATCTCATAGATTACACGCGGGCGCGAATTGTAAGGGATGCTCTATTGCGAGAGGACGTAAATTGGGAGGATTTGCATGTTTAAGGGGCTAACACAGCGAGCACAGCGAATACTCACTATCTTTGCGCAGGAGGAAGCGAAGCGATTTCACTCGGACCAGCTGTTGCCCGAGCATATCGTGCTCGCGCTGCTCAAAGACGGCGAGGGTCTCGGTTACAAGGCCCTGCAGAAGCTCAATATCGACCCGGTCGAAATGCAGCTCGAAATCGAGAAGAGCATTCCGAAGAAGCACTCGGGTTTCATCCTGGGCGACGTGCCGGCGTCGAAACGCGGGAAAAGACTGCTCGAAGACTCGACCGAAGAGGCCAAGATTCTCGGGCATGAGTATATCGGGACCGAGCACCTGCTGCTCGCCGCCGTAAAGGAGACCGGAAGTGTGGTTGCGCGGTATTTCGCGCGTCGGTCGGTTACTCTCGACGCGCTCCGCGAGGTCGTCGTCGATCTCAGCGGAAAGGGCGAATCCAGGAAAAAGGTTGTGCAGCAGTCGCAGAAGCGAGGGAAACAGCAGACCGGAAACAAGAAGGCGACTCCGACGCTCGATGAGTTTTCGCGGGATCTGACCGCGTACGCCGCCGAGGGAAAGCTCGATCCGTTAATCGGTCGGGAAAACGAGATTCGGCGCGTCATTCAGATATTGGCGCGGCGTACGAAGAACAATCCGGTTCTTATCGGCGAACCGGGAGTCGGCAAGACGGCAATCGTTGAAGGGCTCGCTCAAAAGATCGTCGACGGCACCGCGCCCGACGTGCTGGCCGGCCGGCGCGTTCTCACGCTCGATCTTGCGTCGTTAATCGCCGGGACTAAGTATCGCGGCGAGTTCGAAGAACGGCTCAAGCGCGTAATGAAAGAAATCCTCACCGCCGGCAACGTCATTATGTTCATCGACGAGTTGCACACGATTATCGGCGCAGGGGGAGCGGAAGGGGCGATCGACGCGTCGAACATGCTCAAGCCGGCGCTTTCGCGGGGGGAGTTGCAGTGCATCGGGGCCACCACGCTCAACGAATACAAGAAATACATCGAAAAAGACGCCGCTCTGGAACGTCGCTTTCAGCCGATCTTCGTTACGGAACCGTCGGTTGAGGATACGATCGAGATCCTGAACGGCATTAAGGGGAACTACGAGGAGCATCACAACGTAACCTTTACCCAGGGGTCTTTGCGGACTGCGGCTTTTCTCTCCAGCCGCTACATTACCGACCGATTTCTGCCGGACAAGGCGATCGACCTGATCGACGAGGCCGGTTCGAACAAACGGATACACAACAGCGTTCCGCCGAAGGAGCTTGCGGAGCTCGAAAAACAGATCGAAGAGCTCACCAACGAAAAGATCTCATTGGTCAATTCACAGAATTTCGAGAAAGCCATCGAAGTGCGCGATATGGTGCACAGCCTCAAGGACAGAGTCGAGCGGCTCAAAAGGAGCTGGCAGAACAACCTCCGGTTCGAAAAGAACATCGTTAGTGAAGACGACATACAGGAGATCGTTTCTCACGTCACCGGCATACCGCTGTCGAGAATCGCGGAAGCCGAGTCGGATAAGCTGTTGCGGATTGAGGACGAGCTTCACGAGCGCGTCATCGGACAGGACGA
This sequence comes from Spirochaetota bacterium, assembly GCA_024275515.1. GTDB lineage: Bacteria > Spirochaetota > Spirochaetia > ARS1246 > ARS1246 > JAJRYZ01. Next base: position 17,501 of record JAJRYZ010000316.1, read on the forward strand.
GGCGATCCAGGCGGTCGCCGCGGCGATTCGCAGGTCGCGCACCGGGCTGAGTTCTCCCAAGCGACCGCTCGGTTCGTTTATTTTCCTCGGGCCTACCGGTGTCGGGAAGACGGAGCTGGCAAAGACGCTCGCGGAGTTTCTTTTCGGCAACGAAGATGCATTGGTGCGTCTCGATATGTCCGATTTCATGGAGAAGCACAATGTTTCACGGCTCGTCGGAGCGCCTCCGGGGTACGTCGGTTATGAAGAGGGTGGACTGTTGACCGAAAAGATTCGTCGGCGGCCGTACAGCGTCATTCTGCTCGATGAGATCGAGAAGGCGCACCCGGACGTATTCAATATGCTGCTGCAGGTGCTCGAGGAAGGAGAACTGCAGGACAATCTCGGGCACAAAGTGTCGTTCAAAAACACCGTGCTCATCATGACCTCCAACGCCGGTGCCAGGGAGATTTCCAATGAATCGGCTCTTGGATTTCGCTCGGCGGAAGGCGTCATGTCGCATCACGAGATAAAAGCGTCGGCGATGAACGAATTGCGGCGGATGTTCAGGCCGGAGTTTATCAACAGGGTCGATGAGATAGTTGTTTTCAAGAGTCTGACGAAGAACCAGGTTATCGAAATTCTCGAGATTATGCTCGCCGAAGTGAAGCTGCGATTGCTCGAGATGAATATCAGACTCGAAATCAAACCGCGCGGCAAGGAGTACCTGGTACAGCAGGGGTACGACGTCAAGTTCGGCGCGCGGCCTCTTCGGAGAGTAATACAGCGTGAGCTCGAGGATCCGCTTTCGGTCGAGATTCTCAAGGGTAAATGCCCGTCCGGGAGCGAAGTGAGCGTAACGGTACGCAAGGGACGAATCTCTTTTCAGATAAAAAAACCGGAAACAAAAGAAGCGCCGGCCGGCGTTGCCGGATAACCCGACGCGCGCTTTTACATGAATCTGGAAGCATTTGTCCTGGGCTCGGGGGGCATGATGCCGCTTCCCGGGCGGCATCTGACGTCCGTTCTGCTTCGGCGAGAGGGCGATCTTTTCCTTTTCGATTGCGGCGAGGGTACGCAGGTGTCGCTTCGCCGACTGAATCTTCGATGGAAGAAAATCAACGCGATTTTCATTTCGCATACTCACGCCGATCATGTCACCGGGCTTCCGGGAATGCTGATGCTTTCCTCGCAGGTGGACCGATGCGAGCCGATGTATATCATCGGGCCGCCGAAAACACGAAGCTATGTGGAATCGAGTCGGTCGGTTCTGGACATGTACATCAACTACGAAATCATTGTGCGCGAGACGACCGAGCCGGGAGTCGTTTTTGAAGGAGAAGGCTTTCGGGTCAGGGCTTTTCCTTTGCGTCACACCAAACCTTGTTTTGGATACGTGTTCGAGGAGGAGCCGCGCGCCGGGTTGTTTCATCCGGAGCGTGCCCGCCGGCTCGGTGTACCCGAAGGGCCGCTGTGGTCGGTGCTTCAGAGCGGGGGAGCGGTAAGGGCGCCCGGAGGGGCCGAAGTGCGCTCGGAACAGGTGCTCGGGCCGCCGCGCCGGGGCCGCCGGTTTTCGTACGTCACCGATGCGTCCTATACCGACGACATCGCGCGCCATGTGGGCGGGTCCGATCTGCTTATCTGCGAAGGGATGTTTACGAAGGAGCTCGAGTCGAGCGCCCGGGAAAAGAAGCACCTGACCGCCGAACAGGCGGCGCGCATCGCGCGGAGCGCCGGGCGCGTGGAGAGACTCGGGCTGATTCACTACAGCCCGCGATATACCGAACGGGAGTTGAGAACGCTTCTTTCGGAGGCTCGGGAGGTATTCCCGAATGCATTCTTGACTCGCGATCGCCAGGTGATACCGATACCGTTCGTCGACTGAGAACAACGGAACGTCTAAACCCGCGAAGCGATGTACGAACGGTACTTCTCCGGGTCTACGCGAAACGCGACGATCTCAAGCGCTTCGGCCGTTGCGCGTTGAAGCGCCCGGCCGGCTTCTCTGATGAGTCTGTTCCCACTCATGAGGCGACCCGTTCTCGCGCTGAGACCGGCCGACACCGGGAACTCGGGAGGCATTGTCGAGGAAGCGGCGCGAAGAAAATCCTCGCATTTTTCAATGCCCTGATCGAGATCGATATTCGGAACAATAACCGCAACGCCGCCGGCGCCGTATTCGAAACAGAGATCGCGAAAAGTAAAATACTCGCGAACACGTTCGGCGAAATCGCGGTATTCGGGCTCACCTCGGTAGACGCGTTTCGCCGAGAGGATGAGCAGCACCAGGTCCTGGTCGAACGACGCGGCCCGTTTCAACTCCGTGTTTAGGCGCTCTTCGAGATATCCTTCCCAACCAAGACCGCTTTCCGGCGAATAGAGTCCGTCGCGGACGGGGGCGGGCCGCTCTTCGTTCGGCGGCTCCGCATCGGCCGAAGCGCGGAGCAGGGCGTGACGTCGTTCGTCGGTCGACTCGGAAACGGAAACGACGCCGCCGGGAACAATTTCGGGCTGTGGCGATACCACCTCGACGTCCGCCAAGGCGATCGCCGACGAAGATGGTTCGACGATCTCCCGGCCGGAGGGTTCCGGCCCGACGTCGACGTCGTGAGGCGTCGAGCGTAGATCGGCGGCGCCTTCGCGTCGCTCGAAATAGGGCAACGCCATGATCGCGACGGCGGTAATTAATAGAAAAGAGAGCAAGGCGATCAACACTTCGCGCACGATCGGAAACATATCGTTCCTCGACAGCACCGTCGCAACAACCGCTACCGACCGAATCGTACCGTCGGGAATCACCATCGGAACTCGAACCAACGTCTCCCGGGGGGAGGCGTAGCGGTACTCGGGCAGACCGACGACGGCGCCCGAATCGTCGCGGCGCGCGTCGATGTACGATCCGGATCGTGCGTAGAGATACGTAACCGCCTCTGCGTTGTGGATGACGAGCGCCTGCAGCGCGGGGAAAGAGCGGAAATAACCGCGTACCGTCGTCGATAGCGCGGAAGCGGAAAAGCCGTCTCCGGCCAGGTAGTCCGAGACAACGGCCTGTTTGATCGAATCGACGGTCTGCTCGACCTCGGCGATATTGGCGCGGCGTATTTGGACGACCCGAACGATACTCCACACGCAGACGGAGAGGAGGACGATCACACTAAAAGCAACAAAAGCCGGCAGGAACCTTCTGCTCATAAAACGAATTATACGTCAATTCCGTGATATGTGTACACGAATTATCTCTGGAAAAAACGACTTCTCGCGGCTATGCTCAAAGAAAGGAGCGCTCAGGCGCGAGGAGTGCAGCGTGAACGTACGAATGCGCGGGTTGCCCGCGGGCTGGTATCCGGAATCGGAGGTGGAAACACGGCGCGTACTCGATTCGTGGAATCGGAGTTGCTCGCCGGCGCGACGATCGGCCGTCGCCGGCGTGGTGCCGCACGCCGGATGGTTCTTTTCGGGTCGTCTTGCGTATTCGGTGCTCTGCTGCGTAGACCCGGGCGTCGACGCCGTCGTTATCGTCGGTGGACATTTGCCCGAGCGCGATCGTGTGCTGATCATAACCGAGGCGGCGGCGGAGACGCCTCTTGGACCGATAAAGACGCACGAACCGCTCGCGCGGGCGGTCGCCGATGAATTCGACGCGGGCGGCGATTCGTCGGTCGACAATACCGTGGAGGTGAACCTTCCGATAGTCAAGTACGTTGCGCCGGATGCTCGTTTCGTGGGCGTTCGCGTCTCGCCGACGAAGCTGTCGCTGTCGCTCGGGAGCTTTATCGGCGAGTGGGCCGAGCGCACCGGAGAGAAGATAGCGGTAATCGGATCTACCGATCTGACGCACTACGGGCCGGCGTACGGCTTTGGCGGGCACGGAGTCGGCGAGGAGGCGGTTGAGTGGGCGACCGACAGCAACGATCGGATATTCATCGAGCGGCTGCTCGCCGGCGATTTCGAGGGCGCGCTTGCGTGGGCCAACGACCGTCGCGCCGCTTGCTCTGCGGGCGGCGCGGTCGCGGCGGGAGCATTCGCCGAGACGTGCGGGGGGGGGCGGGGGAGACTCATCGAGCACACGACGAGCTATCGACGGAGCCGTTCGGATTCGTTCGTCGGTTATGCGTCAATCGTCTACGAAAACTCACGCACCACCCAGTCGCAATAACGGACGGCGGTCGAGACCGATCTGGAGAGCGCGGTTCGTGCGTCGAGCCCTTTTTGCAGAAAGAAGACCGCCGACGGAAGAATCGTGGCGATAATGCGCCTGGACTCGGGGGTCAGTCGACCGAGATAATCTGCAATGTTTTCGCCTATCACCGGAAGAGCGTGGAGAGAACGGAGATAACGATGCAGCGCTCCGTGCCAGTCGAACGGCTGCAGGGGGTTTCGCTTGATCTCGGCGCGCGGCGGGGGAGTGCACAGAAGCGCGGCAACCGCTTTCCGATAGCGCTCCATCGTGTGAGGGACATAGACAAGCGCTCCGTTTGTGCGACGCCGCGTCGCGAGAGGATCACGAAACACCAATTCCATGAGCTGCGTAAGCGAGCGGCGCGTTCGGTGCGATCGCGCGTGTACGTACGGATACACGTAGGTGCCTCGAGCGTAGGGTTTCCCCGATGGATAGGAAAAATCGGCGCCGACCAGAAAAACCTTGTCGACACCCAGCCTTCGGGCGAGGTCGACGGCCGCGTGGGTGACGTTACCCCCGGTGGTGTCGATCGCCGGCGGTCCTCCCGGAAACAGCGAAACGTAGCGGGAAAAGGGGTGAGTTCCGGCGACGAACAGGTAGCGGGGAACAAGCCGAACCACCGCCGGTGGAACCGAAAGTTCGAAAACACAGAGCGTTTTTTCCGACACTCCACCGAGCAAATGGTGGTACGAGATCATCTGGCTGTCGATCATGATGAGAAAATCGGGCTCGATCCCCGCGCTGCGAAGAGCGGGAAGCGAGGTGTCGGTGGCGATGATGAGCGTGTCCCCGCAGCGCTGAGTCGACCTGATGCGGGGAATCTCGTCCTCAAGCGACGGGCCGGCCGCGGTTACCAGGGCTTTCGAGCGTTGCGGCCGCCGCGGCGACCGCAACGGTAGAGACGGATTCGCCCCCGCGATGCGCGGAATATTGAACAGAGCGTTGCGAAGCCACTGTCGGCCGAAGGCGCCCTGGGTAGAAAAGTCGCCGGACGCAGAAGCGACGGCTCGCTCGATCGCGCTCACCGCAGCGTTGACGGACCTCGGCTCGATCGCCGCAAGCGCGCGGAGCGGAATCGTGTGGATGTTCCCTGAAAAAAGCGGATGATACGCATCGAGTATCGCTTGCTCCGAGCGAGGCGTGCCGGCGACAGGCACGAGCCGGACTTTCGGGTGCGAGAAAAAGTCGGTGAGGTCGATTCGTTCGACGACCGCGCGCAGGATGCCGAGCGCAGGTTCGACAACGACGACCGAGCTCACCCACGGCTGTCGAGGGAGCCGCCGCAAATGATACCCCGCGCCGAGGCCGACGGCGACGACGAACACCGGAGGGGCGCATCGCTCAAGTCGGCGAACCGTGTGGTTCGCCTCTTCGCGGGGAGAAACGAGCGAATGAAGCGGCCGGGCTCTGTCGCCTGAGACCACGGGAACCAGATCGTGCGACCGCGCCGGCCTGAAGGAAACACGGGGATCGGGAAGCGAGGCGACGATTTCTTCTGCAACGTCGGAAGGAAGTGAGGAAAGGTTTTCCGCGAGGAAGCTACGAGCCATCTTCTTCCTCGGACGGGCAATTCGAAATCTGGCGCGCCGGATTTCGAATTGCCGCCCATAGCAACCGAAAAGACGCCGTTTTCGTGGCGATTCGGCGGTTCCTCCGCCTAAACGTCAGAAAACGGGGCATCGAGCGATACTCCCGGCGTCACATTTCGAATTGCTGTCCCCGGACACCTTTCGCAGCTCGTTCGTGAGGAAACCGAGCACGTCGTGTGCCGATTCGGCAACGATTTCTTCGCGGGTCCGAGCGTCCGCGCCGCGGAGGGGCATGCGCCCGGTTCCGGAGGCGCCGGCAACGACCGAAAAGCGTGCGGCGTCAAGCAGGCAGAGCAGAGACTCAATGTCGGGAGGGACGGAGGACGGATTGTCGACGACACCATCGAGCCCGGCGATCCAGCGCGAAAGCAATCCGAAGAGCGCGATTCTTCGCGCCCGGAGCGATGGAGTCGCTCGCCGGCCTGAGTCGGGACGGCCGGTCGGGAATCCGATCGCGTCCAGCCTTGTCGCCACTCCGTCCGGTTCAATCGCCACCGTTCCGGAAACCTCGACCCGCGACGGAGAGATCCGGTATACCGGCGGGTGAGAGGTTCGCGACAGGCGGCGGGCGAACCAGCGGGCGTAGGTACGGAGCGGCATGCTTGTTCGATGCGACGCGTCCGTCGAATCGGGATAAAGCTCAAGCAACCGGCCGAAGAGAGCGGATTCGGTCGGAGCAAGTCTGGAAGCGGATCGTAGGTAATAGTCATGAAAAGGATGCGGCCGCGCGTGCGCAAGAGCGCCGGTGACGGAAAAATCGAGCCCGACGAAAAAAACCGGTGCGTCGAAAGAGAGAGCGAAATCGAGCGCGGTCCCGGCAACCGTACCGTTGGCCGGGACCGCCGTACGACGGAGCGGGAGGGCACGATAGAGCGCGGCCTCGATGCAAGTATCCTGATCAAGCAGAATGATTTCATCCGACCCGCGGCAGAACCCCGGCTGCGCGGTGAGCGGGGCGGCGATGAGCGACGAAGGTGTATGGGCAAACGAGCGGTAGTGCATCGACGCGTAGAAGCCGGGATCGGTGGAGACGATCAGTTTCGGAACAATCGAACGCGCAAGAAGCGCCGGAACCGAAGATGGAACGGCCCATACGTCGAATCTCTCCAGGACTGCGCCGAGGGAGCGGAGGACGCCTTCCAGGCTCGGTCCGGAGGCCGCGATCAGAATCGGTCGAGACGGCGTGTAGGTTCCGAGCCACGGTGGAAGTGAGTTTACGTTGTGAACAAGATTGGCAAGCCATCGGCGACCGAAAGCGGCGGTAGTGGTCAGGTTGCCCGAGGCGATAAGCATGGCGTCGCGCAGGTAGGAGAGAACTCCGGCGGCCGTCGACGGCCAGCGGGCGAGGCTCGGCTCCCACGGGACGATCACCGAACGTTCGACGGTGGCTTCGGTAAGAACGGCGGCAATCGACGAAAAAAAATCAGGCTGATCGGGGAACTTCGGCTCAGGCAGATCGACAACGGCAAACGCGCGGAGTTCCGCCGAGAGGAAGACGGAAACGACGCGCGCGTTCGGGAAGCTTCTCCGCGCTTCGGCGCTCAGATATCCGAAGGTCTCGCCTACCACGATAATCGTGTCGGGAGCCGACGGCCCGACGGAGCGGGCGATGAATCTCTTCGCTTCGTCCACCGGGTCGTAGCGCGAATTGAGCGGCTTTCCATCGACGACGGGCACGAGATGTCCCGAACGAGCCCGAGAGACCTCAATCATCCGCCGCTTGTACGCCGAGTCTGTCGAGGAGCGTCTCAACGGTCGCCGCGTCGTCGGGGTAGTAGGCGGACGAGGAGACGGCCGAGTCAAGAGTGCTCAGATCGGAGTAGAAGTCGCGAAGCGTCATCGCCACGTGGTCGAGAACGAATCCCGGGTCGGTCGCGTGACGTGTTCGCATGCAAAGAAGAAACTCTTCAGGCCCGACGGGGATGATCGCGCCGTTAGCGTGGACGAGTGAATGAAGAATACGCAGGAGGTCTTCGAGAAAGCGAAATGCGTCGACGGTGACCGACGATGAAATCACGTCGCCGATGATCGACTTGACGTTCATGAGGACGCACAAAAGGCGCGCCCGGCGCCTGTCGGTTTCCGCGATCTCCGCCGCGAGAAACCTGTCGGGGTGGGAACGAAAGCGCTCGGCGGGAAGCGCCGGAAGCGCGGATAATCTGCCGGTATGACAGCGGTAGAGCAACTCTTCGTACTCGATGATCGTCGCGTAGTCTCGATCGTTCAACTCCGCGTTCGGTCCGGTTTCGTCCTCATTCAGGACCACCACGACCGAAAACACGCCGCCTTCATGTCTGAGAGGTACGATAGTGAGCGAGTCGAGAAGATCGAAAACGCGGGTCGAGAAGAAAGGCTCCAGAAAGGTAGCGCCTTCCGAGGAGATGCGAAGAACTTCGCCGCTCAGCAGACGCTTATTTCGATTCAGAAGCTCGGCTGGAATGCGGAGCCGTCGCTGTGTTGTAACGTCGAGGCCGATGCAGGCAAGCACGGAGAAAACGGCGGGGGTGTGATCGACGACGAGCAACGCCGCCCTCTCGAGGGAAAGGCGGTGAGTCAGCTGCTCGAACACGCGCACGGGGCAGGTAATGTCCATCTCATCCGGTTCGCGCATCGCGAGCCGCTTCGATACGGCCGGCGACGATGAAAACGATTCTATGGTTTTTTTTTACGTCCGGACTGTACCTTGCTGAGCAGACCCATTACGTCGTCAACCCGAGTTCTTCGAAGAGCCGTTTGTAGACGTCGAAATGCTCGGATTGTGCGAACTCCTGAATCTTCTCTTCCGGCAGCGATTCCAGTAGTTGGTCGAGATATGATAGGACCGTTTTCAACTCGGCGCGAAGATCCTCCGGAATATCGTCGCGCGGAGCGCGAGGAGACGCATCGACCGTTGCGACGGACGGCTCGACCGGCGGTTGGGAGGTGTGCTCCGGCTCTGCGCCGGTCGTCTCCGCCTGCGCCGTCGGCTCATCCTCGGCCGGCTCGATCTCCAACTCCAGCTCCTCGAGTGTCTCGCTTTCGAACGAATCATCGTCGGACGGCATCGGTTCGAGCACGATTTCTTCTTCGACTTCGGTGGTCAGATCGACGTCATGGTCAAGATCGACGTCGTGGTCGATCGCATCGAGTTCGACGTCGAGCGGTATGTCCAACTCCATGTCCGACCGGTCCACGTCGAGGGATTCTATTTCCTCTTTGTCTTCGATTGCAGAGGCATCGTCGGGCTGATCGAGCGGAATAATGTCGGGTTTATCGAGCAGGTCGGTACGTTCGTCTATTTCGACAAGTGCCGGCGACGGTTCGGCTTCAGCGTCCGGTTCGAAGCCGGCGATCTCGCCGGCTTCGTCGAGGTCGACGGTTTCGGCCGCCTCGGCGGCGACGGTGGGTTCCTCGGCCTCGGACGAGACGTCGATGTCGAAAAACTCTTGGTCGTCGAGGGTTTCGGACTCCTGAACCGATTCTTCGGTGATGTCGGCGGTGCTGAGTATGTTGTCCAGCTCGTCGCCGGTGAGCGCAATCGTCTCATCATCGTCTTCATCGAAAAAGCCGGTGGATTCGGCCTGCTCGGCGGTCGACGGAACGGCCGCCTCGGAAGCGGCGGGGCGAAACTGCCTCAGAGAGGAGAGTTCGGTTTTGAGCGCGGAGAGCTCTTCCTTGATGGCATGAAGCTCCCTTTCGATGTTTTGCAGTGCTTCAACCGATTCCGATGAGGCCTGTGCCGAGGCGGGGTCGGACCGATCGAAAGACTCATGCGCATCGGGCGTAAGCCCCGACGGAACCTGCCCGGAATTCGCGGCTCGATCGGTCTCGCCGGCCTCCGAATCGGGAGTCGCTTCGTCAAGCGGCTGATCGTCGATCGCCTCGAATTCGGGTACGTCGATTTCCTCGGGCTCATCGTCCAGCGTGACGCCGTCGAGATCGGTCGACAGATCATCTTCAGTTTCGAGCTCCGCGAGCTCTTCACCGAAGTCCGACTGAGTGAGGTCGCCGATATCGATGTCGTCGAGGTCGTCATCCGCCCCGGGAAGCGATTCCGCGGTAACGACCTCGTCAAGCTCCTCTTCCTTCAGGATCTCGGCGCTTGACTCGGCAGCCTCATCCGTCGCGCTGCTTTCCTCCACTTCGGAAACGATGTCGGCGGAGTCCGGGACAATGTCGCTCAGCTCCTCGACTTCGGGCAACTCGGCGTCGAAATCGGGGAGCTCTTCAATATCGGGCGATGCGGTATCCGGTTGTTCATCGGTAAGGTCCAGATCGTCGAGTTCGGGAATGTTGAGGTCGTCCTCGTCGATCACAAGTTCCTCGGCATCGGGAGTTTCGACCGACTCATCGTCTTCGAGCGTGAACTCGTCGACACTCGCGATATCAAAATCATCGTGCGCAGGAGACGAATCAGGTTCCCCCGGTGAAAGCTCATCCGGCGTAAGGTCTTCGATTTCGAGGTCCGGCGCCGTCGTTTCGACGGCGCCGTCCGTTTCGTCCGGCTGGATGGAATCGGCGTCTTCCAAGTCGCTCAGCAATTGCTCTTCTTCTTCAGTCAGCACAGCGCTCGTCTCCAGGCTCTCGTGTGAGTTTCTTTCCGCCGCAGCTTCACCGGCCGGGGAATCGGCGTCTCCCGGCACCTCTTCGGGACCGATTTTCACCCAGACGCCGTATTCTTCGAGATCGTCAGTTTCGTCAAGATTAGCCATATCAGCAGAAAGACTGTCCTCCCGCTCATTTGCACCCGACAGGCGCTCCGCGTCCGTAGTCATTCGGCACTCCCGAGTCTATATTTCACACTACTGCAAATATCGGCAAAAGGCAATGGCGTGTTGATAAAATTAAGAAAAGTAACGAGATAGGTCCAGGGAACCGCTAAAGCCCGACGCGGTAGACTCCGTAACTGAAGATATGAAAATCGGAGTACGCGTCGCGCTTTCGCTCTATTTCGGTTTTTTCGTGCAGACCTTGCTGGTTTTTGTTTTCGGACCGTCCGGGGTGGTCGCGCTGCGCGCCATGGAAGCGCATCGGACGGCGCTTTCGGCGAATATCGGACAGCTCGAGCGAATCGGCGCCGATTTGGAAGCGCGTCGCGACCTGCTGCTGCATGACGGAGAAGAGGTGGTTCTCCTCGGCAGAAAACTAGGCTACTATCGAGAGGGTGAAATCCGAGTTTTTCTTCCCGGGACCGGCGAGGCTACGTTGACGCGCGTGCTCGGTAGGATGGTAAAACGATACGAGATCGCCGGTCGAGATCATACGGTGTTTAGGGCGATCGGATTCGTTACGGCGCTCCTTTTCTTTATCGGCGGGACGGTGGGCGTTGGTCGAGACACGAGTAGTTCCGTACGCGGATGACGTCGCGGTCGTCGCCTCCGATGCGTTGTTGTCGGGAGCGATCGCGATCCTGCCGTGCGACACGATTTACGGACTCTGCGGGTGTGTTCCCGACGCGGAGAATCGGCTTCGTGCGATCAAGGGGAGGGATGAGAACCGCCCGTTTATCGTTCTTATCTCCGATGTGGAGTCTGTTTCGCGGTTCAGCGTCCAGACGATCGATCCGCGGCTTTTGGCTCTGTGGCCCGGCCCGATGACTTACATCGTGCGTGCGCGCGGGGGCGGAACCGTCGCGATCAGACTGCCGGCGAGCGAGTTTCTTCGCGAAATCATGCAGTCGAGCGGTCCGCTCTATTCAACGAGCGTCAATCGTTCCGGCTTTCCGGCTCTTTCGAGTATCGAATGCATCGTTCGGGAGTTTTCGGGGGCCGTCGAGCTTATCGTCGACGCCGGTGATCTTCCCGCCGCCGCGCCGTCGACCGTCGTGGACCTCACGCTGCCCGTGCCGACGGTCGTGCGGCACGGGGCCGGACGACTACCCGCCGATTTTACCTGAAAGTACGCAGCCGTTGCGCTATATTGTGTGTCGAGCGGTTCTCTTCCCTCCTATGGCTGGCGGAGCGGGTTCCTTGGCGCAGCTCCCTCAGCCTTTTTTTTTTGCATGGAAGACATTATCCTATCTGCATGCTCGGACCTTCGCCCCGACGCACGGTCGGTGATCGAATCGGTCGCACACCTTGTCGCTTCGAGGATACGTCGAAAGTGGGGAAGACGGTGGATGCGCGGTGGAGGACGTCCGTCTCCGGCGCGCACCGTAGAGGACATGTCGGCCGCGAGGCATGGGTCGTCTCGTCGCGGTAGGTCTGCCTATGCGGGTGTACCTATCGTTTGAATCTTATCCGCCCACGACCGAACGATTCCTCGATATCCTCACAGAGCTCTGCAAGTCGGGGATTTCGACGGTCGTAGTAGACTGGGAACGGCTTTTTCCGTGGAGTCTTTCGGGAATGCCGACCGGCGCCGGACTGTTCGACGAAAAAGAGGTGGGCGCCGTCGCCGAGCGCGCGGAGGCTCTGGGCGTCGAGCTTGTGCCTGTTTTTTCGCTCTTCGCCCGGTCGACACCGCTGCTCGCATCGCCGGCGCGTAGACATCTTCGCGCGGACGGAGCTTTTCGGCTGGACGGCGCCGCGCCGGGCGCCGCGAAATACGCCGTCGACCTTCTCGATGATCTGTGCGCGCTGCTTCCGAGAGTTAAGACGCTGTTTCTTCCGGCCACCGGCCGACATAGCGATTCGGTCGCGGTTGATCGATTCGTCGAGTCGGCGCGCCGGCGAGGCGTTGTGCCCGTGATCGGGCGTTCGTATCGTGGCCGTGGGAGCGGATCGTCGAGGGGGCCTTTCGCGGGGCTGCCGTCGTGGCGTTTACTGGAGTATGATCAACACTACATGCCCGATAGAAGAATCGCCGAGTGCGGGGACGTCGTGCTCAAGCCGCCGTCCGAATCGCTCGGCATCGAGGCGGTCGTCGATCTACTGTACGCGTTCGCCTCTGCTGCCGACGGCCGGGGCGGAGCACGAGAGCACGCGGCCGCTACTCACGAGGCGGTGGCAATTCGGAACGTGCGGCGGGCGTTCGAGGACGATCTCGATCTCGCGTGGAATCTGGCCGGGGCGGCATGGAGCGCGATGATCGGTCTCGTCCAGACATCGGCGATTCGACAGAGAGCGATGTGGGAAGCCCGGGGAGCGATAGCCGGACTCGGCCCGGTTCTCGCGCGGGCACGCCGCGCGGCGCACGGCATGATCGATCTGGGACGAGTGCGCCGAGGATGGATCGGTGAGTATCTTGTCCGCAGAATCGGCCCCGCCGAAGAAATCCGTTCTATGGTCGTAGCCAGACTTAAGCAGGCCGAAGGAGTCGACGATGCGACCGAGCGATGAGGAGCTTCGCGCCGGCATGGTCGCCGAGCAGATCGCGCGGCGGGGAGTGCGCGACGAGCGCGTGCTTGAGGCCATGCGGTCGGTTCCACGGCATCTGTTCGTTCCGGAGCATCTTCGCGCCCGCGCCTACGACGATCAGCCGTTGCCCATAGGGAGCGGACAGACGATCTCTCAACCGTACATCGTTGCTTTCATGTGCGAGCGGTTGTCGCTTACGGAGGCGAGCCAAGTGCTGGAAATCGGAACGGGGTCGGGCTATCAGGCCGCGGTTCTTGCGGAGTTGGCGGGGCGCGTGGTCACTGTTGAGATCGTCGAGGTTCTGTTCAGACGCGCGCGGCGACTGCTCGATCAACTCGGCTTCATCAACGTCAAGTGCATTTTCGCCGACGGGAGTCTCGGCGCCCCCGAATACGCGCCGTTCGACGCGGTTGTCGTCGCCGCTTCCATGACTCACTGCCCGAGTGTGTTGTTTGATCAACTCGCCGACGGCGGGACGATCATCTACCCGGAGGGTCCGCCGCACGGCTACCAGGAACTCGTTCAGATCACCAAACTTGGAAAACGCCTGAGGCGGTCGGAGTTGATGGGCGTGCGCTTCGTCCCGATGACCGGTCGCCTGGGGCGGTGCCGGCACTAGATCTCTTGAATCCCGGTTGCCGGATTGATGCGAGAGGTCGCGGTCTTACGGTTTCCACATTTTCACGTCTTTTGGGGCCACGACTTGGAAGGCGGCGCTTTCGCGATCGCGTTCCATCATCGGCGCGACCGCAGTCTTCCATTCGGCATAATGCGGCGTCCGCTTGTGCGATTCGGCCGCGGCTTCGGACCGGTACACTTCATAGAGCACGAAATGCCCCGGGCGGTCGACGTCTTCGAGCACGTCGAAGCGAAGCACGCCGGGTTCCTGCACGGATGCGGCGTGATTCTTCTTCGTGGCTTCCCGAAACTCCTGCAGACTCTCTTCGGCGACATATGCGTGAACAATTCGTACGATCATAGTAGAGATTATACCATACCTACGCGGGACGGACCGAGCGGACCAAAAAAACCGGCTTGATCCGTCGGTTCGGAGTTTATCTACGCTTCCGGCCGGAGAGACTGGTTCGGGACGAATCGTGGTCAGTCCGTCCGCGCCGATGCGAGCGCGGCCCGGTTCTCGTAGAGGAACGTAAGCAGGTAGTGCTGGATCGAATCGAAAAACACGTGTTCGAGCAACGTGACCGGGCGTGAAAGATAACGGTAGTGCCAGCTCTCATGACGGTATCCGGTGAGCGCTTCGTAGCCGTCCGGATACGAGAGAGAAAACCCGTAACGCCAGGCGTTTTCCGAGAGCCAGTGGCCGGCGGGAGTGTCGCCGAAGTCGTCGGAGATGGAACCGAAGTCCAGCGTGGTCCCCAGCTGGTGTTGCGATTTGCCCGGCCGCGCGCTCTCTCTGTCGGCCTGCGCCTTTCCGCTTCGTGCAACGTTTCGAGCGTACACCTCGGCTTGGTATTCGTAGGAGCGATACGCCGAAGAGACGACGAGCTCGACCCCGTCGATTCGCGCCGCCTCGACCATCGCCAGCAGATCGGGCATCACGATTCGTCGCAGGAGAAGGTTGCGACGAGTCGCGCGAATGTCGTAGTCGGTCAGCGACACCAGATCCGGCGGTTCATAGTCGTCCGGCAACGGGTGAGTTTTGTCGACAAGTACGGCGAGCGGCGCTGCGGTCGAAAGCGTCCGATCGAGCAGTTCGAGGAAGTACCACCGGTTACCGTCGATGACCGTCCGGATGTGCGCGGGGAGAGGCGCGATGAGATCGGCGAGGTCGCGAGGAGTCAAATCGAAATCGGCGTGAATCGATCGACGCACCGCACGGGGTCCGTCGGCGCATCCGGTCGCGAAGACGAGCAAAACGAGCGCGGTCAGCGAGACAACGGAAACTATGCGGGCGGACACGCCCGGGCGCCGGCAGGTCAGAACAGTATCGATATGACTTCCTCCATCGTCTCGACCGGCCGGAAATCGATCCCCTTTCGGACGTGGTCGGGGATGTCGTCCAGATCGCGCTCGTTCTGCTTCGGAATGATAATGGTCTTGATCTTGTTCCTGCGCGCGGCGATCGTTTTCTCCTTCAACCCGCCGATGGGAAGCACGTTTCCGGAAAGACTCAGCTCTCCGGTCATCGCGATACTCTTCCGGA
Source organism: Spirochaetota bacterium (assembly GCA_024275515.1). Lineage (GTDB taxonomy): Bacteria > Spirochaetota > Spirochaetia > ARS1246 > ARS1246 > JAJRYZ01. The sequence continues at coordinate 32,690 of JAJRYZ010000316.1, forward strand.
GCTTTTTGCCGGTGGCCAGTGAAAGAAGCGCCGCGGCCATCGTGATTCCGGCGGACGGACCGTCCTTTGGAGTGGCGCCGGCCGGAATGTGCAAATGAATCATGTTCCGCACGAAAAAGTCGCGCGCGGCGCCGTACTCGTCGGCCACGTGACGGATGTAGGTATAAGCGATATTTGCCGATTCCTGCATCACTTCGCCCATCTGACCGGTCAGTCGAAAGCCTTCTTTTCCCGGGTTGTTCACCGCCTCTATGACGAGCACGTCGCCGCCGAAGTTCGTCCATGCGAGCCCGACGGCGTTGCCGGGACGGTTGGGCGCGCTCAGTCGTTCATGACGGAAAACCGGCTGCCCGAGGTATTCGGAAAGGTCGGGACCGGCGATCCCGATCGGCGTCTTGATGTTCTCCAGCACTAT